>JALZEA010000062.1 GCA_030862265.1 Actinomycetota bacterium | reverse complement strand
TCGGTTCTGGAATCGCTTCCCGGTGTCGGGCGCGTGCGTGCGCGCAAGATCATGGAGCGGTTGGACATCTCGGAATCGCGTCGTATGCGAGGCCTCGGCGCGAAGCAGAAGGAGAATCTGCTCTCCGAGTTCGCTCGACGTTAAGTCCTAGTTGAGCAAACCCTCGTCTGGGTCGGCCTCGGCGGGCCGTCTCTTCGTCGTCTCCGGACCGTCGGGCGCGGGCAAGGGGACCGTGGTGCGCGGTGTGCTCGCTCGCTGCCCCGAGGTGTGGCTGTCGGTGTCGGCCACGACCCGCCCGATCCGGCCGGGCGAGATCAACGGCGTCCACTACCGCTTCATAGACAAGCCGGTGTTCCTGGGGATGCGCGACCGGGGCGAGTTCCTGGAATGGGCGGAGGTCTATGGGAACTACTACGGGACGCCGCGCCGCCCCGTGGAGGTCGCCCTGAGCGCCGGGAGAGACGTCTTGTGCGAGCTCGACATCCAGGGCGCCATGGCGATCAAGCGCGCTCGTCCCGACGCGGTCCTCATTTTTATCGAGCCCCCGTCGCTCGACGAGCTCTTCCTGCGCCTACGGGGACGGGGAACCGAGGACCCGGACACCCTTTCGCGCCGGATGCGCTCCGCCTACGACGAGGTCAAGAACAAGACGTCCTACGACCACATCGTGGTCAACGACGACCCCGAGGTCGCCGCCGCCCAGGTGGTCTCTATACTGGAATCCACGAGCGCCTGACGGCGTTCTATTCATCTGACCCTTTGAAAGGAATCTCCTGATGATGATCGAACCCAAGATCGAGACGCTGCTCGAGGCAGCCGACAGCAAGTTCACTCTCGTGACCCTGGCCGCGAAGCGGAGCCGTCAGATCAACGCCTATTTCAGCCAGCTCGGCGAAGGTGTCGCTGAGCACACCCCGCCGCAGGTTCCGCTCAGCACGGACCGGGCTCCCAAGGCCCTGTCGATCGCTCTCGAGGAGATCTCCGAGGGACTCGTGGGCTACGAGCGCACCGCGGACGGGATCAAGTAGGAACCCTCATCCCATGACCACCGGCGGCAACCCGGTACAGGGCCGCCGCATCATTCTGTGCGTCACCGGCGGCATCGCCGCCTACAAAGTCGTCGAAGTCGCTCGTTCGCTTGTCGATCTCGGGGCCGAAGTGCGGGTCATCATGACGCCGTCGGCGCACGAATTCGTGGGGGCCCAGACGTTCGCGGCCCTCACCGGGCATCCGGTTGCGACGGAGCTGTTCTCCGAGGGCTCCGACGTCCCGCACGTGGAACTCGCGCGGGCGGCCGACCTCGTCCTCGTGGCACCGGCGACCGCGAACTCGATCGCGAAGATGGCGCTAGGTATCTCCGACGACCTGTTCTCGGCGACCCTGCTCACCGCGGCGTGCCCGATCGTGGTGGTCCCCGCCATGCACACCGAGATGTGGCAACACCCGGCAACGGAGCAGAACGTTGCGACCCTGAAGGAGCGCGGCGTACGAATCGTCGGCCCCGCGGTCGGAGCGCTGTCGTCCGGTGACTTCGGCATCGGCCGCATGGTCGAGCCTCAGGAGATCGTCGCGGCGACGCTCGAGACCTTGGGACGTTCGCAGGACCTCGCCGGCCGCCGCGTTGTCGTCACCGCGGGTGGTACGCAGGAGCCGATCGACCCCGTGCGCTACATCAGCAACCGCTCGTCGGGCCTCATGGGCTATCTCATCGCCGAGGAGGCCCACCGGCGAGGAGGCAAGGTGACGCTCATCACCGGGCCCACCCAGCTTCCCTTGCCGGCGGGCATGGACGTCGTGCGCGTTAGGACGGCGGTCGAGATGCGCGATGCGGTGTTCGCCGCCGCGTCCGATGCCGACGTGATCGTCAAGGCCGCCGCGGTGGCCGACTTCCGCCCCGATTGGAGTGCGGACCAGAAGCTCAAGAAAGCGGCGGGGCCACCTGAGATCAAGCTCGTCCCCGCCCCCGACATCCTTGCCGAGCTCGGGCACTCCGATGGGGAGCGCAAGCCCGGCGGATTGCTCGTCGGGTTCGCGGCCGAGACGGAGCCGGACCCTCAGCGCCTGGGGCAGGTCGCCGAGGACAAGCGTGCCGCCAAACGCGCCGACATGATCGTCGCGAACGACGTCGGCAGCCCCGACTCCGGCTTTGAGGTGCACACGAACCGCGCCGTCATCGCCGACGACCGTGGGCTCACCGATGTCGGCCTCGTCACCAAGTCCGACCTCGCACGTGCCCTCCTCGACGAGGTCGCCCGCCTCCTGAACAACAGGAACTAACCGCCGAGATTGCGTCACGTAGCGGAATCCGCCACCCTGTGCAATCTCAGGCGTGAAGGAACGGTTCCCCCGAGCCTCCAGCCCTCTAATATGCCCCGATGACTACACACGAAGCGAGCGGGTCGTTCCGCTTGTTCACCTCTGAATCCGTGACCGAAGGCCATCCCGACAAGATGGCCGATCAGATATCCGACGCGGTATTAGACGCGATCCTCGCAGACGACCCGATGGGCCGCGTCGCGTGCGAGACCCTCGTTACGACGGGTCTCGTCATGGTCTCCGGCGAGATCTCCACCTCGACCTACGTCGACGTTCCCGCGATCGTGCGGCGTACGGTCACCGACATCGGTTACACGTCCTCGAAGGTCGGTTTCGACGGACACACGTGCGGGGTCACGGTCGCGATCCAGGAGCAGTCGCCCGACATCGACCGGGGCGTGAAGCAGTCCTATGAGGAACGTGCCGGTGAGGCTGCGGAGACCGATCTCGACAGCCAGGGCGCCGGCGACCAAGGAATGATGTTCGGCTACGCATGCCGCGAGAACGACGACCTCATGCCGATCCCGATCTGGCTCGCGCACCGCTTCGCGCAACGACTCTCGGAGGTCCGGAAAGCCGGCGTGCTGCCGTACCTCCGCCCCGACGGCAAGGTGCAGGTCACAGTCGGCTACGAGAAGGGCATCCCGCAGCGGCTCGACACGATCGTTATATCTGCCCAGCATCAGCCGAACGTCGACATCGAGACGTTGCTCAAGCCCGACCTCCTGCAACACGTCATCGATCCGCTGATCCCGTCGGACCTCGACGCGAACGACGTTCGGATACTCGTCAACCCGACGGGCGTGTTCGAGATCGGGGGGCCGCGCGCCGACACGGGGCTCACCGGGCGCAAGATCATCATCGACACCTATGGGGGCATGGCACGTCACGGCGGGGGAGCGTTCTCGGGCAAGGACCCGACGAAGGTGGATCGTTCGGCGGCCTACGCGGCGCGTTACGTCGCCAAGAACGTGGTTGCCGCGGGCCTCGCGGAGCGATTCGAGATGCAGGTCGCGTACGCGATCGGCGTCGCGCACCCTGTATCGGTTTCGATCGAGACGTTCGGCACAGAGACGGTGGCGCCGGAGAAGATCCTCGGCGCGATCGACGAGACGTTCGACCTTCGTCCCGCGGCGATCATCCGAGACCTCGATCTGCGGCGGCCGATCTACCAGGCAACCTCGGCTTACGGACACTTCGGCCGCTCCGAGAAGGACTTCACCTGGGAGCGCACCGACCGCGCCGAAGATCTCAAACGCTTCGCAGGCTGACGACAACAGGAGCAACGCCTGAGCGCGTAGCCATCGCCTCGGTCATCCCCTTCGTTCCCGCGTGGCGAGTCGACAAGACGTTCGACTACCTCGTTTCTGAAAAGCACGCCGGGAAGGTGAATGTCGGAACCTTGGTGCGCGTCGGCTTTGGAGGCCGCACCGTACGAGGCATCGTGACGACACTCACCGACGCCGCCCCGGATCGCGAGCTCGATCCGATCAAGGGTGTGGTCGCCGAGATGCCCGTCGCCCCGGCTCCCCTCGTGGAGCTTTACGACTGGCTGGCCGAACGCTACGTCGTGCCACGCGGGAAAGCATTCGCGCGCGCTACTCCACCGCGAGTGCGGGTGAAGGTAGGCACCGATGGCGACGGGGAGGTGTCTCTGGATCCGATCACCGCCCTGCACTATCAAGGGGGCCGGCAACTGATCGATGCCATCGAGAAGCAGCGCTCGGGAACGTTCTGTTTCCGCGTGCTGCCCGGTGAAGATCGCGGCCGCGTCGTCGCGGAGCTGGCATCTGCTGCCCGCAGGAGCCACCGGACGACGATCGTGGCGGTCCCCGAGGTGCGCTACGGCTCACAGGTCATCGCATCGCTCGCGGGGCACTTCCCCCATCTCATGCGTCTCGACTCGGCCGCCGGCGACGCAGAGCGCTCGGCGGGATGGCTGTCGATGGCTGCGGGCTCGTCCCTCGGGGCGGGAGGACGGTCGGCGGTGTTCGCTCCCAGCCCCGAGCTGGGTCTGATCGTGGTGGTCGAGGAGCATCACCAGACCTACAAGGAGGACCGGTCCCCGCGCTATCACGCCGTGAAGGTCGCGGTGAAGCGCGCCGGGCTGCAGGGCGCGGTGTGCGTGTTGATCAGCCCGACGCCGTCGGTGGAAACCGGCTGGGCAGCGGCTTCGGGGACGTTCGCATCGGTGGTCGCCGACCGCACCGAGCGCCGCGCGGCACGACCCCTCATCGAAGTAATTGAGCGCGAAACTGATCGGCCGGTCTCCCATGTCATGCACGAACGGATCGCGCATCACCTACGCCAGGGTGACCGGGTGGCCTTGCTGGCCCCGAGTGGCGCCTTCGCGCGCGCCGTGTGGTGCGCCGCGTGTCGTCGCTCGCTGCGGTGCCCGGTATGCGAGGCCGGATTGTTCTTCGAGCGCTCGCACCGAGCCGTCGCATGTGCACGTTGTGGTTTCCGCGGCAACGCTCCCGACGTATGTCCCACGTGCGGCGCGGCGGACTTCCGCTTCGTGGGCGCGGGCACGGAGCGTTTGGGAGAGCAACTGACGAAGTCCTTTCCCAGAGCGCGCGTCGTACGCGTGGACCCGTCGAACCCGGCGGATAGCGGGCACCGCGACGCCGACGTGTACGTCACGACGTGGATCGGGACCAAGCCGGAGCTGCGTCCCGACGTATCGCTCGTCGGTGTCCTCGATGCCGACTGGTTGATCCGACGCCCGGACTTCCGGGCCTCGGAAAGCGCCTACCAGGCGCTCGTGGAGATGGCTGAGTGGGCGGGGCCGGCGTCGACCGGTGGGCGCCTGGTCGTGCAATCGTCGGATCCGTCGCACCATGCGATCCAGGCTCTCGTACGCGCGGATTACGACTTCTTCCTCGAGCGTGAGGTCGAAGTGCGTCGCGAACTCTCCTATCCACCGTTCACGGAGCTGATCCGGTTGAGCGCACGCGGGCCCGGAGCACGCGCGGCGCTCGACGATCTGATTGGTCACCTCCCGCGGCATGGCATCAAGGTCCTCGGCCCGGTCGAGCGTGGTCCCGCGCGACCGGGCGTCGAAGCGTTGCTCAAATGCGAGAGCGCCGACACGACCGCCCTGGAGCTGCGAGGTATCCTCAAGGCGATGACACGTGCGACCTCGATCGCGGTCGACGTGGACCCCCGTTAACGGATATCCGAGGTTGAAGTGGCTCTCCTGAGGATCAGACAGTTCGGTGACCCCGTCCTGCGCGAGCGCGCCCGCGAGGTCGAGTCCGTGACCGATCTCCATCGCCGGCTGATCGCCGACATGCTGGAGACGATGCAAGCCGCTCCCGGGGTGGGACTGGCCGGTAACCAGGTCGGAGTTCTGGAGCGGATCTTCGTGTGGCAGGTAGAAGAAGAGACCGGCGCGGTCGTAAATCCCGTCATCACCACCAGGTCCGACGAGACGGAGCTCGACGAGGAGGGCTGTCTATCCATGCGTGGGATCGCTTACGAGGTCGAGCGGGCGCGCGACGTCGTCGTCGAAGGACTCGACGCCGACGGGCAACCGATCCGCTTCGAGGCATCGGGGTTCCAGGCGCGCGTGTTCCAGCACGAGATCGATCATCTCGACGGCGTTCTGTTCACGGATCGCCTGCCGGAGGAAAAACGACGTGAAGCCCTGGCGACGTTGCGGGATCAAGCCCTCGGCCTCGCGCATCCGCCACCTGCCCCGGTTGAGGAAACGCTCTGAGAACCGTCTTCTTCGGCACCCCGGCGTGGGCGGTGCCGAGCCTGGAGGCTCTCGTTGCCTCCGATATCGAGGTTGCTGCGGTCGTGACCAATCCCGACAAGCCGGCCGGTCGCGGGCTCGAGCCGCGTCCGAGCCCTGTGAAACAAGCCGCGGTTGCGGCGGACCTTCCGCTCGTGCAATTCGCGAGCGCGAAAGACCCCGAGCTCGCCGAGTTCATCACGAGGAGTGGCGCCGAGGTTGCGACCGTGGTCGCTTACGGCAAGCTGCTGCCGTCGGAGCTCCTCGCCATCCCGGCGCGGGGGTTCGTCAACGTTCATTTCTCGTTGCTCCCCGCGTATCGAGGTGCGGCCCCCGTTCAGCGCGCGCTGATGGACGGAGCGACCGAGACCGGTGTTTCCATCATGGTTCTCACCGCGGGCATGGACGAGGGACCGGTGCTCGCGACCGCGATCGAAGCGATCGATCCCGACGACACCGCGGAGTCGCTCGGGCAGCGTCTCGCGCGCGTCGGCGCGCGGCTGTTGATCGAGACCCTCCCGCGCTACGTCAGCGGCTCGCTCGAACCCACCGAGCAAGATCACGCCGCCGCGACCTACGCCCCCCGTATCGGCAACGACGAGACGGTCATCGACTGGGCGCGGTCCGCGGACGAGATCCGCAACCGCGTGCGGGGTCTCGCTCCAGACCCCGGGGCATGGACGACCCTCGGTGGCAAGCGCTTCAAGGTCTTCTCCGTGACGCAGGTCGAGGACGACGCGCTGGGGGCGGGGGACATCGACGTCTCGGGCGGCCGCCTCCTCGTCGGTACCGGCGCAGGCACTGTCGAACTGCGTGAGGTACAACCTGCAGGCAAGAAGAGGATGAAAGGAACGGACTTCGTGCGGGGACTGCGATTGACCGGCGGCGAGAGGTTGGGGGAGTGAGCCCCGGGCATCTCCAGCTTGCGCCGTCGATCCTCACCGCGGATTTCGGTGACCTCGCGGCACAGGTCCGCAGCGTGGAGAGTTTCGTGGACTGGTTCCACCTCGATGTCATGGATGGGCACTACGTCCCGAACCTGACCTTCGGGCCGTCGACGGTCGCCGCGATCGCCGGGGCGACGAACAAGCCGTTGCACGTCCACCTGATGAT
>JALZEA010000044.1 GCA_030862265.1 Actinomycetota bacterium | reverse complement strand
GACGCCCACCGCCGCGTGCACGCCTTCGGTCGTGGCGATCTCGACCGACCGCTTCGAGGACGTAACGTCGATGCCGGCAGTCAGGATGTCGTCGACTCCTGCGGCACGCGCTCGCGCCAGCACATCTTCGAGTGGAACCTCCTCCTCACAGATGTGGAGGTGGCAATGCGAGTCGAACCACATGAGAGTTAGCTCGCGGCTTCGTCGATGCGCGGGAACAGCGGATCGCCGGTCCGCACCTTCGCCCCCGAGGTCAACCGTCCCCACGTCAGTTCGTCGTCGAACGTCATCTCCTCGACGCTGTCCTCGAGACCCAGTCGATTCCAGAGCTCCTGCGCCGCGCGCGGCATGATCGGCGCCGTCATCAGAGCCAGCAGTCGCAGGGAATCGGCGAGGGAATAGAGCACCACCTCTAGGCGACGGGCAGAGGCGGGGTCTTTGGCGAGTGCCCACGGCGTGACCTCCTCGACATAGGCGTTCGCCTTGCGCACGAAGGCCCAACACGCCTTCAACGCGTCGTGCAGCGCGACCTCGTCGATGGCCCGTTGCATCTCTGCGAATGCGGCCTCCTGAGCAGCGACAAGCGCCGCTTCCGCGGCCATCACCTCGTCGTCGGACGGCGGCTTCGGGACGATCCCATCGAGATAGCGGCCGATCATCGACAGCACGCGCGACGCGAGGTTCCCGAACTCGTTGGCGAGATCGGAGTTGTAGCGGGCGATCATGCCCTCCCACGAGTAGTTCCCGTCCTGGCCGAACGAGAATTCGCGCATGAAGTGATAGCGGTAGCCATCCACACCGACCGCATCCGTGAGCACCGAAGGGTGGATCGCGGTGGCACGCGACTTGGACATCTTCTCGCCGCCGACCTGGAGGTAACCATGCGCGAAAACGGTCTTCGGCAAGGGAAGGTCAAGTGCCATCAACATCGCGTGCCAGATGACGGTGTGGAACCACAGGATGTCCTTACCGATGAGATGGATATCCACCGGCCAGATGCGGCGGAAATGGGCGTCGTCCCAGCCGTAGCCGATCGCGGTGATGTAGTTCTGTAGCGCGTCTACCCAAACGTAGATGACGTGCTTCGGATCCCACGGGATCGGCACGCCCCAGTCGAAACTGACGCGCGAGATGGAGAGATCGTCGAGGCCCCCCTTGAGCTTGCCGAGGATCTCGTTGCGCCGTGCTTCCGGCAACAAACGTGTCGGCTCCTTCTCGTAGAGCTCGATCAGACGATCGGCGTACGCCGACAGCTTGAAGAAATAGTTGTCTTCTTTGACGACCTCGGGCACGGTGTCGTGCAGAGGACACTTGCCGTCGACGAGCTCGTCCGGCAACTTGAACTCCTCGCAGCCGATGCAGTAGAGGCCCTCGTAGGTTCCGAGATAGATCTGCTCACGGTCGTACAGGTCCTGCACGAACGCCGCGACCGCCGTCTCGTGCCGCTCCTCGGTGGTGCGGATGAAATCGTCGTAGTGGATATCGAGCGCCGCCCACGCCGCCTTGTACTTGGGGACGATCGAGTCGAGGAACTCGAGCGGGCTCATCCCCGCGGCTTCGGCGGCTTGCAGCATCTTCTGGCCGTGCTCGTCGGTACCCGTCAGGTAGTGCACGACTCGTCCCTGCATGCGGCGGAAGCGGCAGATGAAGTCGCCGGCCACCGTCGTGTAGGCGCTCCCGATGTGGGGGTCGGCGTTCGGGTAATAGATGGGAGTCGTGACGTAGAAAACGGTGTCACTCAATCGGGTCTCACGCCCTCCCCGGATCGTGTGAATTGCTCGAAATGCTGACCGAATTGTCCGGTTGATGTTTGACTTGTCCCCTGCAGCAGGGGAACATGGCGCCGTACCTACCAATTAGTGCCAGGGGGTTACTTCCATGAAGTCTACCGGCGTGGTGCGAAAGATCGATGAGCTGGGTCGCATCGTCTTGCCCTCGGAGCTCAGGCGCGTCTTCGGTATCAAGGAGGGCGACGAGCTCGAGATCTCGGTCGACGGTGAGAAAGTGATCCTCGAGAAACGCCAAGACGTCTGCGTCTTCTGCTCCGCGGGCAACCCGACCATCGATTTCCACGGTCGGAGCGTGTGCGAGAACTGCGCCGGCGAGCTCGGCCAGAAAGGTCACTTCGAGGTCAAACTCCCCGACGACGTCGCGGTCCGCACCTAGTACACCCAACCCCAACCCCAACGCCGAGTGTTGATATAGGTCCGCATTCCGGACCTCATACAACACTCGACGAGCCGCGCTAGCTCTCACCTTCTTCCGACAGCAACGCGTCGAAGACCTGACGTTTCCTGACTCCTTCTCGCCGCGCGATCTCTCCTAACGCGGCGCTGCGGGGCGTCCCCGATTCCATCAACGAGCGCGCCGCGCTCGCCAGCTCCTCGTCGCTCGGCGCGATGGCGTGATCGTGGATCGCGCCCTCGATGACCACCACCATCTCGCCCTTGGGCGGCGTCTGCGCGGCCCACTCGGCGAGTTCGCCCAAGGGGCCGCGTTTTATCTCCTCGTGCATCTTCGTCATCTCGCGCGCGACCACCGCGGCACGATCGCCGAGAACAGCGTGGAGGTCAGCAAGGGACGCGGCCAAACGATGTGGCGACTCGAACAGGACGATGGTCCTCTTCTCGTCGGCGAAGGTCCCGATCCGGCGGCGGCGCTCGGAGCTCTTGCGGGGAAGGAAGCCCTCGAACACGAAACGCCCCGGCGACAGGCCCGATACCGCCAGGGCAGCGATCACGGCGCTGGGGCCCGGCACGACTTCGATCGGGATCTCGGCCTCGACGCACGCCCGCACGAGGCGATAGCCCGGATCGGATAGCCCGGGCATACCTGCGTCCGTCACGAGTGCCACATCCGAGCCCTTCCTTATCTTCTCCAGGAGCTCGGTCGCCTTCCGTCGTTCGTTCGCCTCGTTGTAGACAACGAGCATCCGTGCGGCGATGCCGAAGTGGGACAAGAGCTTCCGGGTGCGGCGCGTGTCTTCACACGCGATCACGTCGACCTCTGAAAGGACGCGAGTCGCGCGCGCAGACATGTCTTCGAGGTTGCCGATGGGCGTTCCGCAGAGGATCAACTTGCCCGCCATCACCTAACCGTAAGCTGCTGCCCCGTGAGCCGGGACGACACTTCGAGCGAAGAGACGCCGCGGTGGGGACGAGCCGATCGTTATGCGCTGATCACGATCGTCCTCGTCGCCACGGTCTTCAGGTTGTGGAACCTCTCGCATCCCCCCGAGCTGATCTTCGACGAGACCTACTACGCGAAGGATGCGTGCTGGTACGTACTGCACGAGCCGGACGTCTGCCAACGGGACGCCACCGCGCCGGAGGTGCACCCTCCGCTCGGCAAATGGTTGATCGCGATCGGGATCCGAATCTGGGGCTTCGATTGCCCGAACCCGGACGACGCGTGTTCCGGCGCGACCACTACGTTCGGGTGGCGGATCCTGCCGGCGATCGCGGGGATCGGAACCGTCGTCCTTCTGTATCTACTCGCCCGACGTTTATTCAGATCGACGCTCGCGGCCTCGA
Organism: Actinomycetota bacterium; assembly: GCA_030862265.1. GTDB lineage: Bacteria > Actinomycetota > CADDZG01 > CADDZG01 > WHSQ01 > JALZEA01. Next base: position 8,572 of record JALZEA010000044.1, on the reverse strand, counting down.
TCGCGTCCGGGCTCTTGGCACTGGACTTCCTGCATCTCGTCCAATCCCGGACATCGATGCTGGACATCTTCGTCCCCCTGTTCGGCCTCGCCGGCTTCCTTTTCCTCGTCTACGACCGCGACGAGAGAGAGCGTGAGCCCAAGAGAGCGATGCTCGAACGACCGTGGTTGCTGGCGGCGGGCGTTGCGCTCGGCGCGGCGGTCGCAACGAAGTGGTCGGGAGCTTTCTATCTGCTGGCGGGCGCGGCCGTGGCGATCGGTTTAGCCGTCGGCCTCCACCGACGTCCGGGTGAGCCTTGGTTGCGCCGCGCGCTTCGTGCAGACGCGGTCCCCCTGATCGTCTATCTGGTGATCGCTCCTGTGGCCATTTACCTGCTGACCTACATCGGCCGCCTCGAGGGCAGTTTGTTCGCGCTGCCGTGGTCGCCCGGATCCTGGTTTCGGGCGTTGTGGGACCACCACAACTACATGCTCGACTTCCACACCGGTCTGGAGAGCAATCACTCGTACCAGAGCCCACCGTGGACGTGGATCTTGCTGAAGCGTCCCGTCTCCTACTACTTCTGTTCGGGTGAGTGTGGTGGCGATTATCAGGAGATCTTCGCCGCAGGTAACCCGTTCGTCTGGTGGACGTCACTTCTCGCGGTCGTGTACGTCGCGTGGCGCTGGCTACGAGAACGAGGGCGAGCCGAAGCGATCATCCTTGCCGGATTCGTTTTGACGTATGTGCCATGGCTGATCAGCGACGCACGCACGCATCGACCGGCCGTATTCATCTTCTATCTGTTGCCCACGATCCCGTTCATGTGTCTCGCTCTCGCGTACGTCGCCACGCGCATCGGCCGCTCATGGGAGGCGATCAGTGCGATCGGTCTCTTCGTGATCGGCACCGCGGGCGCCTTCGCGTTCTATCTGCCGTTATTGCTCGGCACGTCCCTCCCTGTGGACCAGTGGGATGCACGTATCTGGATCTTCGACAATTGCGACAAGCCGGTGGGCGCCACCGTCACGTCGACACTCGAAGAGACGATCGACGGCAACGTCCAGACCCGGGTCGTCGAGACGACCTCGGATACGTCCTCGCTACCGCCGACCGGCTGGTGCTGGATTTGAGAGAGGCGGCTGCTTAGCACTCGTCGCCGCTCGCGCCCTAGCAAAATTTCAGAAATCGAGAACAATGCGGCCAGACCGATCGGATTTCTGAAATTTTGCTCATGGGCGCAGCGCGGTCGGCGAGTGCGTTGCAGCAGCTACTCGATCGGAAGCCGGCAGGGGCGGCGGCTAGGCCGGGGAGCGGACCTTGAGTAATTCGACGTCGAAGATCAGCGTGGCGCCGCCGGGGATCGCGCCGGGGTAACCCTCGTCTCCGTAGGCCATGTCGCTGCAGATCGTCAGCGTCCGCTGGCCGCCGACCTTCATCCCGATTATCCCCTCGTCCCATCCCTGGATGACCTGGCCCCCGCCCAATGGGAACGTGAACGGTTCCTTGCCCCGCGAGGAGTCGAACTCGCTACCGTCCTCGAGCGTCCCTGTGTAGTGCACGGTCACGATCGATCCGGGGGTCGCCTCCTTGCCGTCCCCCTCGACCGTGTCTTCGACGACGAGGCATTCCTCTTCCTGAGGCTCGGCTTCGATCGCCGCATCGCCGCCGCCCCCCGCGTCCTCGCCACACGCCGCGATCGTGAGGAACACGATGGCCAGTAGGAGGCTCCCAAGCTTGGTCATGCGGCGGAGACTACGATGCGCGCATGCAGCCCCAGGATGTTTACGAGCTCACGGGCGTGAGCGACCCACGGATCGGACCGGATGGTCGGGTCGCCTATCTCGTGTGGACGGCGGACCGCGAGAACAACGAGTATCCGAAGTCCCTCTGGATATACGACGGGGACGGCCATCGCCGCCTCACCGACCCAAAGAAGAAAGTTAGCGCGCCGCGCTGGTCGCCTGACGGCCGGAAGATAGCGTTCGCGTCGAACCGTGATGGGGAACGTATGCAGCTCTACGTCCTGCCCATGGATGGCGGAGAACCCTTGCAGCTGACCAACCTCAAAGGTGACGTGACCGACCTCACCTGGTCCCCTGACTCGTCGACGCTGTGCTTCGCCTGTCGCGAGCCGGACGCCGCGTACGAGCAAGACGACGATCGCAGACGCGAGCCGCGCCGCATCACCCGGCTCTGGTACAAGCTCGATGACGAGGGATGGCTCGTCGACCGCGTGAAGCACCTGTATGTCGTGAGCGCCGACGGCAGTGAGGCCGCCCAGGCGATCACCAAGGGTGAGTCCCACGACGGCGCTCCTGCATGGTCCCCGGACGGCCGCAGGATCGCGTTCGCGTCCATGCGCCACGACGACTTCGACATCGTCCCGGTTCAGGACATCTATACGGTTGAACCGGGAAACGGCGAACCCGTCTTGATCACGAGCGCGGATGGCTGGTGCGATCTGCCGGAATGGTCTCCCGACGGATCGGAGATCGCTTACATCTATACGCCCGGCATCTTCGACTCTCCCCGGCACGGACAGATCGCGGTGACGGACCCTGCGTCGGGAGAACGGCGCGTTCTCAGCACCACGCTCGACCGCAACTGTGCGCCTTATCCCCCGACCCGCTCCCCGGCATGGGACGGCGACTACCTCTACTTCTGCGGCGAGGACCGGGGCAACACGCCTCTGTACCGTGTGCCTGCCGATGGGTCGAGCGAGCCCGAGGTCGCGGTCGGCGGAGAAATGTGGGTGACGGGTTTCGACGTACGCGATGGCTGGATAGTGCATTGCGCAACCGATCCTGGAACGCTCAGCGAGTTGTTCGATCGTGGCGCTAGGGTCACCGACGTCGGTCGCGATTTCGTGGCGTCGACTTCTCCGCTCTTGCCCGAGGCCTTCACCGCGCTCTCCGCCGACGGTCATGAGGTCGAAGCCTGGGTGGTGCGTCCGGCCGACTTCGACGACACCCAGCGGTACCCCGTCCTGCTCAATATCCACGGCGGCCCCTTCACCCAATACGGCAATCGGCACTTCGATGAGTTCCAGGTGTACGCCGCCGCCGGATACGTCGTCTTGTACTCGAACCCCCGTGGGTCGTCGGGGTACTCGGAAGCCGATGGGCGGGCCACCAGAGGACCGGTCGAGGGTGGGCCCGGCTGGGGAACCGTCGATTACGAGGACCTGATGGCCGTCGTCGACACCGCTCTCGAGCGCTTTGAGTTCTGCGACCCGGACCGACTGGGCGTCATGGGCGGTTCCTACGGCGGATTCATGACGAGCTGGATCATTGGACACACGCATCGCTTCAAGGCTGCTTGCTCCGAGCGCGCGGTCAACAACTGGCACTCGATGGCGGGCTCGAGCGATCTTGGCTGGATGTTCCGCGGTGACTTCGGCGCGTTCGCGTGGGAGGCGACCGACGCGTACCTGAAGCATTCCCCGATCACTTACGCGACCGAGATGACGACACCGACTTTGATCCTGCACTCCGAGGAGGATCACCGTTGTCCGATAGAACAGGCCGAGCAACTCTTCACGACTCTCCGCTTGCTGAAGCGGGACGTCGAGTTCGTGCGTTTTCCCGCCGAAGGTCACGAACTGAGCCGCTCGGGCAATCCCTTCCATCGCGTCCGCCGCTTCGAGATCATCCTCGACTGGTTCGACCGCAAGCTCAAGAACTAGACATCCGAGGTCGCAGCGCGCGCAGGACGAGATAGGCAAGCGCAAGTAGCAGCGCTACCGGGACGATCGCTCCGGTTCCGACGATCACGGCAGAGACCACCCCAAGCGCGACCGACATCGCGCGCTCCCAGGCACGGCCGAGCATCCCGAGCTTGGGGGGACCGCTCGGAGGCGCTCCCGCCTCGAACAACCCGACCGAGATCGTCGACATCGCCGCCTGGTTGCGAAGGAAGCGCAGCCGGCCCTTAAGTCGCTCGATCTCGAGCTGGATGCTCTGGAGCTCGCGCTGCACCCGGATCGTGTCGACGACCGTGGTCGCCCGATCCATCAGGCGAAGAAGAACGACCTCTTGTGCTTCGTAGTTCCGGATACGCGCTTCGAGATCGATGAATTCCTGAGACACGTCGCGTCCGGTTACGGTTTGGGTCTCGACGCTTCCCAGCTCTTCGAGATCCGCAAGTGCAGCTTCGAAGTCTTCGGCGGGCACGCGGATCGTCACCGAGCCCGACTTCCTGCGCTCATCGTCGACGGAAGTGGAAAGCACGAAACCGCCGTAGGTGCCGGCGACCGCGATCGCGTCGCGCACAGAGTCCTGGAACGCGCCGCGCTCGACCTCGAGCGACATGTCTGCAGTCTTGATGACGCTCGGCCCGATCTCGGGGGTCTCTTGGAGCGCCTGCGCGACCGCGGATCCTCCGCCCCCCGCCGATGCGTCTTGCACCGCTCCTCCTCCAGTGGTCTGACCGTAGGCGGCGCGGGCGGCCGGCGCAGGGTCGAGTTCGGCGACGCGCGCCTTCGTCTCGAAAGCATCGCCGCCACTTCCGGCGTCAACGTCCGCCGCCCCGGAGCCGTCCTCTGCGCATGCCCCCACCAAAGCAGTGATCACGAGCCCGGCGAGCAGTGAACCGGCGGAACGACGGATGTTCCTCACGATCTGTCCCCTCCTATCGAGCGTTTCTCCTTCGACGGCGGGAGTCGCTACGGTGTTCCCGGTAGGAAAGGCCGACTGAGCGCCGAACCCTCTAGCTCATGGCTCCGGTGCGTTTCAGACCCCTCCTATCGGCAGTGGCGGCGGGCTTCCTCGTCGTTCTCGCGGCTGCCCCCGCCGGGGCACGCGTTGCCGCGGCTGGTCCGGGTTCTTTCGCGGCAGGATTCGCAACGCCGGTCGTAGCGACCACCGTCGGCGGCACCGTGACGTTCTTCAATTCCGATGTTGCAGCGCACAACTTCACCGCCGCCGAGGACTTCGTTTCGAAGAAACGCGCGAAGAAAGCAGAATGGTGTGCGAGCTACGCGAAAGGCAAGTGCCCGCTGTTCTGGACACCGACCATCGCGGCCGGCGAGCAGACGGATGTCCTCGGCCTCGACTTAGTGAAGTCGGGTGAGACCTACGCGTTCATTTGCTCGATACACCCAAACATGCGCGGAATACTTGTCGCTATCTAGGAGACATCCATGAGAGCGGCATGGGTCGCAGTATTCATCGCGGTGACCTTTGCGGTGGCCGCGGCTCCTTCTTCGGGCGACACGCCACTCCCACCCGGATTCGTAGTCACGCCCTACGCGGAGACCGAAGTCGTCGCGACGAGTCTCGCGTTCGGTCGTGACACCCGCGAAGGTGCGGAGCCCGGTGTCAAGCGGCTTTACGTCACCGACTTCACCAACGGCGCGGTCGTCGTCATCGATGACATGACCGGAGTTGGGAGCCGGGCCGAGGTATTCGCCGAAGGCTTCCGGAACCCTCTCGGTGTCGTCGCCAACGCCAAGGGGACCCTCTTCGTCGCCGACGCCGAAGCGAACCGGCCGGGCCCATTCGGGCCCCGCGTCTACGGACGGGTGTGGCGCGTGCGCGATACCGACGGGGATGGCGTCGCCGACAAACAGAAGGTCGTGATCAAAGACCTCCCGAACGGACGCCACAACACCAATGGGATGGCCTTCGGGCCTGACGGCATGCTGTACGTCACCAACGGCAATTCGACCGACGACGGCGTCGAGGGCGGGCAGGCGGAAGTCGTGCCATGGTCCGGCTCCCTCATCCGCGTGAATCCCCGCTGGACCAACATGTCCCTCGGAGATCTATCAGTGAAGCAGGCGCTCGTCGCGACCGGCTGGCGCAATGTGTACGACGTTGCCTTCTCGCCCCTCGATAGATCGAAGGTATTCGTCCCGATGAACGGCACCGACGACGCGCGGCAGGGCTCGACCGGCGAAAACCCCGCGGATCCGAACCTCGAGGATTCCGACGACCTCCTCTACGTCACCGATATCGACGACAGCCGGATCGACGACTTCGGGTTCCCCTCTTGTCTCTACAACCTCGCCGAGAAGGGCAATCTCAAGCCCTACCAGAATCCGAACCCGGAAGTGATCAAGCTGTTCGGCCGGTGTCCGGTTAGAACCGTCCCTCGACCCATCTCCTCGTTCGGCCTACACCCATCGGCCAACGGCCTCGCGTTCCAGCGCACCGATTCATGGGGCGACGCGTTCCGTAACGACTTGTTCGTAGCGGAATGGGGAAGCTTGTTCGGCTCGCCTTCCGGACACAAGGTGGTGCGCGTGGAGTTGAACGATGCCGGAACGAAGGTTGTGGACCAGAGTGACTTCTTCGAAAGCGACCTGCCTCTCGACGTGACGTTCGATCGCGCGGGTGCTCTCTATGTCGCGAACTTCTCCGGCACGATCTTCAAGATCGACCAGGTTCCTTAAGCCCTACTTCTTTATGGCGTAATCCGTTCCGGGCTTGGTCGTGTCGGTAACCGGATACATGACTCCTGCGGGGTAGGTCGAGCCGGCATATACGAACCCGGCACCCTGAGGGGCGACCAGCTTCTTGCCCTTGCCGAACGCCTCATGCGAATCACGCGGCACGGTGATGCCGAGCCCATGGATGGTCGGAATCACGACTGCCTCGATGACTTCACCGGTACATGCATCGCGCACATGGCCCACGTTTTCGGTCAGGTCGTTGCCCGCACCGGGATGGAAGGACTCGAAGTAAAGGCAGTAAACGCCTCCGGCGCCTGGATTGACGCGCACCCGATAGCCCGTTCCCTGACTGGCCGGAGGTCCGGCTTGGGTCTTGATGTGGGCGGTGATGCTCTTGGCGTCGTTTGTGAACCTGATCTCGAGCAGGTCAGTAACGGTGGAGACGGTTGCTGGGTTGAAGTCCCCGAAGCTCCCATCGCCCGTGCCTTGGTCGTTCACGCCGTTCGCATCGTTCATGGGATCAACGACGTTGGGCTTCGGAGCCCCCGTGGCCGAGGCGGTAAGTACGGCGCTAAGCGCCAGCGCCATGACGATCGCTATCGAACGTTTCATCTGGTGCCCTCCAGTCGCCGCCCTAGGCGGTTCGCGCGCGTGTCGTGCCTAGGCAATGATTCGGCGCGTACGACCGGCTCCCTGCCGAACCATCGGGAGGAAGGAAGGGATAAACGGGATAAAAGGGACTAACCGGGGCGCCCCAAACGATCAGAGGTAGGCGTCAAGCTTCACATGCCCCCAAGAAGGGGTGCGGCCAGCGCTTCGTCGGGGATCCCAAAAGCATCCACGAGCGCACGAGCATGCGGTCGCAATTTGATGCAAGTACTGTTCACGGCCGAGATGATCGCCTTGGCCCGACGGGGCGAGAGACGGCCGTGCTCGAGGTACCAGCCTCGCTCTCGCTCGATTGAGGACAGCGCATGAAGATCACATAGCGCGTTCAACATCACGGCATTCTCGGGATCCTCGCAACGGTCGATCGCCGCGACGAAGGTCTCCAACACGATCCTCTCGATATGGGCCCGCGCCGCAAGGAGGACATGGTCCTGGGCTCCGTTGAAGACATCGAACGGATCACCTCCCGCGTCGATGCCGCGCTTTAGGCGCCGGGCCAGCCCCTCGATCACGTGGCGCTCGCGCCATTCGAACAGCTCGAGGTGATACCCACGATCGAAGAGATCGGCATCCTCCTCGCGCCCCGGCACGGCATCGATGAGGGCCTCGATCAGCGTGCGCCCCGCGAAACGTTCCACCACGCGCACCACCATCTGATCCGCCACGAATCGAACCATGCCGAGCATGTCGAGACTCCCGAACTCATCGCGATAGTTCGTGAGCAGTCCCTTGGCGACGAGTTGGAGGAGCACCGTGTTGTCGCCCTCGAAGGTCGTGAACACATCCGTGTCCGCCTTCAGTTGTGGCAGCCGATTCGACGAGAGGTAGCCGGCTCCTCCGCATGCCTCTCGACACGTCTGGATCGTGCTGGTGGCATGCCACGTCGAGATCGCCTTGAGCCCCGCGGCCAGCGACTCGAGCATGCGCCGCTCGTGCTCCGGATAGTCATCGGTGGTGAACGCCTCATGCAGGCGGGAGACGAGTTCCTCTTGTGCGTGGTGGAGGGCGAACGTGGTTGCGAGGGCCGGCAGGAGCCGTCGTTGATGCTGGCGGTAATCCATGAGAACGACCTCTTCGTTACTGTCGGGAGGACTGAACTGCCGGCGGACGAGCCCGTACCGGATAGCGACCGTTAGCGCGGCCTTCGCGGCGCTGACCGCGGCCCCCGAGATGCTCACCCGGCCCTGAATGAGGGTCCCGATCATCGTGAAGAACCTGCGAGTGTCGTTCTCGATGGGGCTCGAGTAGGTGCCGTCGGCGGCAACGCTCGCGTAGCGATCGAGCAACGCGTCGCGCGGAACCACCACTCGGTCGAACGTGATGCGTCCGTTGTCGACCCCGTTCAGGCCCGCCTTATCTCCGCAGTCTTCGATCGCGACCCCAGCCAACGTTGTTCCGTTCTCATCCCGGATCGGCACGAGGAACGCGTGGACGCCATGCGAGTCACCACCAGTAGTCAGCTGAGCGAAGACAACGCCCATACGACCGTCCCGAGCCGCGTTACCGATGTAATCCTTGCGAGCATCC
>JALZEA010000018.1 GCA_030862265.1 Actinomycetota bacterium | reverse complement strand
GTGAGTCACGACCGGTCGGCAAGGACGTGGGCGACCGGGTCACCGCGGGCACCGTGGCGACGGACTCCGCGTTGCGGATCGAGGTCGACGCCGTCGGCGAGAACACCGCGCTCGCGGGGATCCAGCGCCTCGTCGCCGAGGCGCAGAGCTCAGGCTCACGTGCTCAGGCGCTCGCCGATCGAGCCGCCGCGTTCCTCTTCTACGTCGCAGCGGCTGCGGGAGTGATCACCTATATCGCCTGGACGATCCTCGGAGAACAGCGCGGCGCGGTTGAACGTACGGTGACAGTGCTGGTGATCGCGTGTCCCCATGCTCTGGGGCTGGCGATCCCGCTCGTGATCTCCATCTCGACGGCCCTGTCGGCTCGCAACGGGATCCTGGTCAAGGACCGCTTGGCGCTGGAGCGGATGCGTGACATCGACGTCGTTCTCTTCGACAAGACCGGCACGCTAACTGCGGCAGAGCATGTCGTGACCGGTGTCGCAGCCGCCGATGGAGACGCCGATGCGGCGCTCTCTTTGGCAGCCGCCGTGGAGTCCGACAGCGAGCACCCCCTCGCGCGCGCGATCGTCGCGGCCGCGAGGAAGAAGGGGTCGGTTCCCAGGGCGAGCGATTTCAAATCCATGACCGCGCGGGGCGTCGAGGCTGTCGTCGACGGACGGAAACTCGCGGTGGGGGGGCCGAGCCTCATGAAGGAACGAGGAGCCGAGCTGCCGAGCGACCTCACCGACGAAGTGGATGCGTGGAAGAACAGGGGAGCGGCGGTGCTGTTCCTGATCGAGGACGACCGCACGCTCGGGGCGTTCGCACTGGAAGACGAGGTCCGCAAGGAGTCGCAGGAAGCCGTCGACACGCTTCACGAGCTCGGGATCAAGGTCGCGATGATCACCGGCGACGCGCAGCAGGTGGCCGCCGCGGTCGCCGAGGAACTCGGCATCGACGAGTTCTTCGCCGAAGTCTTGCCGGAGGACAAGGACTCCAAGGTCGCGGAGCTGCAACAGCGCGGACACCGGGTCGCGATGGTCGGCGATGGTGTCAACGATGCGCCGGCCCTCGCTCGCGCCGACGTCGGCTTGGCCATCGGAGCCGGCACGGACGTCGCCATCGAATCGGCGGGGGTCATCCTGGCGTCCGACGACCCCCGCTCGGTGCTAGGTGTCATCAAGCTCTCTAAGGCCACTTACCGCAAGATGGTGCAGAACCTCGTGTGGGCGACCGGCTACAACGCGTTCGCCATCCCAGTGGCGGCGGGCGTCCTGGTATGGGCCGGCATCTCGCTTTCGCCTGCCGTCGGCGCGATCTTGATGTCGTTTTCAACGGTCGTGGTTGCCCTTAATGCCCAACTATTGCGAAAGATGGATCTTTCAGTGGGATCCGGAAGACTTCAAACATGACGGCTGATCGGCCAACACACAACGAGCACTCCAAGGCACTCCAGCATCGTCGCAAAGCGTGGGCCAAGCTCGCGCCGAAATACGACAAGAAGATCGGATTCTTCGAAACCAAGGTGCTCGGCGAGGAACATCGCGCATGGGCTTGTTCTCAAGCAACTGGAGACACGCTCGAGGTGGCGATAGGAACGGGACTGAACCTCCCGCACTACCCGCTGGACGTGTTGCTCACGGGCATCGATCTGAGTCCCGAGATGCTCGCCATCGCCCGAGATCGCGCAACGGAATTCGATCGCTCAGTCGATCTTCGGGAGGCGGATGCGCAGGCGTTGCCGTTCCCGGACGCGTCGTTCGACGCCGTTGTCTGCACCTATTCGCTCTGCAATGTTCCCGACGATTCGATCGCGATCGACGAGATGAAGCGGGTGTTGAAACCCGGAGGACGATTGATCCTCGTCGATCACATCCGCAGCGCGGTTAAGCCCATCTTCTGGATCCAGAAAATGTGGGAGTTCTTTTCGATACGTATCGACGGCGATCACCAAACGAGGAGGCCCTCCCTGCATGTGAAAGCCGCCGGATTCGACGTCCAAACCCGCGACCGGATGCGGTGGGGCATCCTCGAGCGCCTCGTCGCAGTGAAACCCAAGGTAATGCACAACTAGGATTGCCGCCTCATGGACGACAAACCTCGCCGCTCCGACGTCATCGCCGAGGTTGCGGCGCAAACTGTGAAAGGCGGGGCTCCCAAGTACCACGAGAAGCTCGCCCAACAGGGGAAGTTGTTCGTGCGCGAGCGCCTTTCGCTGTTGCTCGACTCCGCCGACTCGTTCGTGGAGGACGGGCTGCTGGTGAATGCCTTGGCGGGCGATCTTCCGGCCGACGGTGTCGTCACCGGGGTGGGCAGTCTCGGCGGCAGGCCGGTCGCGGTAATGGCCAACGATCCAACCGTCAAAGCCGGTTCGTGGGGGGCTCGCACGGTCGAGAAGATCATCCGCATCATCGAGCTCGCGCGCAAACATGAGCACCCGATGATCTATCTCGTCGACTCCGCGGGAGCCCGCATCACCGATCAGGTCGATCTCTTCCCCGGGCGCCGCGGGGCAGGCAAGATCTTCTACAACCAGGTGCAGGCATCGGGGCATGTGCCACAGGTCTGTTGCCTCTTCGGTCCGAGTGCGGCCGGCGGCGCGTACATCCCGGCGTTCTGCGACATCGTGTTCATGGTCGAGGGCAACGCGTCGATGTATCTGGGCTCACCGCGCATGGCCGAGGAAGTGATCGGCGAGCGGGTCACGCTCGAGGAGATGGGCGGCGCCAAGATGCATTGCGAAGTCTCTGGTTGTGGCGACCTCCTCGTCGCCGACGACAAGGCCGCTATCGAGGCCGCAAAGGCTTACCTTGCGTACTTCCCGCCAAGCTACCGGGACCTCCCGCCGCAGGTCGAGGCGAAAGGGCCCGCTTATACCGGTTCGCTCGCCGGCATCGTGCCCGAGGACGAGAGCAAAGCGTTCGACATGTATTCGTTCGTTGCAGGACTCATCGACGAGGACTCGTTCTTCGAAGTCAAGCCGGACTTCGCGAAGGAACTCATCGTTGGTCTGGCGCGCGTCGAGGGTCGCGCCGTCGGCATCCTGGCCAACCAGCCTGCCCAGAAGGGTGGCGTGCTGTTCGTCGATTCCGCCGACAAGGCGGCGCGCTTCATCTGGCTCTGCGACGCGTTCAACATCCCACTGATTTTTCTCTCGGATGTTCCGGGATTCATGATCGGGACGGCCGTCGAACGGCAAGGGATCATCCGCCACGGCGCCAAGATGATCACCGCGGTGTCCGAGGCCACCGTTCCGAAGTTCTGTGTCGTCGTCCGTAAGGCGTATGGAGCAGGGCTCTACGCGATGGCGGGTCCGGGCTTCGAGCCCGACGCGACGATCGCGTTGCCGACGGCCCGCATCGCGGTCATGGGTCCCGAACCCGCCGTTAATGCCGTCTACTTCAACAAGATCCAGGCGATCGAAGACCCCGCGGAGCGCGAACGCTTCATTGATGAAAAGCGCAGCGAGTTTGAAGCCGATATCGACATCGTGCATCTCGCGGCCGAGAACATCGTCGACGCGGTGGTCCAACCCGACGATCTCCGACGCGAACTATCCGTGCGTTTGCAGCGCGCGACTCGGAAAGACCGTCACTTCTCCGAGCGGCACCACGGGGTGCCGCCGGTGTGAGCCTCGTTACATCCGAGCGTCAGGACCGGGTCGCAACCATCACCCTGAACCGTCCCGAGGTGCTCAACGCGCTCTCCGGGTCCATGGCCGACGAGCTCACCGGCAGCTTCGAGGAGGTGGCACGCGATCCGGATAGCTGGGTCGTGATCCTGAGAGCCGCGGGGGAGAAAGCGTTCTGCGTCGGGGCCGACCTGAAGGAACGTGGACGCTTCTCGCTCGACGACTTCCACACGAACCGCAAACAGGTCAAAGGGATGTTCGCCGCGCTGCGAGCCATCCCGCAGCCGACGATCGCGTCTATCTTCGGCCCCGCCCTGGGTGGGGGCTTCGAGCTCGCGTTGTCGTGCGACCTCATCATCGCCGCACGGGACGCCAAGGTAGGGCTGCCTGAGGTGCGCGTCGGCCTCCTCCCCGCCGGAGGTGGAACGCAACTTTTGACTCGCAAGTTGGGAACCACTCGGGCCAAGGACCTTATCTTCCGGGGTCGCATCGTCGATGCCGAGCATGCGTGGGAGCTTGGTCTCGTAGCGGAGCTCTGTGAACGTGCCGAGCTGGACGCGCACACCTCGAAGATCGCGTCGGACATCGCCCGCTCTTCCTCACCCGTCGCGGTACGCGCCGCGAAGCGTGCGATCGACGGTGCCCTCGGCGTGCCGATTGACGAGGGGATCGAGATCGAGCACGCCGCGTGGGCAGAGGTCATCGCGTCCGAGGATCGCGCCGAGGGGATCGCCGCATTCAACGAGAAGCGCGGCCCCAACTGGCAGAACCGATGAATCTCCCGTCATCGGTTCGGATCCGCGAGGTGGGCCCACGCGACGGTATTCAGTCCGAGCCGGCGCATGTCTCGACGGCCGACAAAATCGCGTTCATCGATGCGCTCTCGAAGACGGGTCTACGCTTCATCGAGGCGGTCTCTTTCGTTTCACCCAAGGCGGTTCCACAGATGGCCGACGCGAGTGCGGTGTGGGCCGGGATCGATCGCAACCCCGAGGTCTTCTACTCTGCGCTCGTGCCGAACCGGAAAGGCGCGGAGATCGCCGCGGAGGCGGGTGTCGACGGCCTCCAGGTCTTCATTGCGGTGACCGACGGTTATAACAGGCGCAATGTCGGCAAGACCGTCGAAGAGTCCTTCGCCGATGTGAAAGACGTGGGCGCCGCGGCGCGTGATGCCCACCTCCCGCTCGAGGCGACCCTGTCCTGTGCCTTCGGTGACCCATACGAGGGCGACGTCGATCCGCAACGTGTGGTCGACGCCTCGCGTCGTTTGATGGATCTCGGTATCGACACGATCTCCTACGGCGATACCACCGGCATGGCGACGCCGACACGCGTGGCGGGGATCATCGAGGCCGTGAGATCGCAGCTTCCCGAGGTAGCTATCAACATGCACCTGCACGACACACGCGGTACAGGCCTCGCGAACGCGCTCGTTGCCCTAGAACTCGGCGTGGACTACTTCGATGCCTCCGTCGGGGGCATGGGAGGCAGCCCATTCGCCTCGGGCGCCACCGGCAACATCGCCACCGAGGATCTCGTCCACATGCTCACCGACATGGGTATCGAGACGGGCATCGATCTCGACGGGCTGCTCGACGCCGCGCGGATCGCGCAGGGATTCGTAGAGGGTGAGCTTCCCAGCAAAGTTTTGCGCAACGGGCCGCGCTGGCAATTGCAGGGCGAAAACTGATGTTCGATCGCATCTTGGTGGCGAACCGAGGCGAGATCGCCGTTCGCATCGCGCGTACCTGTAAGGAGCGCGGCGTGTCCATGATTGCCGTGCATTCCGATGTGGACGCGAACGCGCGCCACGTCGCGATCGCCGACGAGGCCGTCCATCTCCCGGGCGTGGCGCCCGCCGACACCTACCTGAACGTCGCAGCCGTCATCGATGCCGCACGCGCACACGGCGCCCAAGCGATCCATCCCGGCTACGGCTTCCTCTCGGAGAACGCCGACTTCGCCGCCGCCGTGGTGGATGCCGGATTGATTTGGGTGGGTCCGCCGGCCGCGGCGATCCGCGCGTTGGGCGACAAGATCGCGGCCCGCCGGATCGCGGAGGACGCCGGCGTGCCCGTGGTTCCCGGTCTGACGCGCGCGGTCGAGGACGCGGCGGAGATAGCGGCCTTCGCCGACGCGCACGGATATCCCGTGGCCGTTAAGGCATCGGGAGGTGGCGGAGGCCGCGGCCTCAAGGTCGCTCGCAACGCCGACGAGATCGAGGATGCGCTCACGTCCGCCCGGAGGGAGGCGGCTGCTTATTTCTCTTCGAGCGACGTTTTCATCGAGCGCTACCTCGATGCTCCCAAACATCTCGAGGTGCAACTCCTCTCTCCCTCAGCGGACGCCGCACTGTGGCTGGGGGTCCGCGATTGCTCCTTGCAGCGGCGTCACCAGAAACTGATCGAAGAGACGCCCCCGCCACGTTTCGCCGATCGCATGAGTGACATGGGGAATGCCGCGGTCGCGTTGTCCAAGGCATCGGGCTACGTCAACGCGGGGACCGTCGAGATGCTGGTCGACGCGGATGGTGGGTTCTACTTCCTCTAAGTCAATGCCCGTCTCCAGGTGGAACACACTGTCACGGAAGAGGTCCTCGGGCTCGATCTCGTCGCCTGCCAGCTGC
>JALZEA010000179.1 GCA_030862265.1 Actinomycetota bacterium | reverse complement strand
TACCTTCCGCTCGTCGCCGCATTGCCGGCAGAGGCCCGCCCACCTAAAGCTGCCTCAAGAGAGGTCGAAGCTCACGTGGCGCCACACTGCCTTCGTACTTGGCAGCGACGCGGCCGCGTTCGTCGGTAACGAATACCCAGGGCTCCGAAGGAAGCCCCCACGCGGTCACGGCGGGCACGGGGTCGAGTTCCTCCGGCACCTTGTCAAGGTCGTAGGGCTCGACGTGAACGAAGTTCACACCGGGGTAGTCCTTGGCGACGTCCTTGACGATCGACAGCGTTGGACCGCAGACCTGCGAAGTACAGAACTTGGGTGTCGCAAAGACGATGACCGCCGGACGTCCCGCTTTGAGCGCTTCGGCGATGGAGAGTTCGTAGAAGCGCCGACTGGGATTGGAGTCCGTCGTTATCTCCGACAGGTCGCCGACATCGGCCAGGGTCGGCGTTTCGACGGCTGGTCCCTTGTCCCCGATCTCGGGTGTCGTGCCTTCTTCCTTCACGTCGAAGGTCGTGCCGACGGTCGCGTCGTAGCCGCCGCCTTGGACGTCGATGACCGCCTCCCATTGCCCGGCCTCGTCGAAGGTTGCCTCCCCCACCCACAGGCCTTGGACCGGTTTGATCGTCCATACAAACTTCATCGTCGAAGTTGATGACGGCGCCTCGTCACCGGGTCCCACGAAGCCGACATGCAATGTGGTCTTCGGTGAGCGGATGGGAGCATCGTTCGTGTCGAGCAGCCCGATCTGGAAGCGGTTCTCGCCGACCACCCTCTCGGAGGAAGCGACGACGGGAAAGATCTCTTGACCCGGCGTCGGGGCTCCTTTGCTCGTCGCCACCTCGTCTTCCGCAGGCTCTGAGCTAGCGCACCCGGCGATGAGCAATGCCGCTACAAGAGCGACCGCGTGCGTCCGTGTCATCCATCCTCCTCGGTTGGCGACTTCATCCTCAGGATGAGGATCTCGACATTGGAGAGCAGCTCGTCTTCGGAGATCGCGCCCAAGATCACCGTGCCCTGCTGGTCACCGGTCTTGGCGCCTGCAATTGCGCCGATGAACTTCCAGCGATGGTCGACGAAGAACGTTTCCGGCAAACCTTTGATCCCGAAGTCTCTGGTCAACTTCTGGTCGATGTCGCGCACGATCGGATATGTGATGTCGAACTCCTCGACGAAGCGCCGAGCGTCGCTTTCCGCATCCTTGATGTTGACCCCCAAGAACACAACACCTTGGTCGCGATAGGCGCGCCACGCTTCCTCCAACAACGGCGCCTCCTCGCGACATGGGATGCACCACGAAGCCCAGAAGTTGATGACGATAGGCTTACCTCTCAGGTCCTCGTCGGTGAGCACGCCGCTGCCATCGAGCAGCGGAAGCTCGAAGCCGGGTGCCGCGCTTCCGGACTCTGCCTGCTGGCCCGTGCGTGCCAGTCCGATCCACAGGACCGTTATGAACGCGAGCGCGGGAACGAGCGCGATCAGACCGCAGAGAATGAGAGCGCGAGCGCGACCTCTGCTCTGGAGGTCTCGCGGTGTCATCGAAGGATTCGTTCATCGCGATTCCGATGAGGTCCGTTCCTGACCCGACCATTGCCACATCGCGACCGCGATGCCGACCGCGACGACCCCTCCCGCGATCAGGAGCGCGCTCCGTCCTCCGGACGAGCCCGCCGCTCGTTGGACCAGGGTGGCGAAGCGCGTCATCGCGCCGACGAGGGGATCGCCGCCCAAGGACTGCGGCGATGACCAGATCACGCGCGCCCAGTAATACGTGAGGTACGTACCGGCCAGCAGCAATAGACCCGACGCGATGCGCTGCATGTGTGGCAATAGACGCTTGAGCCGACGCGCCAGCCCATCGCGCGCCAGAGCCGTGCCCAGAGACAACGCCATGAGCATCGTCGCCATGCCCAATCCATAGGCACCGAAGACGATCGTGCCCTCGACAACGCTCGCGGTCGCCAGGGACGCGCCGACCAGCGCGACGAAGATCGGAAGCGTGCAACCCAGCGAGCACACCGCATACGCCGCGCCGAACCACACCATCGTGGCCGGGCCTCGTCGTCGTTTAACGGAAAGGGGGCGCCGCGGGGAGAGGTACAAGCTGCGGCCCGCGAGCCCTGCGAGCGCGGCGATCACCATCATGATCCCGATCACGAGTCCCGCCCACGGGATCGCGCTCGTGAGCTGCGTCACGCCGTAAGCGATCGGCACTCCGACCAGCGCGAACACCCCGAGGAACCCTGCCGCCACCAAGAGGCCCTGGGCCACGCGCGCAGGCGCGCGCGGAAGATCGTCTTCTTCGGCACCGACGTAGAAGGACAAGAACGCCGGCAGCAACGGGAACCCGCATGGGTTCACGCTTGCCAGCGCCCCCGCCACAAGGGCGAGCGCCAAAGGCATGCTTTACCAGCCTAGGGACGGGTCCACGTGTCGCCGCCGTCCTCGCTCACATACACCGACGCCTCGGGTGCTTCGAGCACCGCGGCATACAGCACGTCGGGGTCGTGGGGGCTGAACTCGACGATCGACGCGCCTTCCGGGATCTCGAAGGCCTTCCAGTTCTCACCGCCGTCGGTGCTCTGGGCGGCAGAGCCTTGCGTCGTCACGATTATGTGGGCGGGTTCTTTAGGGTCCCAGCTGACCCACATCGCGCCCTGCACGCCACCGAGCGGGTTCCATGTCCTGCCCCCGTCGGTGCTTTCGATCGCGCCCGCTTCCATGTCCGGCGCAAGGATGTGGTCGTCGTCGGCCGGATCCACCTGTATGCGACCCATGAACGCGCCCCCGAACTCCTCCGAGCGCGCCTCCCAGGTCTGTCCACCGTCGGTCGACGCGAACGTGCCCACTCCCGCGAGCCCGGCATAGATGACTTGGTCACCGGCGCCGAGTGCATGGACGTCGGTTGACGGCAGGCCCTCGCCGTTGCGTTGTTCGAAGGTCGCGCCACCGTCGGTCGACACGCTGAGCCCCGGATGGCCGCCGACAAGGATGAGGTCGTCGGTGAAGGCCCAGCCCATCGCGTCGGCTCCGTTGAGGCTCTCGATCACCTCCCACGTCTCACCGCCGTCGGTGGAGACGGAGACACCCGAGTGGCTTCCGATATAGACCGTCTCCGGGTCCTCGGGACCGACCACAAGGGAGTGCAGATCACCGCCCACGACCGGCTTCGACACTGTCACTCCCGGGGCCGGCGCGTCGGTCTGCCCGGCGCGCACCGCGACCACGACGACCGCGAGCGCAGCGAGACCCACCACCCACGGCAACCAGCGGTAGCGCTGATACCAAGGTGGAGGGGGTTTCTTTCTCGAGCCCGTTCGGCGCTGACCCTTCCCCGACTTCTTGCCAGATGTTTGGCGCGTCTGAGTCTTAGCCATCAACGGTCTCGGTCTTGTCCTCGAGCGCGCGCTCAGCCTTCAACAAAGCGATTTCCTCGCGGAGCTCGGCGATCTCCCGTTGCGTGTCGGGGTCGTCGGTCTCTCCATGGCCTTTGTGCATGTTCCTCATCATCGGAATGCAGATAAGCGCCATCAGCGCCACGCATGCGATGACGGGCAGATAAGCGATAAGTGTTCTCAAGATGACCTCCAATAACTAGACGTTGCGCCGTGGATCTGGCGCGCGAATACGCCTAGGCGAAACGCGGAGGTCTGTAGAGCGCGCGAGCCAGAAAGAGCCGCCGCGATGATTCTTGGCGGGAGGGCAGAAGGGAACTCCTCAGCAAGACGATTAGCATGAAGAGGGAAACGACGGCCGCGCAGATCCCGAGCGCGAGGGTCTTCGGAGACGTGCACATCGGACATTCACCCATTTCTGCCATCCCCATGGGCAGGGCGACCGCGATCAAGAGAAGTATCAGGACCAGCGCCAGGGTCAGCTTCATCGAGCCCAGGTTACCTGTGATGGATTACCTCTTCACAAACGGAGATGTGCTCGCTTCTCGTCGAACTCCTCTCGATCGATCTCGCCCTTGGCGAAACGCTCCAACGTATATCCGGTCGCTAAACAAGAAACCGAGAGAACCTGCGGCTAGACGGGACCCGCGGACCAGCCACCATCGGTTCGTTTGCATGCGGAACGGCGAAGTCAGCGGCCCGCCATATCTTTTGTCGAGTGGGGATCGGGCGGCGCGCTATCGCTCGTCGAAGCGGAACAGCGACCATCCTCCGTCGATCCCCTCAAGCTCATGGCGGCCTCGGTCTTCGAACCGCAATCCCGACCCCGCGATCAACGGCGGGATCGCCTGCGACACGAGGACCTCGCCCGCGTCTGACTTCTCCAGGACGCGTGCACGATATGAACAGCTATGCCGCCGATGTCATCCCCACGCACTTCGACCTCGCCGGTATGAAGCGCGAACCGCATTGCGGCGCCCTCCTGTGCCGCAGCATCCCGAATGAGCGTGGCCGCCCGGATCGCACGTGCAGGGCGATCGAAGGTCGCGAGGTAGCCGTCGCCAAGTCGCTTTACGACGCGGCCCCTGCAGCTCGTCACCCGCGCTTCCACAACCTCATCGAGCCGATCGAGCAACACCCGCCAACGCATGTCCCCGATGTCGTTCGCGAGCCGAGTTGAGTCCACCACGTCACAGAACAGGATCGTCGCGAGCGCCCGCTGCGAATCGTGCGGACTTCGACTGCCGGTGATGAATTCCTCGACCTCGCCGAAGACCGCATCCCAATCCCCGACGAATGGGAGGTAGTCCTCCCCGTCCAGCTCTACGAGGCGGGACTCCGGGATGTGGTCCTCGCGACATCCTCTTTGTCCTTCCGTGGCTTTCGAACCTCGATGTTCTAGATGCGTATCCGCCCGTGAGGGATGCCCTGGAGGGTGACCCGCTACCCATGACGCGGTAGGCGAGCGAGACGTCCCCCGACTGGGCGTAGCCGACGTCGGACCGCTCGATCATTCCGATACGAGCCGATCGATCCAGCGGTCGAGAACGCCCCAGGGCCCGCAGCCGGTAACAAGTTCCTCGCCGCGAGCGACGCTGGCGATCGCACCGATTTCAGGACAGCCGTCATAAGCGGTCGCGGCCGCGACCAAATGCGAGACGCCGAACCATGTAGCGCCTATCGCAAGGGGACGCAGGAGCGGACGAGACCACAACATCGGCGCGGGCGCCAAGAAGACGCCGCCGGCAACAGCCCGCGCGACGCGATGCCTCGCCGCAAGCCCACCCGGCTCCGTCACTGCTGCAGCACCCGGCGGCGCTCCTCGAACTCCTCGTGATCTACTTCGCCGCGGGCGTAGCGCTCCTTCAGGATGGACAACGGGTCATCGTGACGAGATCCGTTGCCGCCGCTCCCACGCCCGAACTTCCTCACCGCGAGCACCGCCGCGGCTACGACCGCCCCTATCAACAGGAGGAAAACGATCATCCCCACGAGCATGCCGCCACCCATCATTCCGTCCATGCTTCCTCCCATCATTCCTTCGCGCCCAGGCCCGAAGTTACGGGGACCCACCGGAAGCGTGTCGAGATATGCGATGACGTCCTCAATTTCCTGATCACTGAGCCGCCCTTCGAACGCCGGCATCGGCGGATTCGTATCGCGCCCGTTGCGGACCGTGACCACCACCCCTTCAAGACTCAGCCGCTCGACCGCGCCGCGCAGAGATGGATGCATACCCATCATTCCGCTTGCGTCTTGTCCGTGGCACATTGCGCAGTTGGCTTCGAACACCTCTCGCCCCGCCGCAGGATCGCCATTCGTTTGAGCACTTACCGGCGACGCGGCCAGCACCACAAGGCCGACTGCCACAAGAGCACATCTCCGCCACGGAGCCCGTTCCTCATACGAACTCATCGTGCTCACCCTGCGTGCCGGGTCACGTTGTTGGCTGCATCGAGACGGGCGAAGAATCGCAGGAGGAGACGCGTGAAGAAGCCTTCGTCAAATGCACGGGGATCAATCAGCCGTTGCAACACCTGGCCTTCGAAAAGTGCGATCAGGGCCGAGGCGAGCTCGTCCGCCGGCGCGTCAAACTCCACACCGACCTCGTTGCTTTGGGTCTCAATGATCTGTGCGATGCCACTTCGCCACGCCGCGTATTGAGCCGCGAAGCGACGCCGAAGCTTCGGATCCCGAACTGCCCGACCCCAGAACTCCATATACAGCAGGCACCACTGGCGATCCTTCGCTACGAGGGAATCCAAAAAGCGGCCTCCGGAGCGGATCCTGTCGGCAGCTGTCTGTCCGTCGCGGAACGCATCGGCGA
>JALZEA010000176.1 GCA_030862265.1 Actinomycetota bacterium | reverse complement strand
CGGTGGCGATCAGCGCTGCAGCGCTGATCGCGATCTTCGTCCACACTCCCACGTACGCCTCCTGTTAGAGGACGTTGCCACCGACGACGGCAGTGACGCCGACCATCGCAACCAACCCCCATGCGGTTGTAATGAATACATGGCCACGATCGCGTGAAAGCTCTCCCCATGAGGATCGCGGGTTGCTATCCGGAACACAGGGACGAGCCCCCTGGCGAGGCCGAACCCGATACCGAGCGCCAGCGTAGGCGGGTACGAGGTCCCACGAGAAGAATCGATGCGAGGACCACGTAAGGCAGGGCGGACGGCACGTATGTTCGGAAGCCGAGGCCGAGCTCGAACCCGAATGAAAGCCCGGAGAACTGGATTGGAACGAATACGGGGTGGGTGGTGGCAGCTATATCACCGAACCAGGTGCCGCAGGCGGGCAGACGGCGGCACCTGGTTTCACTCTCCTGCCTCGTGACCCTAGGGGACCTGTTCAAAGTGCGCCGTGGCGTGCGCGTTCGAGTCGACCGCCACGGTGCAGTCACCGAGTCCTTCGCACGCGCCCGACCAGCCGGTGAACCGCGACCCCAAGGCAGGCTCAGCGCGCAGCTCCACGACCTGGCCCTTGAGTACGTCGGCCCAGCAGTCGCTTCCGCAGTCGATGATTCGCTCGCGCTCAGCAAGAGGCGAGCAAGCAGCGGTTTCGCAGTCATGCGACCCGACGACGATTCCGTCACCCGACCCTTCGACGGATGTGGTTACGCGCGGCAACGCGGTCCACGTCTGCTGACGAAGCGTGCTTCCATCTTCAGCGATCGCACGGATCGTGACGTCCTCTCCAGCGGGCGCGAAGGCGACGAAGAAGTCGAACGACAGGCGCAAACCGCGAGGCGACGGATACACCTCGACAGGCTGAGTGCCGGAATCACTTTCGAGCTCCAGCGAGGAAGCTGAGCTATCCACCGTGCCAAAGAATGCCGTGGCCGACTCGGCCACATGGCTGGACGCAGCAAAGTAATCGCCGGCGCTCAAGGACTCGCGGCCGATAGTGCATCCGTTCGAAAGAGGCTGTCGCTCGCCAAGCCTCCAGCGCAGGCAAAGCGCCCTCTCACCTTCGGCGGGCGTCTCTGGCCTACCCGCGGCGCGGTAGGCGCGGAGGGTCCAGGCCTGGTTGCCGTGCCTTCCAGACGCCACTGTGGCCTCATCGCTGGTCGCAGCCATGTCCCCTGGAGGCTGGGGGGCCGCGAACGCAACAGCTCGGGTGGTGTCATTTCCACTGATCGCTGTCGCCACTGCGAACGACGCCACACCGACCACGATGCACGCGTACAGCAGGCGGCTGCGAAAGAGTGGCGCGCGCCGCTTCTCGTGCTCAGGCAACTTGGCCGTATTGGTCATTTGCCACCTCCCAAACAACGGTGTCCAACGGGGTTGAGTTGCGGCTCGCTCGAACGATCTGAATGCGGGCCGTACGGCGACCTACATAGGGCAGGAGGTGACCGACGTTTCGTATTCATCCGGTCCGTCAGCGACTAACCCGAACGAGCCGTCGGTGGTGTACAGCTCGTCGCGCCAATCACCGTCCTTGTAGTCGACCAAGTCGCCGCCGGCGCCATCGCAGACCGAGTCCGTGTCGTAGGTACCCGCCGCGTCGATCAGCTCGTCGTGACCGGTGGCTCCGCGGATCTCATCGCGCTCTTTTCCCCCGTAGAGTTGGTCATCTTCGCCGTATCCGTACAGGCTGTCCCAGCCGTCGCCGCCCGCACACGAGTCCTTATGCTCGTGGCCCTCGTGCACCACAGGCGCGGAGCCGGAGGTGGCGCACCCACTTGCCCAGTGCGCCGTCGCCGAGTAGACCAAGCCGAGGGCGCTTCCCACGAGACCGGCCATGAAAACCAGGGAGATCTGCTTCAATCGCCGCAAATCACATCACCTCACTCCTCGTTCCGCCTGACCCAACGAGAGCTGCGGGTTTAGCCTGCCCGCTTGTCTGTGAGTTTAACCTAGCGGCTTACCCGCTTCGGGCGTGCTGAGTGGGAGAAGCGGGGCTCGGTTAGTTCCTTCTGGCTTGGGCCGGCCCCTAGAAGATACTCCCGCAAGCGCAGGCCGAAAGCGCAGGGCTCGTGTCCGCTGGAACGGCGCCGGCGAGGCATTATGTGCTGCTCTTTCGTCTCAACTTCGATCGGACTCTTGAACCTGGTGTCGTAGGTTCGAACCCTGCCGGGGGCACCCAAGAGTGTCGTGATTCGGTTAACGTTGGACAGGGGGCACCCACCACGAGCTCTGGCTGCACGTGGCTCCCGAAGGGATACCGGCGAGCGACGACGCCGTCCCCAGGGCGGAGCTTCTTCAGGAGCTGGGAACCGCTCTCGATCGGCGTCAGCGTGTTTCGGTCGTCGGGGCGCCACATACAGGCAAGACCACGCGAGTCGCCATCTATGCGCGTGCAGCCTTCCAGTCCGTTTCTGGCATACCTTCCGCACCGGCGTCAACGTCACGCTCGAAGCGTTGTTGTTCGAGCTCGGGAACCACCTTGCCCTCGAGGACAACCACAGCCTCGTGAACTGCAGACTGATGGCCCTGCCGCGCCGCGACATCGGCATCGCTACTACTCGTCTCGCGCTGTAGGCGCTGACGACCTAAGAGGCGGCTGATAGTTCTCGACCGCTATGAGCTGGCGGAACGTATCGGAGAAATCGCGAGTCTGCGTTGACGAGGTGGTGATGCGCGTGAAGGCCGTCAAGGTCATGACGATCGGGACGGCTGACCCCCCACGCCCGGCGATCCATGTGCCGACTCGCCACCGCTCATACCAGGTACGCCGTCCCGCGGATCCGACACGATGCGCGGCGCTGACGACGTCGCTCGCACGGGAGCCGATGGAGAACCCTAGGCCTCTCCTTCACACATGGAAGTCCTGTCGATCGGCTTTGACAAGATCGCTTAAGAAGTGTAATGGTCGAGTGTAACGGCCGACGGGGGTCCCCGAACCCTCCGCCAGCGGGCGCAAAGCGTAAGGGGGCGACATGCAAGCGACGCACACTCTGCTCTCAGGCGAGACCGTGGTCCTCGATGCTCCTTATGACGTCGAGAGCGGATACGCGACGAATTTCCTCACTGTAGCTATAGGCATGCAACGCTTTCAGGAGCTGAAGTCGGGGGCGCTCCCATTCGCCGAAGCGGTCGCGCGCCAAGTCGTCGGCGTTCTGGTCTTCGACGAGGAATACGAGTACAAGGGCGGCCGCCTGAGAATGGGATCGGCCGTCGAGGTCGATCCTGTCAGCAACAATGTCCAGACACGACGGAGCGCCGTCTGGGAGGGAACCGCGTTCTCCCTCAACACGAACATCTATGAAGGGCACTCGGCGGACCTCGTGGCCATCCTGGACGAGTTCGAGTTCCACGAGCGCGAGAACGGGCTCGAACTCGAAATAAAGCAACCGGAGGTGACGAGGGCCAATCGCAGGCTGCACTCCCCACGGTTCGTAAAGGAGCCGAACACCCTTGGATTGATTGCTGCAATGGAACGAACGCGCAATTCCGAATATCGCGTTCCGCGTTGGGCGGGAAAGAGCGTCCGGGGCGGCGAGCTCTACAAGACGGAGCCGCCGGGGGAGTCGGTCCGGTTCCTGTTGGTCGGCCCGTCGTCGATCACCGAAATCATTCCCGATCCGAGCGCGGCCCCCGAAGCAGTCGCTGAGGACGCCGCCAACCTGGTGGTGCAATGGAATCGCTAACCGCGAGCATCGGGTCCTATTCGAGCCTCAGCGTTCTTGCGTTTGCCGGAATTTCGCATCTAAGGACATCTCGGCGCTTCGCGTTCGCGATCCAGCTCCAGACGGGGCTCCGACCCAGCTACGCGCGCGCCGTCGCGGCGATCGTGACCGCGGCTGAGATCCTGCTCGCGGCAGCGGGCTTTACGGCCATAGTCGTTGACTCAAGCGGTGCGCTGCGGACGGCGATGGTCGTTGTCGCGGGGCTGTACGGGGCCTATGCCCTCTACTCGGGCTTTCTCGTCCGACGCCGGCCCGGAGTGCCATGTGGATGTTCGTCCGACGACATCTCGACGAGCATTTGGGTAGTCGCGCGCGCGGGTGCTCTCGGAATTGCTGCCGGTGCAGCCTCGCGCTCGCCGGGAGAGGTCGTTGAGTGGGCCCCCTCGGCGGATTTTGCGATTGCGGCCTTCTCGGCCGGTGCGTTCGCAGTCCTGCTGTGGAACTTACCCGCTGCATTGCACCGGGCCGTCGTCGTACAGCCGGAGCCGAGGTGACATTCGAATCCGCCGCCCTTGTTGCTGCCTGGGTTGCGATTCTCCTGTTGGGGTTCGCGATGTCAGGGCTCCTACGACAGATCCGAGACTTGCAGACGGGTCCGGCAGCAGCGTCGCGGCGGCGTCCGGGTCCGGCGATCGGGACGACCCTCGACTCCGGCGAAGGCCCGGATCTGTTTACGGACGCGTTTCTGTTCTTCGCCGGAAGGAGTTGTCGTACCTGCGACGCTCTCATTCCCGAGCTTGCGCGGTTGACGCAGACATGGGACGGACCTCGCCTGGTCGTGCTTTACAGAGAGGACGCCGACAAGCGGGTCGACGGGATCGAGACGATCTGCGGTGCCGAGGAGCTCTTCGAGAACCTCAACGTCTCGGTTGTTCCCTTCGGCGTCGTTACTGACGCCGGTCGCCGCGTCGTGCAGGCCGACATGCTTGGGTCGCTCGAGAAGTTCAAGCGCTTCGTCGCCGAGGCAAGAGAACGGAAGGAGGGAGTCGATGGCAATCGACCTGCAGGACATCCCGTCCACGGCTAGACCGGCTCGAGGAGAAGTCCGTCCCCGAACACCGGCTTGGCGTGAGACGCCACTCCGCGATCCTCACACCCGGCGGACCTTTCTGAAAGCGGTCGGGGCAACGGGGGCCGCAGTAGGCCTTGCGACGCTAGGTTTGTTTCCGCCTGCTCGTAAGGCGTTCGCGGGACATGTGGACACAGAGGGCTATCAGATCAAGAACCTCCCGTGCCCGGACGATCCGTTCTACGACAACAACGCCCCCTGCGACCTGTGCGGCCCGTCCGACAATTGCCCCAGTTGCTGCATCGACAACAGCTCGTACCACAAGTACGGGTGGCATAAGGCTGGGAACGACGACCCGACGTATGCGCTCCGCCCGAACGACTGCGTGCCCAACGACAACTATTTCGATGGCTGGAAGTGGGAACGGTCGGGGTGTTGCGGCTGTAACTCGTACATCAAGGTGCGCTGCCACGACGGTTGGAAGAACACGTCTAGCGGATGGACGTCCACGATATGCAAGTGGACGCTCGACTCCACGTACGGAGGCCAGAGCTGTGGTTGCCCGCCGCTCTGACGCGGTGCCAGACGGTCTGGCATTGACGTCGCGCTCCCTGACTGATCCAGCTGTGCCGATGGTGCTGCTGAGCGCGGCGGCTTTGCTCGGGACCGTCGCCGGGCCCGGGCTGTTGTGGGGCGGGCTCGGCGGAGTCGCCGGCTACAGCCTCTCGGGCAGCGTCTGAAGCAGCAACAGCGCAGGACTCCTGCCCGTGCCAGTTGGGCACGACACGAGACGGTCCGGCCGACTCGAGCTCGCGGCGTACGCCGCGGGCGCGCTGCTCGGCGGACTGACCACCGCCGCGGTCCTCTGGTTCGCGTCCCTCTTCGCCGCGCCCCTACCCGCGGCTGCCCGTCATGCTGCTGTGGTTCTCGCAGTCACTGCTGCACTGCTTCATGACTTCGGTATCCGACGTCTCCCCTTGCCGCAGAATGCGCGGCAGGTGCCGCGCAGCGTCTTCGCCAACGGAACCATCCGCGGATTCTTCCAGTTCGGATACGAGATGGGGACCGGCGTGAGGACCTATGTCCCGACGGCCACGCCGTACGTCGTTGCGGCGATGCTCTTGTGCCTAACCCCTTCTCTCGTCGGCGGCCTCCTGTCGGGGGCGGGGTTCGGGGCGGGTAGGGCGATGATGCCGGCCTTCCGGCGATGGAGCGGTGATCCGTGGAGGTGGGATGACTCGCTGAAACGGCGACTGGGGCTGGTCACGTACGTAAGCGCTGCAGTGGCGGCCGTCGCTGCCGGAACCATGGTCGCTTAGCGCAAAACGATTCGAGCGCTCTCATGCGTCTTAGATACAGAAGATCCCGTCAGGAGTGTCATGGATGACCTCATTAAGATGTGCAGCGCCCAATACGCGCCCCTCGTCGGCTTGCTCGGACTCTATTGCGGCGATCGCGACGTCGCAGAGGATCTCGCCCAAGAGGCTCTGGTACGGCTGTGCCGAGATTGGAGGAAGGTGCGCAGGCTCGATGCCCCTGAGCAATGGTTGCGCCGCGTCGCAATCAACCTCGCGCATTCGCACTACCGGCGCCGTTCTGCCGAGCAACAGAAACTAGCGAGCTTGGGGAGGCAGGGCGAGCCCGTTCTGCTGGAGTCAGACATCGAGACGCTCGAGCTGCTGAAGAAACTCCCCCACAGAGAGAAGACCGCACTGCTCCTGCACTACTACGCGGACCTGACCGTCAGGCAAGTGGCCGACCAAATGGACATCCCCGAGGGAACCGTGAAAACCCTGATACACCGGGCCGCGCGTCGGCTCGGGAGTGATCCCGGCATACAGGAGGCGCGCCTTGTCTGACGATCTTCGCTCCGAGCTGAACCGTCTCGCTCCTACGCCAACAAGGAGGCTCGATCCCGCTGCTCTTGTGGCGGAAGGCCGCAGGCGCCGACGCGGGCGGTACATCGTGTACGCGGCGGCCGCTGTGGTCGCGGGTGTCGTTGTGACGACGGGCTCTCGGGCGATCGATCTCGCGAACCGTGAGAACGAGTCAATACCAGCTGCCCCGGCGACAACCCCGCCGGCGGCAGACTTCGCCCCAGGATGGACGCAGCTTCCGTCTTCTCCCGAGGTCAGAACCGGCCCGGCGGCCGCCTGGACGGGTACCCAGCTGCTCGTATGGGGCGGATACGTCTACACGGGCTACTCCGACGAGGCGCCCGCCGCGAACGGATTCTTCTGGGACGCTACGACCGAAGCGTGGGCGTCGCTTCCGGAATCACCGCTCCACCCCCGCTCGTTCCCTGCCGCCGCATGGACCGGGAGGGAGCTCATCGTCTGGGGCGGCTGGGACGGGGTCGAAGCATTCTTCGACGACGGAGCTGCGTTCGACCCAGAGACGGGCGAATGGCGCTCCCTACCGGAATCGCCGCTGACGCCCCGCGCTCCTCTTTCGGTTTGGACTGGGAGCGAGCTTCTCGTGTGGGGCACGGACGTCCGCGTCGATGATCCACATCGAGACGGCGCAGCATATGACCCGGAGTCCGACACCTGGCGGACGATCGCACCGGCACCGATCGCGCTGACGGATGCAACCGCGGTTTGGTCGGGCAGCGAGATGATCGTCTTCGGCGCGCGTCTCGGCCGGAACAACGACGCGGCCACCGAGACCGCGATCGGCGCTGCGTACGACCCGGCGACCGATTCATGGAGACAGCTTACGGACTCGACCCTGTCTCCGCAGGCATCGACGGCGGCGTGGGATGGCCGCGAAATGATCGCTTGGGACTACCTCAACGAGAGCGCGGCATACGACCCGGCGCGTGACAGATGGCGATCCTTGCCGCAGGTTCCGCTCGACAGCATGGAGTGCGTGCCGGAGGCGTTGTCACTGGGCGAGAGTGTCTTCGGCCATTACTGTGGCGAGTCGGTCGAATTCGATCGCTCGAGGGATGGGTGGCGGGTCGTCTCCCACCGCGAGATCTTGGGAACCGGAGCGACACTTGTGAGCGGTGACCGTAGCGTGTTCCTGATGGTGCGCGGTGTCGAGACGAAGAAGGAGGCGACGTTCGTCTACCGCCCCGGCGGATGAGCGAATGTCCGCCTCACTCTGGATCCAAGTTTAGGAATTCGATTCGGCCCAGACTCTGACCTGCGGCGATGGTCGGGAAACCGGCTGTGACCTGGGCTTTCACTCCACGGTTGGTTCCGATTCATTTCCGTTGTTTTCTGTCGTCTCGCGGACTCTTTGCGGACCGTTTCCATCTGGTCGGTGACTCGGAATGGGGCCGATTCGTGAAGTGGTCTAGCGCTTGGCAGTTCTGGATCGCGCACACGATGTCTTCTGCCATCAACCCTCATCTCCAAACTCTCCATCGGAACCTCCTCCCAGGGTTCTTCGAATTCGTTCGAGGTGGGCGTGCCTGGTTGCTCCCGGACGTGACGATGTACGGGGGGTTTCCCTGACTGCGTCTGAAGGCGTGTACCTATGGAGGGATCTGAACCGACGCTCGGTCGTTCTCGCTTCGCTGCGCGATGACTTCGGTCGGGACAGACCAAGATCCCAGAAACCTAGGTCGGGCGAGGAGCTTCGCTCAGGGACTTCACCATCTGCAGGGTCGCGGCGGTCGAACGCGATCGCAGGACGGCCTCCCGCGCGTGACTTCACGCGTCGGCGGATGTTGCTCGCGGCTAGCAAGAGGTCCCTGTCGGGCGCGACGGAGATGTTGCCCCGCTCCGCAGCGCGTCGAGCGACGGCCAGCTTTCGTTCGGGCAGTCCGGCGCGACAACACTCCCGAGCCACCAGTTCGACGTTAGCTCCCAAGGAGGGAACCACCATGGACAACGTGTCGGAGCTCCGCCGCCCCATCAGCTTCACGATCGATGGCCGGTCCTATAGCACCGCCGACCACAAGCAGCTCGCCGCAGACGTGCTACGGCTCGGCGGCCTCGATCCCGCCCACTTCGACCTTGGTGAGCTCAAGGGACACCGTCCCGATCCCGTGCGCTACAGCGACGACACCATCGTCGAGATCCACAACAAGGCGCGGTTCGTCAGCATCCGGCATCGGGCCGACGTGGCTTGATGGAGGGACCCGACGGGTTCACTGCCGGGCTCGCCACCTACGGGGCCACTCCCACGACCACCGACCACCACATCGTGTACCAGGTCGACGTCGTGGGGGGCGTTTTCGCCGGCCAGACCGTCGAGACCGCCGTCGCCATCGACGAGCTCGCCCGCTGGCCTCTGGTGCCCCCACACTGGATCTACTTGCACGACGACGTCAGGTTCGCCGCCACAAATACCCAGCCGTGCCCGATGCCCGGGTGGGTTGGCCACTCCCGCCAGATCGTTGGCTGGGGCAACGACCCCGACCCGATCGCCGGCTGGGTCGCGCATGTGCGCGGCGTGATCGGAGAAGCCAGATGAAGGGCCACAGCACCTCCGTGGCCATGACCGCGGCCATCGCAGAGATCCTCCGCGCTCATGTCGACCGCCCCGACGGACAAGAAGACATCTCCCTCGCCACCTACCGGCCTTCCACCGGCGCAACGCGTTCCACGGCTCTGATCACATCGGTGATCACGCCCGAGCCGGGCGAGCGGCACGTGCACGGCAACGCCTCGATCGAGGGTGATTACGTCCTCCGAGCCGCCCGCATCGCATACGAGCAGGGCGAAGGTCTCGCTCTATGCCACAGCCACCCCGGCGGACGCGGATGGCAGTCCATGAGCGGCCCCGACTTCGATGCCGAGCACAGCTTCGCCAACCTCGTACGCGAGCTCACCGGGCACCCACTTGTTGGCATTACGTTCGCCGGGCGAGACGGGTCGTGGTCCGCCCGGCATTGGGATCACGGCACGGGCCCGGAGGTAAGCCCGACCAAATGCGACAACGTCCGAGTCGTCGGCGAAACCCTCGAGGTCACATGGAACGAAGAGTTCGTGCCCTCGATCGGCGCCGTCAGGACTCAGCGGCGCTCCGTCTCGTGCTGGGGCGCTGACATTCACAGCAACCTGGTACGCCGCAAGGTCCTCGTGGTCGGGGCCGGCAGCGTCGGGCTCGATGTCGCGCTGCGGCTCGCGGCCACCGGTCTCGTCAACATCGGCGTCATGGACTTCGACACGGTCGAGCCCGCCAACCTCGATCGGCTCATCGGAGCCACACCCGCCGACGCTGCACTCGGCCGCGCCAAGCTCGACGTGGTCGAGCGGCTCATGCACTCGAGCTCCACCGCTGACAAGCCGACCTTCACATTCCACGACACGAGCATCTGCGACCCCAACGGCCTCGCGATCGCGCTCGACTACGACGTCATCGTGTGCTGCGTCGACCGGCCGTGGGCGCGCATCGTGCTCAATCAGATCGCCTACGCCGACCTCGTGCCGGTCATCGACGGCGGCATCAGCATCGATGTGTTCGACGACGGTAAGGGCATGCGCAACGCGACCTGGCGGAGTCACGTTCTGCGGCCCGGACGCCCATGCCTCGTCTGCAACGAACAGGTCGACATCTCCGAAGTGGCGCTCGACATCCAGGGCCTGCTGGACGACCCGAGCTACATCGCGGGCGCTGGCGGCCAGCGCGGCGAGGGACAGAACGTGGCGCTGCTGTCGATCAGCGCCGCCGCGTCGCTGTTGGCCCAGTTCGTGAGCTTCAACGTCGGTCCCGGCGGAATCGGAGACCCCGGACCGCTTCAGTACCTGCTCAGCACGCACACCCTGGAGCACTTGGCCCACGTCACCAGGCCGGGCTGTCCATACGAGAGTGCGGCGACCGTTGGAGACGGACGCCAGGTCCTGACCGGGCATCACACCGAGGCCGAGGCGCTCCGGACGGCGCGCTCCGCCCGCCCGCCCCGGCGGCTAGACAGCTGGCTCGATCGGTCCGTCATCTGGCTGAGGGTCCGGATCGACCAGCGTATGCGCCGCCGCCTGCAAGGGGACCGGTAACCGAACCGAAGTCCCCGCGCCGCAGCCGGTCTTAGGGAACGGCGGCACCGAGTCCGCGTCAGGATCCGCCGGGTGCGGGTCCTCGCGAGGCGCAGCCCCGATCCGCGGGGCCGAGGGAGGCCCGCACCGAGTTGGAGGCCATGTACGCCTACGAGGCACTCAGGCGCCGCGAAGAAAATGTTCGTAGGACCGCTTTCGATGTCGCAGCCCCTCGCGACAATGCCCTCGCATGGTCACGCCAGCAAGGCGCCCCTACCCGGAGAGTCACCCCGTCCTCGACGACGAGGCGCTCCAGGAGCGCGTTCTGGACATCATGTGGCGCCGCATCCAGAAGACCGTCTCGCCGACGATTCCGCCTCGACGCCGCACTGCGTCGACCGCAAACCTGCAGCTGGCCGGCGGCATCCGGGCGGATGAGGTCCTCAACGAAGCCTTCGCCGCTGTCCTTTACTTCGAGCCGAGCAAGCTCACGGGTACCTGGGAAGGACTCGCAACTGCGATCGCCCACAACAAGGCCGTGGAGGCCGTCCGACAGAACACGAAGGCCCGGAAGCGGGGAGAGAAAGAAATCGACCTCGTATCCCTTGATCGGGAGGACCCGGAAGGCCGGTCGCTCGCAGACGCGTTAGAAGACGAGCTCTCCGATCCGGAGGGCGAGGCGATCGCACTCGGTCAAGAGCGCATCCTCCAGCGACTCGCAGTCGACCTGCTGAGCGATCGGGACCGCGACATCTACTACCGCCGGCACTATCTATGGCAGACGCGTGCGGCGATCGCAGAGATTCACGGCCTCACCGAGGCGGGAGTCGGATACGTGTACATCGCGGCGGCGAGGAAGCTGCTCCAAGCGGCTCGACAAGATGCAGAGTTCCAACGACTCAGCAACCCTGACGGAGGAGGGAACAGATGACGCGCGACCCAGTCGACGAGGTGATCCACGCCTACCTGGACCACTTGGAGAAGGGGGCGCCTGAGCCCTCCCTCGATCACCTGACGCCTGAGCAGCGACAGCTCGCCAAGGACCTGATCAACAGCCTTCACGCTGGCCGCGGCATCAACCCTTACCAGTCGCGCCCCTCGGTCAGGTCGCTGCTCGCCGACTCCGAGTTCGCGTCGGCGGCCGCCCCTCGGGTGAATGTTGGCCTTACGGTCGACGCGATCCGGCCCGACGTCGTCAGCTCGCTCGGCTCCGCGTCGGAACCGATCGCCGACGGCGCGGCCCAGAACGAGGGCATTCGCTCCGACGCCGTCATCCGGTACGCGACGCTCCGAATCCGTGTCCAGTTCCGCGATGACGTCGCCACAGTCGCCGACCTCGCGCGGGTCGATCCGCGAGCCGCGGCTGCGCCTGTCTTCGGTCGCTTCGCCGAGACCCCGGCCATCGTGCTCGTGATCGGTGACGAAGAGCTGTCAAGCGTCGCCATCGACCCCTTCGACACCGAGGAATTCATCGGGACGCCTGATGGCCAGACTTATCCGCCCCGCATAACGCGTCCCATCCTTCCGCTCTTCGACACGCTTCGCAGGCTGGTCGATGAGCTCGCACCGGACATCTCCGTCGACGACGTCACCATCGATCGGGAAGTGACCGAGCTCACGGACATCATCGATGCCGAATGTGCCGCCGCATGCGGTGCTGTGGTCGAGGAAGGGAAGAAGGCCCGCATTGACGCCAAGAAGGAAACCTGGCCGGTCTTCGAAGAACACGCTTTGCTCGTCGCCCTCAACGAGGCCGCCGCGGCCGGCGACCTGACGGAAGCTGTCCTCGATGAGCGCATCACCTCGGCGGCAGCTGCATGATTGAACGCCTCGAACTGCGCCACTGGCGGGCGTTTGAACACGTCGCCATCGACTTCCAGCCGGGCACAACGTTCCTCGTCGCTCCCAACGGCGTCGGAAAGACGTCCCTACTGCTCGGACTCACCTGGGCGCTCTTCGGTGACTACTCGAAAGTCGACGCCAAGACCTGTGTCCGCATCGGTCACAACAAAGCCGAAGCGACCGTCACCATCTCAGTCGGCGAAGGCCGCAAGCTCGTCATTTACCGCACCGTTACCACCGCCGGGAAAGCCACCGTCGAGTACAGGGACACCGACCAGCGGATCGACGACGCTGGCGCCCGAGAGCTCCTCGCGGACGAGTTCGGCGCGCCGATCGAGATCGCCGCAAGGCTCGCTGTGATCCGGTCCGGCCATGACGACGGCGAACTCCAACTCCGCGAGCACCTCTACGACGCGTTCGGCGTGTCCGGGCTAAGACGGGCTGCGGCATCAGCCGCCAAGCTTCACAAGGAGGCCGTCGCCGCCCGCAAGAGGCTCCGGTCCGCGTCCCGCGCGCAGCTTGCCAACCGCGACCAGCTCGCCGCGCAGGCCGAGAAGCTGCGCAACGACCTCAACGGGCTCTCCGCTAGACGCGCACGACTCGGCGAGGCCGTCGCCAGGGCCATGCAAGCCCAACAGGCCGTCGCGACATGGGCCACCCACGACACAGCGCTGGCCGAACACACCAGCGCTGTCGCCGCGCTCGTCGCTCGCGCCAACCACCGAGGCATGGCCGCCTCGAACCTCGACGAGCTCGCCGAGGAGCTCTCGAATGCGATCGCCGCCAATCGCGCTGCGACCGACGAGGTGCAGACCGTCGTGGACGAAGCTCGGGCTCAGATGCTCGCTGCACGCACCGCGTTGGCCCTGCTCGAAGGGCATGACCCGTCATGTCCGACCTGTGCCCGCCCGTTCCACGGAGACGAGCTTGATCGAGCCATCGCCGCACAGAACGACAGCTTCGCGCTCGCCCAGGCGCGCACCGAAACCGCCAGCGCCGAGCTCCAGCGGCTCGCGAGCGAGCAGACACAGCTGAATGACCTGTGGTCCAGCGTTGAGGAGCTGAGCGAATCGCCGGCAGAACCGAGCACGCCCCGTCCGATCGGGAATCCAGACGCCGCGCTCGCTGCTGCGCAGGAATCAGTCCGAGAACACGATGAGCTCGCTGGCAGCATCGCTAGTGAACGCGATGCGATCGTCGCCCAGCTCAACAACGACGAGGAGCTGCGGGCCGCCTATGAGGTCGAGCGCGTCGCATGGCGGCGGGAGGCACTCACGCAGGCGGCCGCCGCAGCGTTGGCGGGCACCGCCGAACGTCTCGCCACGGAGTACATCGAGCCGCTTTCCCGGCAGGTCCGGTGGCGGTGGAAGGCCCTGTTTGGCGAAGACGGCCTCCAGCTCCGACCCGACGGGACGATCGTCCGGGTCGTGGGCGATCGCGAGCTTCCCTGGAGCCAGCTGAGCAGTGGCGAGCAGATCTGGGCCCGTCTGGTCGCCAGCCTGTTGGTGCTGCGGTCCTCGACGACTCTGCCATTCGCTTGGTTAGATGAGCCACTGGAGCATCTGGATCCGCGTGCCCGTCGCATCGTCGCGACCGACCTCGCCGCGTCGACGCAGTCGGGTCGGCCTGCGCAGTTGATCGTGACTACCTATGAGCACACGCTCGCTCGGCAATTGGCAGAGGATCTGCCTGACACACACCTGCGCCAGATCAACCGCACCGAGGCAATCGAACTTCCGCCCCGCCGGAGGGCAGACCGCCCGACTGAGGAAGGAGAAGGCAGCTCCGCTGAGGGTGAAGCCAACCCCGCGGCGTAGGCCTGCCTTTACGGTCGCGGCGAGGAGCTGCTCCGGCGCAGACGGGCCGTAATCCCTCCTAGGACGTACAGCAGCACCGCAAGAAGGATCGAGAACTTGGCCACCGCTAACACCGTCGTGATCGCGGGCACGGGATCGTCCACATTGCCGCGGATCATAACGATCATGCCGACGTTCTCGAGGGTGTCGATAACCGCGGCCGCGACCGCCATCCACGCCACGATGGGCGCCCAGTGGGATGCCCTCAACCCGATCCGACGCCCGGCCCACACCGCCGCCACCCCCAGCAGCAGGCCCAGTGCCAGCGCGTGAAGAGCATCGGCGCCCTGAAGGAACGCCATGTCGACGACCTCGCCGTCCGACCAGTCCGCGACGATCTCTCTCGCCTCAGATTCCGACCACGCTAGCTGCAGGCCGACCATGTCGTCCAGCTCATCGACGAGCACGAAGGGCAGAACGGCGATGACATAGACCACGAGGGCAGGCAGCGCGATGCACCGAAGCCGTCCCGAAGGAATACGACTTAGCGGCATTCCGATCATCGGTTGCGTCTCCAGTCTCGAACGCCTTCGGACGAGGAGGACCGCCTTTTCTACCGCGCATTGCTCTGAATCTCGATCGGTACCTTCCGCCGCTGGCCTCTCTGGGTGTGTTGGAGATCGTCGAGGCCTACGCGGGCACCGTACGGAATTCACGGAGCGCCCCTTCAGGTCAGGGGCCTATGAGGCAACCCCGACCAATGGCAGACAAGGTCCCCGGCCGAGGGACCTCAGAGTGATTGCACGCTAACCCTGTACCTGTTGGGATGACGTGGGACGAAAGGGGGCACGTCATGAAGGTCAAGGAGCTTCCGTCTGGCGACGCGATCAAGAGTTATCGCTATCTGCGATTGGGAATGATCGGAGCGGTCGCGTTTCTCGGTGTGTCGCTATTGATCGAGCACGGCAAGGCGCCGAACGGCTGTTGGCAAACGTCGATCAGTGCTTATTACTACACGCCTGTACGTGCGGTGTTCGTCGGGATGTTGGTCGTCGTCGGTTTCGCATTGATCGTGATCAAGGGTCGTGATTGGGAAGACCTTTTGCTCAACATCGCTGGTCTCCTCGCGCCGGTCGTCGCGATCGTACCCACGACCGACATCGTCAACGATCCTCAGAAACCAGGCTGTTGGTCCCTAGCCCCCGATGCGTTCCCAACCGTGAGAATTGGGGACTCGGACATGACTGAACTCGCTCCCTGGGTTCGCGCTATCGTCGACAACAACTTCAAGGCGTTCCTCATCGTCGCTTTCATTGGTCTCGTCACCGGCGTTGTCCTCGCGTATCTCGCTCACAAAGGAATCGGCAGCGTCAAGGAGCGGATCACGAGATACAAGATTGTTGCGTTCAGTATCATGGGTGTCGCCCTGGCTGTGGCGTCGATCATGTTCTTCCGATCGCGTGAGTTCTTCCTCGCACACGCTCACGGCAAGAGCGCGGTTCTGTTGTTCGTCTTCCTGTTTGCGGCCGTCGTCTTCAGCTCGCTCCAAACAGACAGCACGAAGTGGTGTCGAATCGCGTATATGGCAGTGGCCGCTGGGATGGCGATTGGCGCTGCGGTGATCGTGCTTCCAAGACCGTTCGAGGAGCACACTGTTTTCGCTCTCGAGTTTTGGGAGATCTCGATGTTCGCCGTGTACTGGATCGTCCAAACGGCCGACAACTGGAACGAACGAGTCGCGACGGGGCGCCCAACTCGAGAAGAGGCGTGTGTGGCGACCACTTCTTAAGGGTGGATCGGCAGGGGATCGAACCCTGAATCTATGGATTAAGAGTCCTAGTTGAGGCGTCCTGGATGAGACCGAATTTCCCTGACGAAACTGTTTCCCCAGGTCAGCGACGTGTAGCACGGGATCATTTCCTGGCGCGCCCTACGGTGGGCGAAGCATTGGAATGGCAAGAGAATGGCAACCTCGCGAAGTTGGGTGGCGGGTCGTACGATAGTCATGTGGCGGATGAAGCATTTGATCCAGAACGCGGTCGCGCGGCGGCCGAGAAGCTGAGGGCGCTCGGCGTCCGCGGCGTCTTGCTCAAGGCAGCGGAGCAGGGCCGCATCACGCAGGTGGTCTGCAAGATGCCGGAGTGCTACTGCCCCGAGGAGCTCGGCGGCGCCTGCTATTTCGAGCCCCGTGCAACTCCACAGACGGACTGGATGCCGACCCCCGACCACTACCCCATCCTGAAGATGAACGGTGGCCACCTCACCGTCGACAACGTCCGCCTAGCCCACCGCCTCTGCAACCGCATCGACTACTCCAAACAGATCGGCCGCCCCCACGCCAAAGACCTAGCCCGAGTGAAAGCCGCCCGCGACGCGCCATGATCTAGTCCTTCATGAGGTTGATCAGTGGAGGTCGCGGTGAACGGTCAGGATGCAGACTGTCCGAATGGTCCACCGCATAACGAGTTCAGCGTCAGCAATCCTCGATGGAGATGATCTCTGCCTCGACCGTATGCTGAGCCTTCCTCGAGTGAGCGAGCGGACTTGAAATGGATGACCCATTCGTAGCGTTGTTTGGAGGCGTCGCTTCAACGATCCTCCTACTCATGCCGGGCTACGTTCTGGGCGCGGTTTATAGCCGACAGATTCACGGACCCCCGCTACCCGATCGCTCGTTTATCGCTGCCAGTGCGGTTGGAGGCATCATCGTCCACTTCCTAGCGTTCGACTGGACGGTTTGGCTCGGTCGCCAGCTGATCGGATGAGGGATATCGCGCGCATGCTTATGCGATCGCGTACTGGATGGCGGCGGTACTGGTCGCGCTTCCCGTGGCGCTAGGACTTCTTGCCAGCTGGCTCTCCGATTTGACGTCTCCCCAGTGGGTGCACCGAGTCATGAGCGCGCTAGGGCTCGCAACGTCGATCCGCACTCGAGAAGCTTGGAACTGGGTCTTCAGACGTCAACGCACGGGGAGCTATGTTCGGGTGACCCTCTTAGATGGGACTCTCATTCTCGGAAAATTCGATACTTCGTCCTTCGCGTCATCTGACGCCACCCTTCGAGACATCTACATCGAGCAACTTTGGTCCGCCGATGCGGACGGCTGGTTTCAGGAGCCCTATTCAAACAGCGAAGGCGTCTGGATCACGGGGACTCAGATAGCTTGTATAGAAATCTTCCAAGGAGAGGATTAGGACCTCGAATGCCGGACGAGCGACGCGAGCAGGTTAGGAAGGGGTGGCGGCCGGAGGCCCCAGCCAAGCCGAAGCCGCCCGAAAAACCGCCTCCGCCGAGACCGGACCCCCCGCCTCCTCACGACGAACGGAGACCACACCGATGAGCGACCGAGCTGGGTCAGGCAGGACACGTAAACGAACTGAAGGCGGTCACCAACCCAAGCAACAAGGGAAGCCGAACCCGCCGCCAAAGCCGCCGTCTTCCTCGGGTGGGGGGAAGGGAAAGGGCGGCACCTCAGGCAAGGGAAAAAAGTAGGGCGCCGTCGTTCAGAACCGTTGAGGGATGTTCGGCTCTAGAGGACGGCCACATCGACGAAGCTGGAGAGCTTGTATCTCGAGCTCGCGATTCTCATCTTTCCACTACAAAGACCCGCGAGGATCGCGACATGCGCACAGCTTGGCTCAAAGACCTCTCACTAGAGCGCGGGAAAAGGCGAGTAACTTGCGCATATTCACCTGCGTAGGCACGACGGCTGCCGGAAACTCCCATATCCGTTTTCCATCGAACGAGATTGTCAGCCTTGCGGTCTCGATCTCCCGGTAGGTTTCGTCGGACCACCCACCGGCCTCGAAGTACAAATCAACGTCCAACACCCTGTGAAGGGGCATCGAGCATGCCTCAACGCTCTCCGTGACGCCATCTCTGCCCGTTCGAGTGACCTGAAATTTCGTAATCGCCGACCTCGAGAGCACGACAGCACAGGCCTCGAAATCCTGGGTAGCATCGCCGGCGGGGACGTAAACGTATGAGCCAGCTACATCTTCAGGAAGCCAGGGTTGGAGAATTTTCCCCAGCCACTCAGGCGCTAGCGTCTCCCCTTCCACATAAGTGACCCTACCCGCATGCCGACCGCGCAAGGCGCACGTAGAATCCAACTTCCGAGACGCTCCCGTTTGACAGCGGAGGTAAGCGCCGGATCCAGCTTCTTCTTGATCTCCGACCAGAGCTGCGGCTCGTCTGGAGCATGAATGGTCGTCACCTCAAGCGCCACCGGAGGAGTCGTGTCGTCGAACGTGTAATCGACCGTGAGTCCTGACCCACCACGAGCGTCCCGGGCTCGAGGCGGCCCGACCGGCCTTGCGAGCACATCGGGAGCGAGCGCTTGAACGACCTGCGCCGCAACGTCCTCATCGCTGCTCATCCTGAATTTCATTCAACAAGGCTACGCGGTTGCGGCTTGATACAGGGTCTTCGTGTTTCGTAACGCGACCGTCTAGCTAAGAACCTCTCGGACAGCTCGGCGGATGTCGTCGATCGGATCGCCCTGGCGCCATGACGCGATCCGAACTTTCACGTTACCTCCTAGATTTCGCTCGGCCTGACGCTCGATGTCGTCGACTGATACCTGAGGCAACGAAGACCCCACACGTGGAGGTGTAAGCATGTTCTGCACGATGACGACGCCTCTCAAGCCTGGTGTTGCGTGGCTCGACACGACGAGTTTGTGAATTTCTGTCGCGTGGTCCCAATCGCCGAAGCTGATGAGCGCTCCGACCTTCTCGCCATCCCGGACGCCGATCAAAGAAAAAGACGTCAATAGTGCCTCGAGGCCACCTCTCTCTACTGTCAGTCCCTCAGCCTCAAGTGCCGACCGAACGGCAGCCTGAATGTGTTCGCGCGCAAGAGCGTAAAGCCGTCGATCGCCGCCGAGTAGGTGATACTCGACTCCTTGGCTTGGCGAAGAATGCCGAGTCCCTCGCCCCGTAAGGCTTCGGCGGCGGGTTCGTCGCCCTCTTCGTCGGCGATCTCTGCGGCTTCGAAATAGTCCTTCGCCAGGTGTATTTCATAGTCGCCATACTTGATCAGTGGGATGCGGTCGATGAGCAACCCCACGGCGGCAATGACCGCACCCGCGACGATGGCTGCTGTACTGGCCATGTCGGACGCGTTCACGAACGCGCCGACGGAGCCGACAACGACCAGACAAAGCCCTAAGATCCCTAGAAGAACCCTGTCTTTGAGCAGCACTCGCACTCGGTCCTTCACTGGCTGTCGGCCGCTAGATTCCCCCACCGCGCCCCACTGTCGCGCGGTCGGAACGGCTCGGGGTTGCTTGGTCGCCTACGCATGCTCCGCCAGCAATTCCTCGACCCGCCGCAGAAGCCGTGACGGCGTCGTCTCCAGAACCTCTGCCAGCAGGAATAGCGTTTTGATCGACGCCGAGTACTTCCCCCGTTCGAGGTCGCTTACGTAGGACCGGTGGCGTCCTGCCTCAAGGGCAAGCGCCTCCTGGGATAACCCAGCTCGCTCACGAGCCTCGCGCAGCGCCTCCCCAAACGCCTCCTCCGGCGTCATCCTCCTCCGCGGCATTTTCGGAGTCTGCCGTGGTGTCGGAAATACCACTATCGTATATACACTTCAATCGAGAGATACACGGATGGGAGACGTGGTGGACCCCGCACCTCAGAACGACCCGCAGCCTTTGACTTCAGGCCACCAAGGAGCGGCGAACGCCGCTCTGAAGCCGGAAGAACTCCGCACATTCCTCTCCCACCTCTCAGCCCCCCACCGCCCTCGACACCCCCCAGATCCGACAACTCCTCGCCACGCACCGCCGTCTGCCCCCAGTCCTCACACCCACCACCGTCGGCGCAGCGGCCGCCGAGCTTCTCACCGGCAAGATCGCCGCCCTAGACCCCGGCCACGAGGCGCCCGCGGCCCAACGGCTCCCCTACGAGGTCCTTCACACTTGCGTTCTCCAGGGCCGCAAGAACTTTCAGGCCGCCGCCGAGCTGGGTGTGTCTGAGCGTCAGCTCTCGCGCGAGCGAGGGCAGGCGCTGCTCTTGCTGGCGGCCGAGCTGGCTGCCGTTTCCGAACCGGGCGGGACGCCACCTCCGATCCCGGCCGTCGAACGGTACCTGCGCCGAGACGCCTTGATGCGGCGTCTCGCGCAAGCCGTGGCGACGCATCGTCTTGTCGGCGTCACGGGCAGCCGCCGCGTCGGCAAGACGGCCCTCGTAGCCATGCTCGCGCAGGCGCTGGGACCGGAAACGGTGTGGTGGTACCGAATCCGCCCCGGCGTCAATGACACGCTCCAGGCGCTGCTGATCGAACTCGGGAACCTCGTGGCGCGTGACGGCCGCCCTGAGCTCCGTGATTACGTCTGGGGAACGCCGCCGCCCACCCTCGACGTCGGAAGGGCGACGCGCCTCGCCCTCGACGGCCTTTCCGGTCGTCGACGGCTGCTCGTGCTCGACGACTTCGGAGGGGCTCTCGGCCTGAGTTCGATCGCCACTTTCCTGGAGGAGGCCCTCGAACGGCTCCCGCTCGTCAGCCTTGTCACGATCGGCCGACCGCTTCCCGATGCCGCGAGCGTGGAGGTGCCGCCCTTCGATCAGTCGGAGGTCGCTGAGCTGCTCGGCGGTGTGCCGCAAGGGAAGGACGTCGGTAGGCAGCTTCACGAACTGACCGGAGGGCACCCGGCGACGGTTGACGCAGTGGCAGCGTGGTGGCGCGGCGCGCCGCAGGCTCCCCGGAGGCTTCAGCGCGAGGTGAGGGCAAGAGGGGTGCTGGCGACTCTCCGAGCCGTGATCGCGTACGCCGATGGGCGAGCGGCATGACCCCTGCCCTTTTCCCACGTCGAGCTTCGCGACGCAGGTTCGAGCAATCCGAAACGACCGAGATTCCCGCTTCCCTAGTCGCCGGCGTCTGTTCGGTTGATCGACCCTCAATCCGGTCATCGGAACTTGGCACAGAGTTGCACCCTCTGGTGCGACGCTTCGGACGGCGGCATTTTTCAGGTCCGGATAAGGCTGAAAAACGCGGATTTCAGGTTCGCAACATGTACGAGCCGACCACTTCTTGGTACTGCTGGATGATGCAGCGCGCACCGCAAGACACACC
Source organism: Actinomycetota bacterium (assembly GCA_030862265.1). Classification (GTDB taxonomy): domain Bacteria; phylum Actinomycetota; class CADDZG01; order CADDZG01; family WHSQ01; genus JALZEA01. The sequence goes on along the minus strand of JALZEA010000176.1, from coordinate 4,667 downwards.
AGCTCCGGTCGCTCAGCTCGAGCTCGCGGTCTCGGCACCCGCGGCCCCGGACGACGCGGACGGTCCCCTCCTGCTAACGGTCAAGGAAGCCGCCGCCCTCATGAGGGTGGGCCGTGACACGACTTACTCCCTCGTCGCCCAGCGGCGGATCCCGTGTATCAAGCTGGGCAAGCAAATCCGCATTCCGCGGAAGGCGCTGATCGCTCATCTCGAGAAGGAAGCTCTGCAGCAGACGCTCGACCTCGACCAGGACCCCCGCGCGTGAGGGGCAATATCCGCCGGCGAGCGAAGGACTCGTGGACGATCCAGGTCTACCTCGGCAAGGACCCGGCGACCGGGAAGAAGAGATACGCGTCGCGCACCGTGCGGGGCTCGAAGAGGGACGCAGAGAGGGCCCTCGCCAACCTCATCCGGGCCCAGGAGACCGGGCTGGATTTGGCGGCCGCCAAGCTCACCGTCGCGGCCTACCTCGATCGGTGGCTCGACGTGTCGAAGCAGCGGGTGAAGCCTCGGACCCACTTCCGCTACGCGCAGCTGGTGCGTCTCCACGTGAAGCCGGCCCTCGGAACCGCGCAGCTGACGAAGCTCCGACCGCTCCACATCGAGGAGCTCTATGGAGCGCTGCGCGAGCGAGGACTGTCGGGGACGACCGTCCTGCAGATCCACCGGGTCCTCCACGCCGCCCTGGCGCAGGCGGTGAGGTGGCAGCTGCTGGACCGCAACCCCGCCGATGCCGTGACCGCTCCACGAAAGGCCGCTCGAGAAGCCGCTTCGCTGAGCGCTAAGGAGATACCGAAGCTGCTCGAAGAGGTCCAAGGCACATCGGTGGAGCTGCCGACACTGATCGCGCTCGGGACCGGGATGCGCCTGGGCGAGGTTCTCGGATTGCGGCGGCAGGACGTCGACCTGGATGCTGCGACGGCCCGAGTGCGCCAGACGCTTCAGATCACGATGGAGTTCGACACCCCGAAGTCGCACCGGTCGTCGCGGACATTGAGTATGCCCGTGTTCCTCGTCGAGACATTGCGGCGGCAGCGGAAGGCTCAGAATGAGCGCCGGCTCATGCTGGGGGAGTGCTGGCACGAGCTCGACCTCATCTGCGATCGAGGTGACGGGCTGCCGCTGCGCCCGGATACGGTCTCGAAGCAGTTCCGCACGATCGCCAAGGCGGCGGGGCTCCCGATCTCGTTCCATGGTCTGCGCCACACTCACGCTTCGCTGATGTTGGCGGCAGGCACCGATCTAAAGGTGACGTCGGCGCGACTGGGCCACTCGAGCATCAGCATCACGGCCGACCTCTACACGCACGTGGCGTCGGAGCAGGATCGAAAGGCGGCCGACGCCCTCGACGCCCACGTCGGTCGGTTCTTCGGGGCATGAAGGTAGGGGAGGCGATAAAGCTGTTGGAGGCGGAGGGCTGGGCGCAAGTCCGCCAGAAGGGCGACCACCGCCAGTTCCGCCACCCGACGAAGCCGGGAACGGTGACGGTCGCCGGTAAACTGAGTGGAGATCTCAAGAAGGGGACGTGGGCGAGCATCCAGCGCCAGGCGGGCCTCAAGAGGAGCCGATAGTGAGCGAGTACCTGGTCGTGATCGAGAACTCCGAAGGTTCGTATTCGGCGTACTCCCCGGATCTGCCTGGGTGCGTCGCGGCGGGGGAGACGATCGAAGAAGTGCGGTCGCTCATGCGTGAGGCGATTCAGATGCACATCGAGAGCCTGCGGGAGCATGGCGAGCCCGTTCCGCCCGCGTCTTCTTCGGCTGATTACGTCGCGATTTAGCCGACGGACCGGTGGCGGTGTAGGCCGCCACTCCGCACCTCGCCCCTCGGTCACTGTGTGAGTGCGTTGTAAGTTCGGGCATACTCGGCTATACTGACAAACCTGCAGGGCCTAAGGGTGCGTGCTGGCGGCTAGTCGTGGTAAACTAGCGCTAAATTGATAAGCTAGTGGAGGGTTGGTCGTTGTGAAAGTGGAAATCGTTCGGCTCGACGGTTCGGTTGACGAGGTTCGGGAGCTACTCGAGAGGCGGCCCGAGCTCCTCCAGGGTGCTGTCGCTCCGGCGAGCGCGACGCTCCAAACCCGTCCGGCGTTTCTCGACGAAATTCTGACCGGAAGCCCCGCGGCAGTTCGCGAGGCGTCAGAACGTTTCCTCAGCGAGGTTCTCACCTGGGAGTCTGTCGATGCTCAGCAGGGGACGTCGCGGATCAACGACAGTGGGACGAGACCTTATATTCGCCTCTACCATCGCCCCGCTCGTTACGGAGCTTTCGCTTACGTGATGCCGCGGCGACGTCGAATTCACTTTCGACTGCCGAGCGATGCGGCGGACGCGTTTGGCTCTGCTCGGGCGCTCAATCGTGCCGACCGAGATCGATATCAGGTTGAGGTGCCTTTGATTCCTGAGGCGATGCCGGACGCTATCGGCCTCGCTCGTCTCGCGTACGACGCAGCGAACCCGCGGAGTTAGGTCGAACGAGTGCTTGAGAACGAGACACCAGGACGCGAACGAAGGACCTACTATTCGGCCCGGCGTGGGCAGAACCCGGCGGTGACGCGCTTCGATCTGCCACAGCTTCGTCGCCTCGTCAGCTCGACGTTCACCGCGCTTGAGGAGAGATATTTTTTCCAACAGGCCTTCGGGTACTCGTGTGTTGATGCAGGCGAAGTGCCGGGCGAGATGGGATCCGACATCAACGCGTACATCCTCAGGCGACTGAGAAAAGACGAAATGTGGCCTCTTGTGAAGCGGGTCGAGCAATACTCGGAGGAAGATATCTTCGACATGATCGAGCTTCTCCACGACCACGTGTCTAAGCCGATTGACGGCCATTACCACGACTACGCGGGATGCGGATGGCATTACTCGTCCTTTGACCGGGAGGCGGGTCAGCAAACGTTTCGAGCTGAGATCAATGACTTCTTGCCCGATTACGGGACGGGCTATGAGCTGTCCGAAGATGGCGAGGTTGTTCACCTTGCAGACCCTGGACTGCAACCACTCCTTGAAACAAATCTGCCAGTGACGGACCGGAAAGGGCAGGAGAAAGTTAGTGACCGCGTAACAGCAGCGATTCGGAAGTTTCGTCGTCACGGCGCGTCGATTGACGATCGAAGGGATGCAGTCAGATCTCTCGCGGACGTCCTTGAGTACCTACGTCCCCAGGTCAAACGTGTCCTAACGTCTAAGGATGAGGGAGACCTATTCAACATCGCAAACAACTTCGGAATCCGGCACCACACCGATACGCAGAAGACGGAATACGACCAGACCGTTTGGCTGAGTTGGATGTTCTATTTCTACCTGGCGACGATCCATGTCGTCATCCGGCGGCTGCCCGGGAACTGATCACGGTGGGGACTACATATCTGTTTGGCAATGGCCTTTCGCGAACATTCAGCAACGACCACTTCGACCTCCCAAAGATGACCGTGGCAGTTAGGTCGATGCTGCAGGAGATTTCTTACGGAGAAGGAACGCTGCTCGACGTCGTTGACGCTCTCGCCGCGGCGAACAACCCGGATGACGCAGTTGACCTCGCGACCGATGATTTCGAACGAATAGCCGGTCCGATTGATCGACTTCAGCACTCGCTTCTCCAACTAGAGGCCCTTCTCCTCGTCGCATCACCCAAAGAGCAGTCCGTCGTTTCGGACGTCGGGTCGAGGATGAGGAATCTCTACAAGCGGGTCGTCGGCGCTGTCCTAACGCACGTGACGAATCACGCGGAGACAGGTTCATGGGATTCCATGAACGCGGTGGCCGACGCCGTTGTTGCTCGGGCGAAGGTTGACGGACGGGTAGATGTTTTTACGTTGAATTACGACGCGCTTCTCGATTCGGCGCTTCTTCATCGGAAGAGCGCCGGCGGCGACTTCACGCTCGCGGATGAATTCCGTGGGTATGGCGAATGGGATATCCCGGTCCTCATGAAGACCGCAGGTATCCAATTCGTCCGGGGCCATCCCTGGCGGGAGGAGGTCTATGACCTGGAGCCCCCTAGTGTCTGGCTGCACCATCTCCATGGCGCGGCGACATGGATGATCTTCCAAGGAAGGCTCTTCAAGGCGAAGAGCCTTGACATCATCCGCAGCGGTGGTCTGTTCGAGGCTTGGGCATTCGGCATGGAAGGTCAGGGGGGGCAAATGCGGGTCGAACCCTTGGTGCTGTTGGGTGACCAAAAGGAGCGTGCGGTGACAGTTCGCCCTTTCGTCGAAGCTTATGAATCACTTGCCGTTTCACTTCAGAGTTCTGAGACTCTCTTGTGATCGGGGGCTACTCCTTCAAGGATCGCCCCCTGAATAGAGTGCTGAGGTTGTACGTTCCGCCGAATACACCGATCACGGTCATCGACCCAAACCCTTCCGCCGAGCTCGTGGCGCGTCAGGCATTGGGTATCGCCGATAAGGATCCGCGTCTAACTCACCTATCGGTGCCGTTGGAGGACGGGCTACCGGAGGGTCTGTAGACCAGGAATGGCAAAGGAACGGCAAGTCGGCGGCTCTCGTAAAGAGCCTGATGACAAACCTGCAGGTCAGAGGGTGGGTCGCCAGGGAATCGAACCCTGAACCTACGGATTAAGAGTCCGTTGCTCTGCCAATTGAGCTAGCGACCCGCCGGGCAGGATACCAATGCCCTCCGGGGCGAGGAACTGGGGCGACCGACCGG
>JALZEA010000105.1 GCA_030862265.1 Actinomycetota bacterium | reverse complement strand
TTCAGGAGCTTTTTCCGGCGCGTGTCGCCGAGCCCGGGGATCCCATCGAGGGCGGAGCGCGTCATCCGTTTCCCGCGTTTCAACCGGTGATAGGAGATCGCGAAGCGATGAGCCTCGTCCCTGATCGATTGCAGGAGATAAAGGGCTTCCGAACCGCGCGGGATCACGACCGGCTGAGCTTGCCCGGGCAGATAGATCTCCTCCATCCGCTTCGCCAGCGAGACCGTCGCGACCCCGTCGACGCCGAGCTCATCCATGACCTCGACGGCCTTGTTCAACTGACCTTTGCCCCCGTCGATCACCACGAGGTTCGGGGGATACGCGAACTTGCCGCGGGGGGCGTCCCTCCCCCCGCTACGTTCCTCCACGAACCGCGCGAAGCGACGCCGGATGACCTCACCCATCATCGCCACGTCGTTCGGACCTTCCGTCCACTTGATCGCGAAGCGCCGGTAATCCGAGCGCTTGGGAAGCCCATCTTCGAAGACGACCATCGATCCGACCGCTTCACTGGGACCCAGGTTCGAGATGTCGAAGCACTCGATCCGCAACGGAGCTTCCTCCATGCCGATATAGCCCTGGAGCTCGCGTAGTTGACGCGACCGCGCCGCGAAGTCGCTCGACCGTTTCAGGCGGTGCCGTGCGAAAGCTTGTTGTGCGTTCTCCGTCACGGTTTGAAGGAGCGCACGCTTCTCCCCCCGCTGCGGCACGCGGATCGAGACCTTCCCGGCGCGGAAAACGCGTAGCCACCTCTCCAGCAACTGCCGGTCTTCGGGCTCGACGGGGACGAGCACCTCCTTCGGGACCTCGGTGTCCGAATAGAGACGCTCGAGGAAGCGTGCGATGAGACCCGGCGTATCGAGAGCCTCGACCTTGTCGACCACGAAACCTTTCCGGCCCGTTACGCGTCCTCGTCGCACGAAGAAAACCTGGAAAGCTGCCTCGAGTTCGTCCTCCGCGAATCCGATGACGTCCGCGTTCTCGCGCTCGGACGAGACCATCTGTTGGCGTGCGATCGCCTTGTTGACGTTCGCCAGCTGGTCGCGGAACTTCGCGGCGAGCTCGTATGACTGGTCCGCGGATGCCTGCCGCATCGAAGATTCGAGGCGTTCGATGACCGGTTTCGTGTTGCCGTCGAGGAAATCGCACAGGTCGAGAGCGATGCGCCGGTGCGCTTCGGGGTCGACCGCCCCGACGCAAGGTCCCGCGCAACGCTCGATGTCGAACAACAGGCACGGCCGGTTCCGGCGGCGGCAGCGATCGAACACACCTTGTGAGCACGTACGCATGGGAAAGGTTCGCAACAAGAGGTCCAAGGTCTCGCGAATGGCGTAGGCGTGCGCGAATGGTCCGTAGTAGCGGACGCCCTTCTTCTTCCTGCCCCGCATCACCCGAGCACGCGGCACCTCTTCGTCCAGCGTGATCGCGAGATACGGATAACTCTTGTCGTCCCGGTAACGGACGTTGTAACGCGGCCGGTGCTCCTTGATGAGAGTCACCTCGAGATGGAGCGCCTCGACCTCGTTCGAGGTGACGATCCATTCGACGTCCGCCGCGGCCTCGACCATGGCGTAGGTGCGTGGATGTAGCTCCGGTCCGAAGTAGTTCGAGACCCGGCTGCGCAGGGACTTGGCCTTGCCGACGTAGATGACGCGGCCGGTCGAATCCCGGAACAGATACACGCCGGGACGGGTGGGAATCGTGCCCGCCGCAGGACGGGTCAGAGTGGCACCGCGGGCCATGCAGCCATTGTCCCCGCGATGGGGCTTAGTCAGAGAAGGTCGGGTCGCCGCTCGCGCGTGACGCTCTCGGCCCGCTCGCGTCGCCAGCGTTCGATCGCCGCGTGATCGCCCGACAAGAGAACCTCGGGAACCTTGTGGCCGCGGAATTCGGCGGGACGCGTGTACTGAGGATGCTCGAGTAACCCGGCAACGTGCGATTCCGTCTCGAGGGACGCCGCGTTTCCGACCACGCCCGGCACGAGCCGGGTTACGGCTTCGATCACGACGAGAGCGGCGGTCTCGCCCCCGGCGAGCACGAAGTCTCCAACCGAGATCTCCGCGTCCACGAGGTGCTCGGCCACGCGTTCGTCGACACCCTCGTAACGACCGCATATGAGGACGAGGTGAGCCTGCGCTGCGAGGCCGGAGGCGATGTTGTGATCCAAGCGCATCCCCCGTGCCGACAAGAGGACGACATAAGAGTCGTCGGACGCGACCTCTTCCACCGCGGCGAACAACGGTTCCGGACGCATGACCATCCCCGCCCCCCCACCGAACGGTTCGTCGTCGACGGAACGATGCTTGCCCAGTCCATGCGCCCGCAGGTCGTGGAGGGCAACGGAGACGAGTCCGTTCTCGATCGCTCGTCCCAAGAGGCTCGTTCTTAGGTGAGCATCGAAGAGCTCGGGGAACAGGGTGATGACGTCGATCTTCACGCTGGCCTCACAGCAATCCTTCCGGCGGATCGATCACGACCGCGCGGGCAGCCGTGTCTACCGAGACCACGATCTCTTTGACCATGGGCACGAGCCGGATGCCCTCCGGGGTCTCGATCTCGAGGAGGTCCTGGGCGGGCCCGTTCACGACGTTCTGCACGCGACCAACCGCGTCGCCGCTACGCGTCGTGACATCGCAGCCCACGATGTCGTGTTGCCAGTACTCATCCTCGTCTAGAGCACGGACCTCATCGGCGGGGACGTAGAGAGCACCGCGCAGAAGTTCGGCCCCCTCGCGGTCGTCCACACCTGAGAACCTGACGAGGAAGCGGTCGCGGTGGTGCCGCGCCTCTTCGACCGTCAGGACGCGACCGTCCTCATGGTGGAGTCGAGATCCCGGCTCGAACCGCCGCGGGTCGTCCGAGATCACGATGACGTAGACCTCTCCCGACACACCGTGGGGCTTGCCTATCTCTCCGGCTAAAAGCTTGCCGGAGTTCGTCAGTCCATCACCTCGACCATGACACTGCGCTCCCGGGTGGCACTGGCACGCGCCAGCGTCCGTAGCGCCCGGATGATGCGACCGCGCTTGCCGATGATCTTGCCGACATCTTCGGGATGGACCGAGATCTCGTAGACGACCTGGTCGTCTTCACTCTCGATCTCTTCGATGGCGAGCTCGTCGGGGTGATCGATGAGCCATGGGAGGACGTAGTCGAGAAGCTCGCGGCTCACGTGTCGGCCGTCTTCTCCTCGGCCGCCTCCGCGTTGGCCGGTAACTCGTCCGCTGCGGAAGTGGCGACCTCGGGGGTCTCCTCCGGGGCAGCCGTCGGCTCCTCGGCTTCGGGCTGTTCGGTCTCCGCGGCCGCGGTGACGGATGCGGCCGGGGTCGGCTTCTTCGGTTTCGCGGCGGGCGGGCCGGTGAGCGGCGCCTCACCGGTGAATTCGGACCACGCCCCGGAGATCCTCAGGAGCTGGCGGACCGAGTCCGATGCCTGCGCCCCCTCCCGGAGCCAGTACAGAGCGCGTTCGTTGTCGATCTCGACGAGCGACGGCTCCTGGCGCGGGTGGTAGTGCCCGATCGCCTCGATGATGCGCCCGTCGCGAGGGCTACGAGAGTCCGCGACGACGACGCGGAAAGAGGGTTGCTTCCTCTTGCCGACGCGCATCAACCTGATCTTCACCATCTGGGTGTCTCCTCGGGATTCCTAAGGGCGGGAGTCTGGTAACGACTGTCTTTCGTCATTCCGAGGGTCATTCGGAAACAACAGTCGTTAAATCTTAGCAGGTTAGAACTTGACCCCAGGCGGAAGTTTCACGCCGGGGATGTTCAGCTTGCCCTTGCCCCTGGCCATCTGCTTCATCATCTTGCGCACCTGATCGAACTGCTTCACTAGGCGATTGACGTCCTGCACCGTCATCCCCGAGCCGGCCGCGATCCGGCGCCGGCGCGAGCCGTTGATGACCGTCGGGTCGTTGCGCTCCTGGCGTGTCATCGAGCGGATCATGGCTTCGACCTTGGGGAGCTGAGAGTCGACCTCGTCGCCCCCGATCGGGAGCTTGCTCATCCCCGGCAGCATCCCGAGGATCTGCGACATCGGCCCCATCTTCTTCAGGGCCTGCATCTGTGTCAGGAAATCTTCGAAGGTGAACTCGGCCTTGCGGAGCTTGGCCTCCATCTCGGCGGCCTGGGTCTCGTCGAAGGCGGACTCGGCCTTCTCGATCAACGTCATCACGTCGCCCATCC
>JALZEA010000102.1 GCA_030862265.1 Actinomycetota bacterium | reverse complement strand
GATGAAGTTCCAGACGGTTGGTCCGCACACGTACATCGCCACACGGTCCGGCTCGCGGGTGGCCAGTTCGACCTGGTCGCGCGCAAGCGTGTCGTAGATGCGGATGGCCATGGGCGGCAACCTTAGCTAATCGTTATTCGCACCTAAGTAGGGGTGGAATCGATCAACACCGCCGCCATCGCGGCGATGCCTTCGTTGCGCCCGGTGAATCCCATCCCATCGGTGGTCGTGGCCTTAACCGAAACCGCGTCCGTCGCGATGCCGAGCGCGGTCGCGAGGTTATCGATCATCCGATCCTTGTAGGGACTCAGGCGAGGACTCTCCGCGATCACCGTCGCATCCACGTTCGAGACGCTCCACCCCGCCGACGTGAGCGCGGCGGCGCACTCCCGCAGGAGCGCGATCGAGTCGGCTCCCCTCCATTCTTCCGTCGCGGGGAAGCGGGCTCCGAGATCCCCCAGGCGCGCCGCCCCCAGCAAGGCATCGGCGACGACGTGGCTCAAAACATCGGCATCGGAATGTCCTGCGAGCCCCGGACCATCCGGGATCGTGACGCCTCCCAGAACGAGAACTCGCGATGGATCGAACGCATGCGCGTCGAAACCCAGGCCTACGCGCGTCACAGAACGGATGCTGCTATCGCCTCGGCCAACCGGAAGTCGGCAGCGGTGGTGATCTTGATGTTGCGAACATCGCCTTCGACGACCGCGACCGATCCCCCGGCATGTTCGATCAAGGCGGCGTCGTCGGTGAAGTCCAATTTCTCGAGGGCCGCCTTCTCGTGCGCGCGCCGGAGCGCATCCGTAGAGAACGCTTGCGGCGTCTGCGCCGCCCACAGCGACGAGCGCTCGACGGTGCGTTGTACGCGCGCGCGGTCAACCTGTTTCAACGTATCGGTTGCGGGCACCGCCGCGATCGCGGCATCGGCATTATCGAGCCCGGCGAGCACCGCAACGACGATCTCCTTGGTTAGGAACGGACGCGCGGCGTCGTGGATCACCACCCTGTCCGCGCCGACTTCGCTCAAGCCGTTCGCGACCGAAGCCTGACGTGTGGGTCCACCGGCGACGACGGCGACATCTTCCCCGCACAGGGAACGAGCGAAGTCGAGATGCGCCCGGGGGGCGACGACTACGACCTCGTCGCAGACGGCGCACAGGATCTCGACGCTCCAACACAACAGAGGTTTGTCCGCGAGCGGGCGGAACTGTTTCGGAGTATCGCCGGCGCCGGCACGTTCACCGGCTCCTGCGGCCGCGACGATCGCCGCGGCTGGCATAAGGAAGCTGAAGAGATCCGGGGCGGCTAGCCCAGGACCTCGTCGAGGAGCTGCTCGGCCTCTTCCTGGTCGCAGTTCTTGGAGAACGTGAGCTCGGACACGAGGATCTGGCGCGCCTTCGTGAGCATCCGCTTCTCGCCGGCCGCGAGCCCCTTCTCCTTGTCGCGCTGGTGCAGCGACCGCACGACATCGGCCACCTGGTAGATGTCGCCGGAACGGAGTTTCTCGACGTTCGCCTTGAAGCGGCGCGACCAGTTCGTCGTGTTCTGGGTGGGCTCGTTTTTCTTCAGGACCTTTAAGACCTTCGGTACTTCCTTCGCCGGGGTCACTTGTCGCAGCCCGACCTCTTCCGTCGAGTCGACGGGAACCATCAGTGTCAGGTCGCCGTAAGCGAGCTTGAGGATGAAGTAATCGCGCTCCTCGCCGAAGAGCTCCCGCTTCTGGAGCTGCTCGATGATCGCAGCGCCGTGGTGCGGGTAGACAACCTTGTCACCGATCCGGAATGCCACTCGATAGACCTCCTGCGCGTCGAACCTCAGACCCAGCTAGATGAGAATGGCCCAACGCGTTGCGGGCCGTTAGGAACCCAATGATAACACGTCACGCGCGCGCGATAGGCGTGACGATCGCGTCCGATTGACGTACAACGACGGCCCCGAACGCCTCGCGCAGGTCGGCGACGGGGATCACCTCGATGCCGCGCGCGTCTGATGCACCTTTACGAGGAACAATCGCGCGCGCGAAGCCCATGCGGGCCGCTTCTGCGAGCCGGCGTTCGAGGGAATGGACGCGTCGCACCTCGCCTGCCAAACCGATCTCACCGAACGCGACCGTCGACGGATCGATCGTCACGTTCTCACGTGCAGTCTGGAGCGCGAGACACATCGCGAGATCGGCGGCCGGTTCCTTGACGCTCAGACCTCCGGCGACCGCAACGAATACATCGCGGCGACCCATCGCTACCTCGGCGCGCGTCGACAGCACCCCGACCAACATCGACAGTCGCCGCGCGTCGAGACCGATCGCAGAACGGCGCCCGTCCTGGTCGGCCGCGGTAACCATGGCTTGGACCTCGACCAACAGCGGCCGGGTCCCATCGATCGTCGGCAGGACCACGGACCCCGGTACCCCGGCGTGGCGGTCCTCGAGGAACAAGGCCGACGGATCCGGAACGGCCCGCAGTCCGGCATCGGACATGACGAACACTCCCGTCTCGTCGCAGGGGCCGAAACGGTTCTTCGTCGCCCGGAGGAGCCGCAGGCGGCCCGTGCGCTCGCCGTCTAGGGTCACCACCGCGTCGACCACATGCTCGAGCGCCTTCGGGCCCGCGACCGCGCCTTCTTTCGTCACATGGCCGACGAGAATCACGGTCAATCCGGTGGCCTTGGCAAGCTCGACCAGACGCGTCGCGCAACCGCGCACCTGCGTCGGAGAGCCGGGCGAGCCTTCGAGCGATTCGTCGTGCAACGTTTGGATCGAATCGATCACGAGCACGTCGCCCGGTGACGACGCCGCGGCCGCGACGACCGCAGCAAGCGACGTCGACGGGGCAACGCGCAAGCGACCGCGATCCAGTCCCAGTCGCGTCGCGCGCATGCCGACCTGCTGCACCGACTCCTCGCCCGTCACGAGCAACGACGCGCACTCGAGTGAGTCGAGAAGTTGCAGTACCAGGGTCGACTTCCCGATGCCTGGTTCGCCGGCGAGGAGGATCACAGAGCCGGTCACGAGACCGCCGCCGAGCACCCGATCGACCTCCGGGGAGCCGGTGGCCCGCCGCGCCGGGGCCTCGGCGTTGCCGTCGAGGGTCACGATTTCGAGCCCGTCTGGTGCTGATGGCGATAGCGCGCTCGACCACGACCCGCAGTCGGGGCAACGCCCGAACCACTTGGACGCGGAAAACCCACACTCGGCGCACGCAAACGTCTGCGACATAGCCCCACGGTAGACAGGGGGTACGACAAGTTCCGTTTTGTGTAGCTGAAAGTGCCCTCTAGGGGCGCTGAGTTAGCACAAAACGGTTAGTCGGCGATGCGGAGGGCGACGGCCGGTGGGATCTTCGAGGCCTCCTGGGCCGGCCACGCGGTCGCCGCCAGCGAGGCCGCCAGTGCGAGTCCGGTCAGGATCGTGAGGTTGTCCCACGGGATGATGAAGGCGATGTCCTCGCCGAACGCCTCTGTCGCGACTAGTTGCGAGGCCGTGACGATCGCCAGGACGACACCGATGAGGATCCCTTGGAGCGCGACGAAGCCGGATTCGAGGACAAAGGCCCGCCGTACCTGATACGGCAGGAAGCCAAGGGAGCGCAATACACCGACGTCCCGGCGGCGCTCGCGTACGGCGCGCACCATCACGACACCTAACCCGGCGATGCCGACGAGCAGCCCCAAAGCCAGGTAACCCGTCATCAACCGGAAGAACTGCAGGTTCGATCGCTGGAAGTCCTCGACGATTGAGCGGAATGGGTCGGCCTCGACGCCATTCGCGACGAACTCCCCCTGAAGGCGCCGCGCGACCTCGCCTGCGGATCCTTCGTCATCGACCTTGATGTAGAAGCGAGACGGTGCCGCATTGGCGCCGAGGAGCTCCGTGACCGACTCCTTCGACGAGTAGCTCCCCGAGAACGCGAAGTCGTTCTCGACGATCCCGATCACCTCGCGCTCGACCCTCCCACCGGTCAATGGATCGATCGCTTCGATCGTGTCGCCCGGCACCAAGGTTTCCGCCGCTGGTCCGCCGCCCGTCTGCAGGAAGAAGGCAGGAACGATGATCGTCGTGGGATCGTCGAGTAGTCGTTGCCACACTTCGTCTTCCCCCACGCCGCCGGGAAGTTCGGACAGCGACGGCGGCCCTCCCTCGACGAACCCGGAAGCGACACCCGAGATCGACCAGGCATGAGGCTCCTCGTCAAACTGCCGTTGGAAGAACGCGGGACCGAAGGTTAGAACGGCGACCTCGTCCACGCCCTCGAAAGATTCGATCGCCTCTTCCTCCGGAGGGTTGGTGCTGCTGGCGGTCGCGAGGATATGGAAGTCACCCTCCTTCTTGGTGGCGGTGTCGACCTGGCCTCCGAAAACAGTCGTTAGTACGGCGATGAACGTCATCGTGAAGATAACGAGGGCGAACATTCCCAGTGTCAAGCCGGTCCGGGCGCGGTGCGCCAGCGGATAAGCGACGCTGAGCCGCAGCGGCAAGCTGCGTGCCGAGATACGACGGATGACACCTTCAAGGTTCTCCTGGCTTTGACTCAGCAGCAACACCGCGCCAAGGGTCAGCATCGTGCCTTGGATGACGAACGCGAAGATCTCGCCGCGATCGAAGAATTGACCGCCGGTGATCGCGTTGCCGAACACACCCCAGACGAGCGTTCCGCTTGATGAGATCAGCATCGCAACCCGCCGTCCGACGACCCGGCTCATCAAAGGCAAGAGGCCGAACATAGTGATGGGAATCCCGAGCAATGCAACCGTCCAAGCTGCATCGTTTCCCCACGACGCGACCGTGGCCGCCGTCGCCGCAGCAGCAACAAGCGAGCCGATGACTACCGAGCGCAGGCGTGCCCGGTAAAGACGTGGCTCGGGGAGATCTCGGATCGCGCGGATGATGTTGACGCGGCTGATGCGAAAGCTCGTCCCGAAGATCGTGAGTATCGAGATAAGGACCCCGATACAGAAACCGTTGATGAGGCTGTCGGGCGCGACGTCGAACGTGAGGCTGAACCCGAAGTCGCCAAACCCGCCGAAGATCGGGGCCGCGACCTTCACGATCGCCCACCCGACTCCGATGCCGAGCACTGTGCCGAGCACCCCGGACACCAGCGCGTAGAAGAAGCCTTCGATGACGAAGACGCGCACCAGATGTGATCGCGTCATGCCGACCGCGCGCAACATACCGAGTTGACTCTTGCGCTCCTCGGACAGCATCACGAAGATGTTTACAAGTAACAGGACGCCGGCGATGATCGCGAAGGAACCGATGCCGAGGAACACCTCCTGAAATTCATTCCCCTGGTTCTCAGCGCTCTCCAGAACCTGGCGCTTGGTCTCCTCGACTCGAACTGGGGTGGTCCCTAACGTCTCCTCGATTAAGCCGGTCACGTCGCTAGAGTGCTCGGCCGCGTCTTCGACCCCACCACGGTTCGAGACGAGCACGAAGGTCACCGGAGGTCGCGCCTCTTCGGGAGCCTCGCGACGGAGGACACCCGCGATGGTGCCCGGCGCCACGAACGCGTTCGGGCTCGATGCCTCGAAACCGATCCAGAAACCCGCGAGCCCCGTTTGCGGGAGAATTCGCACGACCTCCAGCTCGAGTTCGTCCCCGTATACGTGAGCGGTAACGGTGTCGCCGGTTTCGATCTCGAGAACATCGGCGAGGTCCTCTCCGACGACGACCTCTCCAGGGCGCGGCGTGTCACCCGAGATCCCCGTGATGGCGGGATCGGACCCGAAGGCGCGACCCTCCTCGAAATCCAGCTCGATGATCTGCGCGTACGGCTCGGCCAGCTCTCCCGACGCGATCGGGGCGCGCGTCGACAGCAGCGACATCACACCGTCGATGCGGGGGTCGTCGATCGCCGCGACGCGCCGCTCGACGTCGCCCGCACTCTCCGGGTCGTTGAGTGCGAGGACCTCGTCGATAGGGCCGAGTTGGTTGTACGCCGAGGCCCGGATCGACGAGTCCAAGGTGTCGCCGACGATGAAGCTGCCCGTGATGAGTGCGGTCCCGAGGAGGCTTCCGGCAATAACGAGCATCGTTTCCGTCGGTCGGCGCGTAGCGTCGCGCACCGCGAGGCGCCGCAGCATCGGGCGACGGATCGCCTGCCACGCGATCAGTACGGCTACAACCACGAGAACGTAGGGCATCGCTTCTTAGAAGCCGTTCGTCGCTTCGATGGCGCCGTCACGCATCTTCACGATCCGCCGGGCCTGCTCGCCGATCGCGGGATCGTGCGTGACGAGCACCAGCGTCAGTCCCTCTTCGTTCAGATCCTTCAAGAGATCGACGATCTGCCAGGCCGTCTCGGTGTCGAGGTTGCCGGTCGGCTCGTCGGCCCAGACGACCGCCGGTTGCCCGGCCAGCGCACGGGCGATCGTGACCCGCTGTTGCTCTCCGCCGGAGAGCTCGTTCGGGCGGAAGTTCTTGCGGGGGCCGAGTCCGACGCGCTCCATCGTTTCCTCGGCACGTTTGCGCGCCTCCGAGGGTGCCGCCCCGGCGAGCAACAACGGCAGCTCGACGTTCTCGACCGCGGTGAAGACCGGTATGAGGTTGAAGCTCTGGAAGATGAAGCCCATGTTCTCGGCGCGGTAGTGACTGCGCTTCGCGTCCGCCATCCGGTGGATGTCCTGGCCTTCGACCTGCACCGAGCCACCATTGATCTCGTCGAGCCCCGACAGGCAATTGAGGAACGTCGTCTTCCCCGAACCGGACGGGCCCATCACCGCGAGAAACTCGCCGCGGGCGATCGAGATCGTCAGGTCGCGCAGCGCCTCGACGGTTTCGGCGCCGGTCTTGTAGGTCTTCTGAACGTTGTTCGCAACGAGGATGTGGTCGGCCATAGCGAGCGGCAGGTTACCTGCGCTAGACAAAACGGACATATCGCTCCGCAGCGCGTGAACTCGACGAAAAATTCAGCTACATCGGCAGAAGGATGCCTGGCAATTGGGGCGAATCGCCTTTTCGTCCAGAAGAAGGGAGACGGGATGAGGCGGATATTGGTACTGGTCGCGGGCGTCGCGCTGGGCGCCGTAATCACAGGTGCAACGGTCGCGCGGGCCGATAGTTTGATGACGCCTGCGACGCGCGAGTCGGCGGGTCAGGGGGTCGAGGTGACGGCGATCGGAGGAACGTGGACGTTCACCGTCGCCGATATGAAGGGGAAACCGGCCCAGGTCCTCGTAACGATCACCGACACAGTGACGGGCCAGCGTTACTTCGCGGGTGACCACCCTCAGCTAGGAAGGTCCTTTGAGAGTTTCCAGGATCCTCCCGCCGGGAGCTACCGGATCCAGGCACGGTTGTTCGGTGGCCCCGTGCGTGAAGGAGATTCCGTCACCCTCAGCATCGATACTCCCTGACACCAGGCCTCTCAGGAGACAAAAGGGCCGCCCCACAGGGGCGG
>JALZEA010000091.1 GCA_030862265.1 Actinomycetota bacterium | reverse complement strand
TCGAACATCAGGCGGCCGTCCCGGACAGGTACCGCTCGAGTCCCGCGCGCAACCCCATCGGCTGCACGTCGAGAACCTTGTTGATCTCGGTGTTATCCACGACGCCGTCCTGCGCGGCGAACTCGATCCCGCCTGGCGTCATCGGCGGCGTGGGGAGGAGCACGAGCGCGGCCGTCCCGAGTTTCGCGAGAACTTTGGGGACCGGCACTACGAGTCGTAGCGCGCCGACGACGTCCAGCATCGTGCGGATGACCTCGTCCATGCTGAGCACCTGAGGACCGCCGATCTCGTAGACGCGCTCCCACGCGTCGTTGCGTTCGAAGATGCGTGCGATAGCGAGAGCGATATCCTCGACGAACACTGGCATGATCCGTTGCCGGCGCAACCCGATGCGCGGGACGACCGGCGAGAAATGCGCGATCTGAATGAACTTATTCAGCGCGCGGTCCTCGGGTCCGTAAGCCCACGACGGTCGCACGATCGCCCAGGACAACTCACTGTTGCGGAGCGTCGCCTCGGCGCGGCCCTTCGCCCGGTACCACGTCTTGCCGCTGCGGGGGTCGGCACCCGCCCCGCTGATGTAGACGAAACGCGCCACGCCGGCGCCGGACGCGGCGGCCAACAGGTTCTCCGCGCCTTGGCGGTCGTAGCGATCGAACGTGAGCCGTTTGCGCGGGACCTCGATGGGATAGTTCGGCAGCTGCACCGCGCATACGACCGCGTCGACGCCATCGAAGACACCCTCCAGAGAGGCTGGTTCGGTCGCGTCCCCGTGTATGGCGTCGGCGCCGGATAGCTGGGGGATGCCAGGCACCTTGCTCGGATCTCGCCCCAACACCGTCACGGCATGCCCCGCGTCGAGTAGAGACCGCGTGATGTAGCGGCCCAGGAAGCCGGTCCCTCCGGCAACGACGATCTTCATGGCGTGATCCAGACGGTGACGTGAAGCGCGCTGTGGCGAGCGGAAGGCAAGTCTCGCAAGGCCGCAGCGGAGGCGCGCACTTGGAAAGTGCGCAACGGAGTGAGAACGCCGCGAGACGCCGGCTTACGCCGCCAGAGCGCCTGAGACGTTGCCGTTTGGGTCACTATGAAAGGAGTGCGTCGACGAAGGCCTTCGGCTCGAACGGCTCGAGGTCGTCGATCCCCTCGCCGACCCCGATGAGCTTGATCGGGATGCCCAGATCGCGTTCGATCGCGAGCGCGATACCACCTTTGGCGGTGCCGTCGAGCTTCGTCAGGACGATCCCCGTGACTTGGGCAGCACGGGTGAACTCGCGTGCCTGCGTCAGTCCATTCTGCCCGGACGTTGCGTCGATCACGAGGAGCGCTTCGTGCACCGCTCCTTCCTTCTCGATGACACGTCGAACCTTGGCGAGTTCGTCCATCAGCGGCGTCTTCGTGTGCAAGCGTCCGGCGGTATCGATGATCAGGACGTCGATCGCCTGGGCGTGGGCGTGCTGGTAGGCATCGAACGCGACCGCACCGGGATCCGCACCCGGTTGATGCTTAACGATCTCGGCGTCCGCGCGTGTGGCCCAGATACCGAGCTGCTCGTCCGCCGCGGCCCGGAACGTGTCGGCGGCGGCGAGGGCGACCGAACGGCCGCGTTCTTTCAGATCGTGCGCGAGCTTCCCGATCGTCGTCGTCTTGCCGGTACCGTTCACGCCCATCACGAGCCAGACCGTCGGCCCCGCGGGAGCGAAGGTCAAGGTTCGCTCGCGGCTCGTGTCGAATGCCGACTGCAGGTCGTCCGCTAGCAATCCTTGGATGTCCGCGGCGGTCTTGACGCGCGCGGTCTTCGCCGCCGCCCTGAGGTCGGCCGCCACCTTCGCGGCGACCTCCACGCCGAGATCTGCCTGGATCAAAGTTGCCTCGATGTCGTCCCACGTCTCCTCGCCGGGACCCCCGGCAAGCACCGCGGCCAACCGGTCGGTCAGGAAGCGGCGCGAACGTTCGAGCCGCGCCCGCAACCCGGGACGTTCGACGGGCGCGACCGGTTCGACGGCCGGCTCCGGTACGGGTGCGATCTCGGTAGGACGGGGTTCGGCAATGACATCGGTGGTCGGACGGGGTGCCTCGCTCGGGCGCGTCGCGTCCTCGCGGGGCCCTCGTTGACGGCGTCCGACCACGACGGACACGGCGAGCACGACAAGGAAAGCGAGGACGAGCAGTAGCTCGGGCACTATCCCTTCAGGCATGTCCTCAGAGTAACTACTGTTTCGTAGTTGCTAAACGGTGATGTCCTCCAACCGTTTCGACACCACGCGCGACACGCCTTCCTTGCTCATCGACACCCCATAAAGCACGTCTGCGGCTTCCATCGTCCGCTTCTGGTGCGTGACGACGAGGACCTGTGCGCGTTCTTCCAGTTCCTCGATCAGTCGCAGGAAGCGTTGCAGGTTGACGTCGTCGAGCGCGGCCTCGACCTCGTCCAGGAGATAGAACGGTGAGGGTCGCGACCTGAATATCGAGAACAGGAACGCGAGGGCAACCAGCGAGCGCTCACCGCCCGACAGGAGCGACAGCTTCCTTACGTTCTTGCCCGGGGGCCGCGCTTCGATGTCGATCCCCGTAGCGAGGAGGTCGTTCGGATCGGTGAGCTTCAATGCCCCCGAACCCCCGGGGAACAAGCGCTGGAAGACGCCTTCGAACTCGCGCGCGACGTCCTCGAAGGCCTCGCCGAAGACCCGCACGATCGTGTCGTCGACCTCGTGCACGATCTTCATCAGGTCTTTCTTCGACGAGCGCAGGTCGTCCATCTGCGTCACGAGGAACTCCTCACGTTCGGCGAGCTCCGCGTATTCCTGGGCGGCGTGCGGGTTGACCGCCCCGAGTCTGCGCATCTCCCGGTCGAGCTTCTCGACCTCAGCGCGTGCGTCTTCTGCTTCGGTGGTCATCAAGGGCTGGAACGCTCTGACCTCGTCCGCCGTCAGACCCCACTCGTCCATGGCTCGTTCGGCGATGGCATCGGAGCGCGCACGCGTCTCGGCGCGGCGCACCGCTGCCTCGTTGCGCTTGCGCGAGACCTCCTCGAGGCTCTGGGCTAGTTCGCTTTCGCGCGAGCGCATGGCAGTGAGTCGTTGGTCGGACCCGTGGGCCTCCTCACGCGTCGCCGCGGCGCGTCGTTGCGCGTCGCCCGCCCATCTCATCGCCCTCTGCGCGGCGATCTCCGCGGCTCGGGCCACCTGGGTCGCACGGCGGCGCTGCCGGTCGAGATCGGTTCGTCGCTGCTCCAGTCCGGCCAGAGCTGCATGAGCGTCGGCGATACCCGCGGCCGCCTCCTCGGCGCGCTGCTGCGCGCCCAGTGACCTCTCTTCCGCGCCGCGTGCTTCCAGCTCTGCCGCGTTCGCCGCCGCGGTCGCGATCTGCGCGTCGGAACGAGCCTGGGCGAGCACGGCTTCGGCCTGTTCACGGATGCCCTTCGCTTCCTCCATGCTCGCGCGACGGGCCGGTAGTGCCGCACGTTCCTCGGTGATGTCGCGCTCGGCGGTGGCGAGTGCCTCGCGGTTCCGCGCGAGCTCTTCGTCGAGCGCGGCGAGCTCGATCTCTTTGACCTCGGCTCTCCGGTGGGCACCTGCGAGTCGTTCGGTCGCCGCCGACATCAACGCATCCAGGCGTCGCAGCTCAGCATCGCAGGTCGCGACCCGGCTCCAGCGTTGTTCGATCGTGTAGTTCGCCTGCGCGAGCAGCGCGTCAGCGCGTTCATCCTCAGCCTTCGCGAGATCCACTCGTTCGAGCGCGTCGGCGAGCAACGGATCGAGCCGACGCGCGATGTCCGGCGCGTCGTCCAACAGGGCCATCACATCCCGCAACGCCTGGAGCCGTGCCTCGGTGGCAGAGAGATCCGCATGCGACACGCCGAGGCGATCCCTTAGTTCATCGGCACGCTCGCGTTCGGCTTCCAGGTCCGTCTCGGCGGCGGCCGCGGCTTCAGCGGCACTGTCGAGTTCGGTCTCAAGTGTGGCGACCTCTCGCTGCACCGCGGTTACCGATTCTCTGGACGTGTGTAGTTCTCGTTCGGCGACGTCTCGGCGCTCCATCGCGGCCGTGACACGGGCTTCGATCGATCCGATCGTGGCGCGTCCCGCGGCTTCGGCGCCCTCGGCCCGAACGAGAGCCTGCGCGGCCAGCGTTTCCTCGGACCGTGCATGCGCCAGGGCTCTTTCGGCAGCTTCGACCGCGACGCGTCCGGCGTCGGCTCCGTCGCGGGCGGAGTCCGCTTTCCTGCGCAGTTGAAGTGCCGCATCCTGGGATTCGTTCGCTGCCGTCCGCCAGCGGATGAGGTCACCTTCGAGCAGCCGGATCCGTTCCCGGTAGCCCTCCTCGGTCTCGGCCGCGAGCCGGGCCGAGATCGTCTCCGCCCGCTCTGCGGCGAGGCGTCCGAGGGCCTCCAGGCGGTCGGCCGTCCGTGCCATCCGGTGCGCCCGGTCCTGTGCCGTCTCCGCGTCGCGCGCGAGGCGGTCGCGCTCGTCGCTCGCGCTCGACAATCGTGCTCGAACGCTGGCTAGTTCATCCTCCAACAACTCGACGCGGTGCCCTTCGACGTCCGGATCGAACACCGCATCGGTCTCGTCCAACTTGTGCAGCTCGGTGGATGCGAGGCGCTGGCGCAGCTCGCGGTGGCGCGCAACGAGCTCGGAGTAAAGCGCGGCAGCAGAGGCCTGGCGCTTCAGGGGCCGGATGGAACGACGCAACTCGCTCAAGACGTCGTTCAGACGCAGCAAGTTTTCGTCGACGCGCTCGATCTTGCGTAGCGCGCGGTCCTTGCGCCGGCGGAACTTACCGATCTGAGCTGCTTCCTCGATGAAAGAACGACGGTCCTCGGGACGCGCCTGCAACACTTGATCGAGTTGTCCCTGGCTGACGATCGTGTGGATGCTGCGCCCGATGCCCGTGTCCGATAACAGCTCGGTGATGTCGAGCAACCTGCATGGAGCTCCGTTGATCCGGTATTCGGACGTCCCCGCGCGGTCGGTAATGCGCGCGATCGCGACCTCGTTGAGGTCGAGCGGCAGGATCCGGGAGGTGTTGTCGAGGATGAGCTCGACCTCGGCCATCCCGAGCCGTGGCCGGCCGGTGGACCCCGCGAAGATGACATCCTCCATCGAGACCCCCCGCATGCTCGAGGGCGCCTGCGAGCCGAGCACCCAGGACAGGGCATCGGCGATGTTGGACTTCCCCGAGCCGTTCGGGCCCACGATGACGTTGACCCCGGGCTGGAAGTCGAGCAGCGTGGGGTCGGCGAAGCTCTTGAACCCCGCGAGCCGCAGGGCCTTCACAAACATCGCTTCAACCTACTGGT
>JALZEA010000089.1 GCA_030862265.1 Actinomycetota bacterium | reverse complement strand
GGCTATCTCCTGACGCTCAGCGCGTTGCTCATCCTTGCCGGGGCTCTGAGCGACTTCTACGGCCGGCGACGACTGTTCCTCATCGGGCTGATCGGTTTCGGAATCACGTCGGTGCTGTGTGGACTCGCTCCGAACATGGAACTCCTCATCGTCGCTCGCTTGCTGCAGGGAGCTGCCGGAGCGGTGTTGGTCCCCGGCTCTCTTGCGATTCTGACCACGACGTTCTCGGGCGAGGAACAGGGCCGCGCGTTCGGGTTCTGGGCCGGCGCCTCTGCGCTTACCGCGATCCTTGGACCACCCCTCGGTGGCGCGCTGGTCGCATACTCGTCGTGGCGCGCGGTGTTTTTGATCAACATCCCGTTCGTGGCGGCCGCCGCTTACCTGACGGTGCGGCACATGCGGGAATCCAAGGATGAGGCTGCTTCGCCGCGCTTCGACTGGTTGGGAGCGATAACGGTCGTAGTCGCCCTCGGCGGATTGACCTTCGGTGTCATCAGAGGACAGGTGGAGAACTGGAGGGGCGTCACGGGCTTCGCCTCACTCGCTCTCGGCACGATCGCGCTCATCGGGTTCCTGGTCGTTCAGGCGCGTGCGCGGAACCCTCTCGTGCCTCTGCAGCTGTTCCGTTCCCGCAACTTCTCGGTAACGAACATCTCGACGTTCCTTATCTACGGGTCTCTGTACGTCACGTTCCAATATCAAGCGCTGTATCTGATCGGTACGGTCGGTTACAACGAGCTTGCGTACGGCTTGGCGGGCCTGGTCGGGCCGATCTTCCTGACGATCTTCTCTGCCCGGATCGGAGCGCTCGCGGCACGCATCGGACCTCGGTGGTTCATGACCGTTGGCCCCGCCATCATGGGAGTGAGTTTGCTGTGGCTCACGCGCATCCCCGCCGATTCGGCGCCCTGGGTTGCAGAAGTCGCGGATCTTGGAAGCTTCGTACCTCCCTCCGATTACTGGGTCGACTTGTTCCCCGCGTTCTTAGTGTTCGGCATCGGGCTGGCGATCATGGTGGCGCCGCTGACCAGCGCACTGATGCGCTCGGTCCCTCCCGCGCACTCGGGGGTCGCGTCGGCGATCAACAACGCGATCTCACGTATCGGTCCTCAGCTCGGCGGGGCACTGTTGTTCGTTGCCGCTACGGCGAGCTTCTACGGGACGATCGGCGAGCTGGCGCCTTCGGTCGATACCTCGGTACCGGAGGTTCGTGCCGAGATCCAACCGTTCAACCCCGCACCCGAGGACTCGATCCCCGAGGTTGCGAACGCGGTCGACCACGCGTCGACCGATGCCTTTCGCCTTACGGCGCTCGTCGCGGCGGCGCTGTGTCTGGCGGGGGCCGCGATCAACGGCATCGGCATCCGCAACGAAGAGCTCCACGGTGAACGACTGTCAGGTGACGATGTGCTTCCTGCCCGGTAGCCTGGATCCATGTCCCTCGAGGCTGCGTATTGGATCGCCTTAGGCCTCGGAGCCTCATTCCTCCTCCTTTCTGTCGTGTTGGGAGACGTCTTTGATTTCCTGGACTTCCTCGACTTCGACTTGGGGGACGGTTTTTCTCTTACTCCGGTGCTCTTCACCGCGCTGGCTGCCTTCGGAGGCGGAGGTCTGCTGGCGATCAACGCGTTCGGGACAAGCACGGGATCATCGGTGTTTTGGGGTCTCGGAGTGGGCGCGGGGGCCGGGGGTCTGGCAGCAGGCTTCTTTGCGCTCCTCCACCGTCAAGAGGCCGGCGACGGTTTCATGGTTAGTCAGCTGATCGGTGAGAGGGGTCGTTGCACGCTTGCCATCCATCCCGGCAGGGAGGGAAGGGTGGCCGTTCAGCATGAAGGTCTAACGCGGTCCTTCTCCGCAACCAGCAACGAGGTTGTAGCCACCGGTGAGGAAGTCGTTGTTCTCGATGTCGTCGGAACGTCGCTAAAGGTGTCGCGAAGTCAGGAAGGGGCGGAGCCAAAGGGTTCCTAGGAGAGCGGGGGAGTCATGTCTCAGGTTCCGATAGTTGTTGCGGGTCTGATCGTGGTCGGGATCGCGCTGGTGGCGTTTGCCGCCAGCCGATACAAGGTAGCCAAGCCGAACGAAGCGTTGATCATCGCCGGCGCTCGTAGAGCCCGAGGTGGGATCCGTGTGGTGGTGGGGGGCGGGGCGATCATCTATCCCCTCGTCAACGTGGCACGGCGCGTTTCGCTCGAGGTCCAGTCGATAACAGTCGCTCTGAGCGGCGCAGTTACCACGCAGGGTGTGCCTGTGGCCGTGGAAGGGATCGTCAACGTCAAGATCGCAGACGACGAGGACTCGATACGACAGGCCGCTCAACGGTTCCTCGATAGTCAAGCCCGCATCCCCGAGATCGTCCGCAACGTCATGGAGGGTTCGCTTCGCACGATCATCGGCCAACTGTCGGTCAGCGAACTCATCCGCGATCGAGAAGTGTTCGCGGCGCGGGTCCAGGAGGTTGCGAACGGGGACTTGCAGGGAACAGGGCTGGCCATCGACGTTTTTACGATCCAATCCATCTCCGATACCGAGCAGTACATCGAGAATCTCGGTCGTAAGGCCGCAGCCGAGGTTCGTCGCGACGCCGAGATCGCCGAGGCGGAGGCCGAGAGAGAAGCACGTGAACAGCAGGCGTTGGCGAAGCAGCTGATCTTCGAAGCCGAGAAGGCGACGAGTCTCAAGGAGCAGGGCGTGCTGCAGGAGGTCGCCGGCGCGCAGGCGAGGGCGGAGCAGGCCAAGCCTCTGGCCGATGCGCAGGCACGGCGCGAGGTCGTTCTCCAAGAAACCGAAGTCGCCGAGCTCGTTGCGCAGCGCCGCGACAAGGAGCTCGACGCGGAGATACGGCGCACTGCGGACGCTCAGCGATACGCGGCGGAGCAGTCGGCCGAAGCCTCGCGTTATACCGTGAAGGCCCAGGCGGAAGCGGCGCGCGACAGGAGGCTCCTGGAAGCCGAGGCGGAGCGGGCCAACCTCGAAGCCGAGGCGGCAGGGAGGGCGTTCGAAGAGCGCGAATTGGGGAACGCGCGGGCGGAAGCGACCCTATCGGTGGGGGAGGCTGAAGCGAAGGCCATGTCCAAGAAGGCCGACGCCTACAAACAGTATGAAGAGGCGGCGACTCTGGAACTGCTCGTGTCGCGGCTGCCCGACGTTGCGCGGGCGATCGCCGAACCGATCGGCAACGTTAAAGAGATCACGATTATCGATACGGAAGGGGCGAACAAGCTGACGCGGGTGACTGCCAACACCGTCCGACAGATCGATGCGGTGCTGGAGTCGTTCACGGGAGCGAGTTTGAGTTCACTGGTGGGCCGCTACCTGCGAGATGGGAACGGCGGCGGACCATCGGAGGCGCCGTCCACAGACACTGAGGGTTAGTGCCAGGGAGTGGGCCCAGATGGATTTGAACCATCGACCTCACCCTTATCAGGGGTGCGCTCTAACAGAGCTGAGCTATGGGCCCAGAAGGCTGTCGCAAGCGGCAGCCTCCGAGTGAGCAAGGGTCGCGTTAGCGACCCGTCGCGTACACGCGCCGCATCCTAACGGCGCACCTGAATCCCAACGCGTAAAGGGCCGCCGGTTTTCCCGACGGCCCCAAACGCGAGGTCGTTCTCCTACTTGAAGTCTCGGATCTGCACCTGTGGATTCAAGCGGGTCCGGTGGAAGTACGTCGTCTTCGCGTCGTATCCCTTGACCTGATAGACACCCACGCCGGCCGAGGGGGTGCCCGGTAGGGAGGCATGCCCGCGGGGCAGGTTGACGTCGTTCGTGTAGATGAACCCGTTGTAGTAGTACGCGGCCCACGTGTCGGGCTGCTGACCTTCGTACTCCGGCACGTAGTAAGCGATCTCCTCGGCGTTCGCGGGGTCACTGAAGTCGATCAGCGAGATGCCCGCCGCGTACCAGGACGTCGACACGATGTACTTCTTCGGATCCTTCATCGGAAGCACCGTGAAGTTGTGGTTCGTGCACGCGTGCCGCGCGGCCTCTTCGGCACTGTTGGGGAACGCCGTGCGTGGAGGTCCGAAGTGGCCGACGTTTACGGGAGCCGCCGGGTCGGAGATGTCGTAGAACCACATCGCGCCGATCGGCGAGTCGGAGCTGCCCGGAGCACATC
>JALZEA010000054.1 GCA_030862265.1 Actinomycetota bacterium | reverse complement strand
ACGGAAGGCTTCGAAGGCACGAAGAAGGAAGACAAGATGGGGTGGCGCAGCTCGCCGACCTGGATGCTGACCTTCGACGACGCCTACGTCCCCGAGTCCCGGCGCGTGGGGGTCGAAGGCGAGGGTTTCAAGATCGCTCTCGCGTCACTCGACTCGGGTCGGCTCGGCATAGCGGCGTGCTCGATCGGCGTCGCGCAGGCGGCATTCGATGCTGCGTTGAGCTTCACGCTCGACCGGGAGCAGTTCGGTAAACCGGTGGCTCACAACCAGGGTGTCCAATTCATGCTCGCCGATATGGCGACGTCCATCGACGCGGGCCGCGCCCTGTATCAGAAGGCCGCTCGCCTCCGGGATGCAGGACACGATTACTCCCTACAAGCTGCCGAAGCGAAGCTCTTCTGCTCCGACGTCGCGATGAGGGTCACGACCGATGCCGTTCAGCTGCACGGTGGTTACGGCTACATCACGGAGTACCCGGTGGAGAGATACATGCGCGAGGCCAAGGGCCTGCAGATCGTCGAGGGCACCAACCAGATCCAGCGTTACGTGATCGGACGGCGTTTAACCGATACGCGATGAAAGCCTTCCTCACCGGCGCGACTGGTTTCGTCGGTGGACACTTGGCCAAGAAACTGAGAGCGCGCGGTGACGACGTCGTTGCGCTCGTTCGGTCTCCCCACAAGGCAGGCGAGTTGACTCGCCTGGGCTGCGCGATCGTCGAGGGCGATCTTTCCGATCGTGCCGTGATGACTGCCGGCATGAAGGGATGCGATTCCGTCTTTCATATCGCGGCCGGCTATCAGGTCGGTGTGTTCGAGGATGGTTGTCGGGAGATGCACGAGTCCAACATCGTGGGCACGGAGAACACCCTCGGGGCCGCGGTCGACGCGGGTGTGTCGCGTATCGTGTACGTCTCGACGATCGGCTACTACGGCAACACACGCGGGGAAGTGGTCGACGAGACGTTCGAGCGCACCGATCTCGATTGGCTCACGTGCTACGACGAGACGAAGTACCAGGCGCACGAAGTTGCCCGACGGTTCATCACCGAGGGAGCGCCCGTCCTCATCGCGCAGCCCGGTGGCATCTATGGACCGGGCGATACCTCTGATCTCAGCAAATTGCTCGAGCGCATCCAGAAGGGCTGGATGAAGGTGCTGGTGATGCCCGGTGTCGGTTTTAACTTCGTGCATGTTGAAGATGTCATCGACGGTTTGCTACTGGTGCACGACAAGGGCCGGTTAGGGAAGAGCTACAACCTCGGCGGCGAGCTCGCGACGCTCGGCGAGCTCATCAAGAAGGTCGCGGTGCTGTCGGGGAGGAAGCCACCGACGAAGGAACTTCCGCTGGGCCTGATCAAGCGCTCCGTCGTCCCCTGGAGATACCTCGGACCGATGATGGGATTCCCGCCGAACCTGCGCGAGCTCATCAAGGGCTCCGAAGGAGTTACCTACTGGGCGAACGACGACAAAGCCCGCCGCGAACTTGGCTACTCCCCGCGGACCCTCGACGTCGGCCTCCCCGACGTCGTGACGAACATCTAGCGGCATCTTGGCGACTTGATGACGATGAGAAGTCGTCTGCTCATCGCAGCGATGGCCTTTTTGCTCCTGGCGGGAGCATGTCTCCTCGTCGCGCTCAGATACAGAGCGATCCGAGACGCAAGTCAGGTTCGTTTCGAGACGATCGACCGAGAGCAGGCGATCGACGACTGGCTTCGCGCTGACTCAACGCGCGGATTCTTCGCTGGTGCCGCGGCCATATCTACAGGCGCGGCAATCGCGCTCGGGCTCGGAGGACTTCTATCCACCAGATTCGGAGCATCTGCCCGGAGTGACGTTCTCGATGCGCGACGAGGTCAGGAGTTGGCTCTAGGGGTTGTTGGGCTCTTGCTGATTTTTGGCGCTCTATCTGCGGGAGCGTTCACGAAGGCCGCTTTTTCAGTGGACACGTTTACGGGTATTGCATCGCCCGACTCAGGCCTTTACGTACTGCTTGGCTTCGCACTCTTGATCGTGGGATGGGTCATTGCCTGGAGAGTCAGCGCAGGTCGAGCAATCGCGTGGAGCGGGTGGTTGGTTGTAGAGGTGATCGGGACTCTTGTGCTCTGCGTTGTGGGTTCCGGGTGGGTCTTTCTGGTGGGCGCCTTCACGGGAGCGGGATTCTTCGGAGAGCAGCCCAGCCCGGACGAGAGTCTCTACTCGCTTCTAACGGTTCTCGGCGCCGTTTCTCTGCTCTTCTACGGGATGTCGGGGGTTTGGCTGCTGCGACGGACAACGCCTTGGATCGTTGTGGCGTGCGTTCCTCTAGGACTGGTGCTGGCAGTGTTCGTGGGCAACGCCGCCGAGTAACTCGATGACAACCTTGGTCAGGCCCTGACCGGGCGGTGTTCGAAGGGCGTAGATAAAACGATCGTGGCGCGCGTGTTGACCTCGAGCTTGGCCCGTAGCGTGTCGAGCAGCTCCTCCAGGTCTTGCGTCGAGGGCGCGCGCACCATCAGCGCGTAGGAGTTGTCGCCCGCGATCGAGTAACACGACTCCACAAGGCCCAGCTCTGCGACCTTGCCGGGGATGTCGGTCGGGGAGGTCGGTGTCAGCCCAAGGCTCACGATGGCGGTGATGGGAAAACCCGTCTGGGTGAGATCGATATCGGCGCGGTAGCCCCGGATGACCCCCGCGCGCTCCAGCTTGCGCACCCGGTCGTGCACTGAGGAGGCGGCGAGTCCCACCACCGCCCCGACCTCGGCGTAGCCCAAGCGGCCGTCGGCCCTGAGCAGTGCAAGGATCTTCCGGTCTTTTTCGTCCATCCCGAACATCCTTCCGGTGATGAGCTATATCGCCTAATATTATTCCGTGATGGTCCCCGAGCCAAGCACCTCTTCCGCCGGCCGCAATTCGCTGCTTAAACAGCGACGGACGAGCGCGCCTCAGCCGTACGTGTACTCCGGGCGGGTGGAGCTGCGTGAGCCGGACTGGCGTCGTCTCCCCGGCTACCGGAGCGTCACCGAGGGGGAGTGGAACAACGCTCGCTGGCAGCGCCAGCACAGCGTCAAGAACCTCGGGGAGCTGAAAGCTGCTCTCGGCTTCCACTTGCCCGAGGATCTCGCGGCGTCGGTCGAACGAGATCAGCGCGAGCGCGCCACGATGTCGATGCTCGTCACGCCACACATGCTGAACACGATGGACGACCAGGATCTGTGGAGCGATCCCATCCGCCGCTACATGATCCCGGCGTTCGCCGATCGGGATGCCGAATGGCCCAGCCACCCCTACTCGCAGCGTGATTCATTGCACGAGGCGGACATGTGGGCCGTTGAGGGCTTGACGCATCGCTACCCGACGAAAGTGCTCGCCGAGTTGCTCGCGACCTGTCCGCAGTACTGCGGGCACTGCACGCGTATGGATCTCGTCGGCAACAACGTCCCGCAGGTCCTCAAGCATCGGTTCGAGCTGAAGCAGAAGGATCGCTACGACGCGATCGTCGACTACCTACAGCGCACGCCTTCCGTCCGAGACGTCGTCGTTTCCGGGGGCGATATCGCCAACCTTCCGATCGCACATCTCGAGGACTTCGTCGGCCGGCTGATCGAGATCGAGCACATCCGCGACATCCGCCTCGCGACGAAAGGCCTCATGGGGCTTCCGCAACACTTCTTGCAGGACGACGTACTGTCGGGGTTGGAGCGTGTGGCCCGCAAGGCGATCGACCACGACGTCGATCTCGCGGTCCACACTCACATCAACCACGTGAACTCGGTGACGCCGCTTATGGCGAAAGCGGTAAAGGCCATGCTGTCGATGGGCTTCCGCGACGTGCGCAACCAGGGCGTGCTGATGCGTGGGGTGAACGATTCTCCGAAGGCCCTGCTCGACCTCTCTTTCGCGCTGCTCAACGGCGCCAAGGTGATGCCCTACTACTTCTATATGTGCGACATGATCCCGAACGCCGAACACTGGCGTCTGGCGGTGCACGAGGCGCAGGCCCTCCAGCACTCAATCATGGGCTACCTGCCCGGGTTCGCGACCCCCCGTATCGTGTGCGACGTGCCGTTCGTAGGGAAGCGGTGGGTCCATCAGGTCGACGAGTACGACCGGGTGCATGGCATCTCGTACTGGACGAAGAACTACCGGACCGCTCTGGAGGCAGCAGATGCGGATGCCCTCGACCGTCGCTATCCCTATTACGACCCGATCAGGACTTTGCCCGACCAAGGCCGAGCTTTCTGGGCGGACAACATCCGAAGCTCCGCGTAGCCGTGGAGCGCTTCGGCACCCACCGATCGCTCGAGCCGCCCGGCGTCCTCCCGCAACAGGCCGACCGATTGGACGCGACTTCTCCGCTTCGTCCCGATGAAGTTGCGATATCGGTCGACATGATCAATGTGGATTCCGCGTCGTGGCGTCAGGTCAGGGAGACGTGCGACGACGACCGCGATGCGATGTGTGACTACATCCTCGGGATCGTCCGTGAGCGCGGCAAGCTACACAATCCCGTGACCGGTTCGGGCGGCATGCTGATCGGGACGGTGAGCGAGCTGGGAAGCCATCGCCGCGAACCAGAGATCGGATCCCGGATAGCTACGCTGGTGTCGCTCAGCCTGACACCCCTGGTGCTGGATGAGATCTCTCATCTTGACGTCGCGTCCGAGCGGGTCGCCGTCAAGGGCCGAGCGATCCTGTCCGGAAGCGCCATCTATGCCCACGTGCCGGACGATCTTCCCGAAGACGTCGTGCTGAGCGCGCTGGACGTCTGCGGTGCTCCCGCGTGGATGGCGAAGCTCGCAGGCGCGGGGGATCGGGTGGTAGTGATCGGCGCGGGCGGCAAGTCAGGGATGCTCGCGTGCGTGCAGGCCCACAAGATCGTGGGCACATCGGGGCGTGTTCTCGGGATCTGCTGGCCCCCCGAGACGGCGGCCACGGCCGAAGCCGCGGGGGCAGAAGCGGTACCGGTGGATGCAACGGACCCCATGAGCGTTGCGGAGGCGGTCGCCGACGCGTTCCAAGGACAACTCGCAGACCTAGTGTTCGTCTGTTCCAACGTTCCCGGGTGCGAGGGAGGAGCGATCGCCTGTTGCGAGGACGACGGTCGGGTCGTGTTCTTCTCGATGGCAACGTCGTTTCCTGCTGCGGCCTTGATAGCCGAGGGACTCGGGAAGGCCTGTGAACTTACGATCGGTAACGGCTACGTTCCCGGGCATGCAGAACTCGCGCTCGACCTCGTCCGCGACCATCCCAAGTTGAAGGAAGCGTTGCTCCGGTGACCACTCTGTTCACGAACGGCGCGCTGCTTCGTCTGCCGGGTGGAGCAAGGGCCGAGTGGTTGCTCGTAAGCGACGGTGCGATCGCCGCGGTCGGCTCGGGCGAGGCCCAAGCGGCCGACGACACCGTCGACCTGGACGGGGGCTATCTATTGCCCGCGTTCTGCGATGCCCACGTACATCTTCCGGCGACTGGCCTTTATGCCACCGGCCTCGACTTCAGAGGTGAAAAGAAAGCCGATGCCATCGTGGCCGCCTTCCGCGCGAGGGCGACCACGGGCGAGGGACTGTTGTTCGGGGGGAACTTCGAGGACCCCCTAGACCGTCCCCTGACCAGACACGACCTGGATGACGCCGTAGGGCAGAGACTCGCGCTCCTGGCGCGCGCCGACATGCACTCGTGCGTCGTATCGAGTGCCCTTCTGGCAGAACTCGACGTGGACGATCTCGAAGGCGTCGATCGAGACGACGAGGGTCCAACCGGGTACCTGCGCGAGAGGGCGGCAGCGACGGCGTGGTCGTACTTCGATCGCAATCTCTCGGCGGCCGAACAGACCATCGCTATCCAGGCCGCGGCCAGGCAGGCGTACTCAAAAGGTGTGGCCACGGTCCACGAGATGTTCGTCGTCGAGTGGCGCGGTTGGGACTCGCTCGATGTCTTCCGTTCGGCCATCGCAGACCTCGCTCTTCAGGTCGAGCTCTATCTCGGAACCGACGACATCGACCGCGTCCAAGCCCTCGGCTTCGATCGCATCGGCGGCGACTACTTCCTGGACGGAAGCTTCGGCTCCCATACCGCGTGGATGAGTGCGCCGTACGTCACGCCGCCTCCGGAAGGAACGCCGTCCGAAGGCATCGCCTACCGGGACGACCACGATCTGTTCGAACTGTTTCTCGAGGCCCAGAACCGCGGCATGCAGATGGGTGTGCATGCGATCGGGGATGCAGCCATCGAGCAGGCGATCGTGACGTGGGAGAAGGTCGGCGACAAGGTTGGAGCGGAGGCCGTCCGCCGCCTCGGCCATCGCATCGAGCACTTCGAGTGTTCATCGGACGATCACTTCGCGCGCGCCGCGGGTCTCGGTTTACGGGCCAGCGTGCAGCCGGCCTTCGATCACTACTGGGGTGGGCCAGATGGTCTCTATGCCGACCGCATCGGCTGGGAACGCGCCGCGGAGATGAATCGGTTCGCGAGCATGCTGAATGCGGGCCTCATCGCCGGCGCGGGATCGGACTCGACGGTGACACCACTCGATCCCTTCCTGCAGATAGCTGCACTACGGACACATCACGTCGCCCGCGAGCAACTCGGTCGGA
This sequence comes from Actinomycetota bacterium, assembly GCA_030862265.1. GTDB lineage: Bacteria > Actinomycetota > CADDZG01 > CADDZG01 > WHSQ01 > JALZEA01. Next base: position 3,070 of record JALZEA010000054.1, on the reverse strand, counting down.
TCGAGGCGCTGCGCCTGCACGCGACCGGTGCCCATGCGTTGGCGCATGGACCGAGCCTGAGGGGCACCCTCGAACCGACGGCGCCGGCCGACCTCGTCCTGCTGGATCGAGACCCGGTAAGCACCGAGCCCGATGATCTGCGCGCCACTGAGGTCCTCGGCACGTGGATCGGAGGCCGAAGAGTGTGGCCCGAGGGCGCGGAATGACGTTCCGGCGGCCGTTGAGGAAACTCCGGATCGACGAGGGAGCAGTGGCCGAGTGCCGCGCACTCGCGACCGAGATCGCGGCGCCGCTCGAGGAACTCGCTCGCACGCACACGACCACTTCCATCGAACGAGCAACATTGCGTCTGTTCGGAGTTGCCGGGGCTACCGGCGAGGGCTCCGACGCGGTGCCCATCCCCAACCTCGTCGTCGAACGCATCGCGACTGCGAGGGGCCTCGAACGGGGAGTGACGATCCCGTTCTTCCACGCCGTGGAATCGGGGTGCGGGGATATCGCTTCGGAGGCGCAACGCATCGCCGCGGGTGAAGCCGACGTGGCGTGGCCTGAGGGATTCGACCTCGACCTCGCCATGGAACGAGCGCGGCGCGAGACGGCCGCCGCGCTGGATGGGATCGAGAGCAAGAGGGCCGAACGGGACGCCCGGATCGCAGCCGTGGGTGAAGCGGACAAGCCCTGGCTCTACGAGATCGTGGCGACCGGGAACATCTTCGAGGACATCCCGCAGGCGCAAGCGGCGGCACGGGAAGGCTGCGATGTGGTGGCGGTGATCCGCTCGACCGGTCAGTCGCTGTTAGATCACGTGCCCCACGGCGCGACCCGCGATGGGTTCGCCGGGACGTTCGCGACGCAGGAGAACTTCGCCTTGATGCGAGCCGCCCTCGACGACGTATCGGAGGAGCTCGGCCGCTACATCCGGCTCACGAATTACGCGAGCGGGCTGTGCATGCCGGAGATCGCCGCGATGGCCGGGATGGAACGCCTCGACATGATGCTCAACGACTGCATGTACGGGATCATCTTCCGGGACATCAACATGCAACGTACGTTCGTCGACCAACACTTCTCACGGATGATCCACGCCCTTGCCGGGATCGTCATCAACACGGGTGAAGACAACTACCTGACGACCGCCGACGCCTACGAGGCGGCCCACACCGTGCTCGCATCGCAATTCCTCAACGAGCGTCTCGCTCTCGGCGCGGGTCTGCCTCCCGAACAGATGGGTCTGGGCCACGCGTTCGAGATCGATCCCACGCGAGACGATCAGCTCCTCCTGGAGTTGGCGCACGCGCAGCTGATCCGGGAGTGCTTCCCCGAAGCCCCCCTGAAATACATGCCTCCAACGAAGCACATGACGGGCAACGTATTCATGGGCTTCCTCTACGACGGGATGTTCAACCTCGTGGGGGCCCTGACGGGTCAGGACATCATCTTGCTCGGGATGATGACGGAAGGGATCCATACACCTTTCCTGTCCGATCGCGATCTCGCGCTGGAGAACGCCCGCTACGTCTTCGGTAGTGCGGCCGGACTCGCGGGAGACGTCTCGTTCGAACCAGGAGGGACGGTCGTCAGACGCGCCGCCACGGTTCTCGAAGAGACGCGTCAGATGCTCCAGAAGATCGCGGAGCTGGGGATGTTCGCTGCGATCGAGGCCGGCATGTTCGCCGACACGGTACGCATGCGTACCAGTGGCAAGGGGCTGGACGGCGTCGTTCGGCACGCAGATGGCTATTTCAATCCGCTGGCCGAGGAACTGTCCGCTCGCGTCGGAGTGGTCGCGTGAGCGAGATCCGTCCTTACGGCGATGCCACCGACGACGGCCTGATGCAGGTCTCGTTCTCGCTACCGATCGTCGCCGGGGAGCGAGCGCGCCAGGTTGCCAAGGAGTTCGCCGGCAAGATGGGCCTCAGGCAAGTACAGGTCGTTCATATGAAGCCGATGGGCCCGGCATTCACGTTCTTCATCCTTTACGGGGCCTCGATCCACTCGATCGACCCAGGTTCGGTCACGATCCAGGAGCGAGAGTTCCCCGAGCTCACCGAAGCCGAGGTGAACCGCCTCATCCGCGAACGCCTGAAGCGCAGGCTGACGGTCGTAGGAGCGTGTACGGGGAGCGACGCGCACACGGTCGGACTCGACGCCATCATGTCGATGAAAGGGTTCGCCGGCGACAAGGGCCTGGAAAACTTCCAAGAGATGAAGATCGTCAACATGGGCGCGCAGGTGACACCCGACGAACTCGTGGCGATGGTTCGCGACGAGGCCGCCGACGCGGTCTTAGTTAGCCAGGTGGTGACACAACGCGACGCCCATATCCGTCACCTTGAGCAGGTCCGCGATGCCCTCGCTGTCGCGGGACAGCGCGACCGCTTACTTCTGGTCGGGGGAGGTCCGCGGTTTTCTCCGGACCAAGCCGCCGAGCTCGGGTACGACCGCATCTTCGGCCGGGGCACGAAGCCGTCAGAGGTCGCCGCCTACCTGGCGTGGGCAATAACTCAGAGAATCCCGGCATGAGCCCCATCGAAGCCAGCCACCGCCGCCGCCTCTCGAACGCCGACGCGCACTACGGCGGTGGGCTCGTCGCCGGGGCCAAGGTCCTGGAGCTGTTCGGGGACCTCGCGACGGAGCTTTGCATCCGCTCCGACGGCGACGAGGGACTTTTCGCGGGCTACAGCTCGGTGGAATTCCTGGCCCCCCTTTACGCGGGGGACTTCGTCGAGGTCAGGGCCCATATAACCCGAACCGGCGACAGCTCCCGCGAGATGTCCTTCGAGGCCGTCAGATACGCTTCGGCGAGTCCCGCGGTCTCCGACTCGGCGGCCGACGTGTTCGATGAGCCGGAAGTCGTGGCGCGAGCGATCGGGACGTGTGTCGTGCGCAAGGAGAACCAGCGGAAGAGCTAGCGCGCTTGGCTAGAAGCGCCGAAGGGAGTGGTGGCGTGGTCAAGAGAGTGGATGGCATCCGAGCAGTGACATACGACTGCTGGGGAACGTTGCTGAAGGACCGTGACTGGAAGGGCGCCTGGAAGAAACGACTCGGCGCCCTTTCTGCTTTCTTGCAC
>JALZEA010000146.1 GCA_030862265.1 Actinomycetota bacterium | reverse complement strand
GAGCTTCTTCGAGCTCGCCGCCGCGCGCCCGTGCCTCGGCGCGGATCCGCAACAGTTCCACCGAGACACGCTCTTTCGGATCGAGAGTCATGCCCGAAGTGGCGAGAGCGACCGCCTCGTCGTTCGCATACCGGGCGAGGCTGGCTCGCGCGGCCGCGACGTATACCTCTACTGCGGCGCTTGTGTTTCCCGCGCCCGCGAGGTGGAAGGCTCGTTCAGAGAGGTCCGCTTGCTGTTCGTCAAGGGCTCCTGCGATGCGTCCATGGAGCGCGACGCGCTCACCCGGTTGCAGCGCGGCGAGGATCCCTTCGCGGAGCGAGTCGTGAGCTAAGACCCACCCTTCCTCCGCAGACCGAACGAATCCAGCGCGCGCGAGGATATCGAGGTTCTCCAAGGTCGCCGACTCGGACGCGTCGACCGCGGTCGCAAGCAATCGGGCAGGCGAAGCGCGGCCAAGGGCGGCAAGCACCTGGATGGTCAGTCTTCGCCGCAGTGGCAGACGCTTCAATCGAAGCGCAATGGCATGGAGTTGCCCCGCCCGGCTTGCCTCGCGTGCGAACGTGGCGGCGTTTTGCGCACGTACCCTCCACTGCCCGTCCGATCCCGCGGTTACCGCGCCCGCCCGACCCATGTCGTTCAATACGTTGCCGACCGTGAGAGGGAGCCGATCGGTTCCTTGGCTGATCGCGGCTGCTGTGGCCTCGTCGTCTACGAGGGCTTCGATTGCGGTCGGATCGAGGGGACCCAGTGCGACCTCCGTCGTTGTCCACGCAGCGCGTATGGCGGCAAGGAACGAGGAGAGCGAATCGTCCGGTTCGTCTGATCGGAACGCGGCAACGACCCGCACTTGTGGACTTCGCCGGAGCAGCAGCTCGATCAATCGGAGGCTCGTTGGATCGGCCCACTGGAGATCATCGAGTAGCAATAGGACGCCGCTCGGAGCCGCGGCCCCCACTACCCTGACGCCACCTTCCATCGCGAGAGAGCGCGCGCTCCGCCCATCGAGAGAACCTCCTCCAGCGCGCCCGAGGTCGAGGTGGGGCAGAAGCTGCGCGAAGGCAGCGGCTGAGGCATCTGGGACGGCACCCGCCGCATCTGGATCGAGAGATAGCGCATCGCTCAGCACCGTCTGTGCCAGGCTCCACGCTTCGCTTTGGTCGGCCGGAAAGGCTCGTGCCCACAGTGTGACCATCGAGGAACGCGAGCGAACTTCGGCAAGCAAGCGGGACTTTCCGGCGCCGCTCGGACCGGTCAGAAAGACCGGAGAGCCGTTCTCTATGGCCCCAAGGACGTTCTCCAACTCTTTCTGCCTGCCGACGAACGCGAGGGATCCGGTCGAAGGGATCGACTCGGCTCGGGCCTGGCGAAGGGCATGAGCACTGTGCGGAACGCCGCTCAGCACGCGTGCTTGGACCTTCCAGGCCGCGTCGCTGGGATCGAGGCCAAGCTCTTCGGCGAAACGCTTGCGCATGATGTCGAAGGCCGCCAACGCCGCGGCCTGATCGCCGGACGCAGCAAGTGCCTCGATCAAGAGGAGGTGGGCTGACTCGCGCAAGGGCTCTTCGGCAACCGCGCGGTCTGCGAGCTGGATCGCTTGATGGGGGTCTCGTAACGACAGCGCCGCGACAGCCCCCGCCTCGAGCGCGGTCGTGATGGCCCGCTGGAGCACCCTCCGGGGTCCTTGCGCCCACTCGGCATAGGCATCCTCGGGCAACGGTTCTCCTTGCCAGATCTCCAGCGCTTCGAGGTACGTCCGTAGAGCAGCGGCCTCCTGGCCGGCGCGCATCAGCTCACTGCCGGCAACCACGCGTTCGAGGAAGGCCTGCGCATCCACGCGGCAACGTTCGGGATCGAGCGAGTAACCCCCCGGCCCTGTTCTGATCACCCCTGGATCCTCGAGGGCACGCCGGGCGCGGCTGACGAGGACCTCCAGGTTGGCCGCCGCGTTCGAGGGCTGTTGCGCCCCCCACAGGTTCTCGGCAAGGACCTCCTTCGAACGAAAGGCACCGGCTTCGACGGCCAGTATCCGCACCAGCGTCCGTACGAGGCGCCCTCCGAACGATGCCTGAGGGATCTCTTCACCGGCGCGCCGAACGGAGAACCGCCCAAGAAGATGGATCGAAAGGTTGTCCTGCCGCATGACCGTCCATCATCCGAGGTCCGCAAGGTAGCCGCAAGGTCTGACTCCTACCGTCGTCGCCGAGCACCGACAGCCGGTGCCGCGACAAGCAAGGAGGGATCGATGGCTAGAGAAGACGTCCATCTCGAGATGAAGGAGATGTTCGGGACCGTCATCTCGTTCGTGGATCAGATACCCGACGAGTTCATCGACTCGGAGTGGGATCTGATGAAGCGCGTTCAGTTCGGCGAGACCTTGATACCGAACAAGTACAAGGAGCTGATGGGGCTTGTTGTGTCCGCGGTAACGCGGTGCAAGTACTGCGTCTTGTTCCACACTGAGGCGGCTCGCCTCAACGGAGCGACCGACGCCGAGATCGAAGAGGCGCTGCACTACACGAAGCTCGTCCAGGGATGGAGCATCTACATCAACGGGCTCCAGATCGACTTCGATGAGTTCGCCGATGAGGTTCGAGGCGTGGTCGAACACGTCCGGGCCAACGCGGCCTGAGGACGACCATGAAGCTGCGGTGGGAGAGGCCGGGAGTCGTGTCGATGACCGCTCGCATAGAGGAGATAGCCGCGCTCGTTGCAGGAGGACGGATCGCCGCTGCAGCACTGCGCGATGTCGGCCAAGAAGGAGGCGGCGATCTGACCCGGGTACTCAAGGATTTCGATCGCGCCTCTCGAGCCTTGGCGGGCTCCAAGGCCTCTCCTCCGGCAGCAACGACCAAAAGGAGGACTTGATGACCATCTCACACAAGCAGGTGATCGACGAGCTGCGTGAGCATCTGCGGCCCGTCTTCGATAGCAGCCCCGACGGGGTGTACGTCTGGCTCGATGAGCAGAACAAGACATGCAACGACAAGCTGGCGAAACTTTTCGGCTATTCGATCGAGGAGTGGGAGGCGGTCGACGACTTTGCGGGCACCTTTCTAGCGGACGACCGCGGGCACTATGTCTGGGAGTACGAGTCCAAGGTATTGAACCTCCAGTTCCCTGCGAGTTTCCGTTTCAAGGGGCGTCGCAAGGACGGGTCGACGTTCGACGCCCAGACCGACATGATCCCGCTCTCATACGGCGGCCATACCGTCGCCTATCACTTCGTGCGGCAGGTGAACTAGTCGTCTCACGCACTTGTCGAGGTCACCACGCTGGGCCCCGAGAAGGTCGCAGCAGCTTTCTTCACTGCTTGGGAATGGACCTTCTCGAGGTCGCAGCACGGAGTCATTCAAACTATTTCGGTGCTCTGCGAGTAAAGATCGCCCACGTACTTCAAGCCGGTATCCACAGCCACCGTCACGACCGTATGCCCCGGCCCGATCTCCTTCGCGATCCCTATCGCTCCCGCAACGTTGAGACCCGTTGAGGTGCCCGCGAACACACCTTCCTCTCGAGCCAATCTATGGGCGATCTTCCGGGCGTCTTCTTCCTCGATCGCGAGTACGTCGTCGTACAGATCGGGGTCGAGCAGAGGTGGCACGAACCCGATACCGATCCCTTCGACGTGGTGCGAGCCTGATTCTCCCGTTGAGATGACGGGCGAAGAAGCGGGTTCGAGCGCGACGATCCTGGTCGCCGAGCCTCTCTCCTTGAGCGCCTGGGCGACTCCCATGAGGAGTCCGGCCGTGCCCACGGCGGCGACGAAAACATCGATCGTCTCGCCGACCTGTTTGAGGAGCTCTTCTCCGACCCTGCGGTAGCCCACCAAGGAATCGCGGTTGTGGAGTTGATTGGTGAAGTAGCTATCGGAGCGCGCTGCCAACTCGCCGGCTCGCTCCATCATGCGCTCCACAAGCTCGGCGGTGATCCTGCCGTCGTTGCTCGGAATGAGGTTGAGGTGCGCCCCCAGAGCCTCCATGGTCTTAAGCTTCTCGTGGGAGAACGCATCCGACGTCACTACCTCAAACCGATAACCCTTCACCGCACAGATCAGCGCAAGTGAGGAACCCGTGCTCCCCGCGGTGTACTCCACGACCGTCATCCCTGGACGCAGGTCGCCGCGGCTTTCCGCCTCCTCGATCATGGCTAGAGCCATCCGGTCCTTGTACGAACCCGTCGGGTTGAACGACTCCAGCTTCACGTAGATATCCGCGCAATCCGGCGGCACAATCTTCTGAAGCCGCACCACCGGTGTATCTCCGATGGCTTCGAGCATTGAGGCGATGATCGGTGCAACCACCCGATCGGCCGGCAGGTCTTCGATCGTCGTGCTCATGACAACTCCTCCAATTCGCCAGACTGCCTGTTACGCAGCCCACCGCCCGCCCGTGTGAGGCGGCGTGTGACGAAGGAAAGAGGTCAAATTTTGCTGAAAAGCTCCTCCAGCACCGGGTTGTCGATCCCGGCCGCCAGGGCAAGGGCGCCCTCGATCGCGCCGCGGTCTCCCAAACGTGCGCGATGGAGCGCGGCGCGCACGACGAGCTCACGCATTCCGTTGTGAGACGCGGTCGTTTCGAGGGCGTCGACCCACCGACGCGCCGCTGGGGCGCCGTAAGGGATTCCTACGCCGCAGAGCGCGTCCAACGCATAGGCATCGAGCCACAGGTAGGTGTCCGGTAGCCGCCTACACCGCCGAGCGGCGTCGTCGAGCAGCTCGATGGCACGGTCGGTATGTCCGCGGGTCGCGGCAACGAGTCCGAGACCACGCTGGGCGATGCTCTCCCAGCACGGATCGCCTAACTGGCACCCGAGCGCGAACGAGTGCGTAAAAGCTTCCTCGGCCGAATCGACGTCACCCTCCACAAGAGTGACTTCGGCGCGAAGCGCTTCTGGGAGCGGAATGAACGAGGTCCAGCCGACGGAGCGGGCGAGCCGCATCGCATCGTCCAGAACGTGGGCCGCCTCCGCGAATTCACTTCGGAGCAAATAGAGACGCCCAAGCATCGTTCGTGCAAAGGTGCCCGCGGGTGCTGCTCCGGCGCGGTCTGCTCGTTCGATCGCACTTTCGAGTACCGGCAGGGCCCTCCTGTAATCGCCCGTATCTGTCCGGCACGCACCTTGCACCGACTGGATCCATGCGAGCTCGAGATCGTGGCCTTCGGCAAGATTCTCGGCACGGGCCAAAGATGTCTCCGCACGGTCGTAGTGGGCGCGAAGGAATTCGACCCACGCGATCTCGCGCAGTGCCGTCGCGGCAAGGACCGGCGTGTCGAGCTGCTCGGCGATCTCGACCGCCTCGTACAACGCGGTGACACCTTCTTCGTCGCGCCCACGTACGCCGTGCACGAGGGCACTCCCCAGCGAGACCAACGCTCGAGAGTGCAGATCACGTCCGACCCCCAGCCGTGCCGCGTCGGCGGCCGCGCGCAAGCTCTCGATCCCCTCATGGAGGGCGCCGGCCGCGACCGCGGATTCGCCCGCTTCCAGTCGGGCGAGAATCGCGGCCGGGCTCCCATCGTGGCCGACTGCAGGCGGTGCTGCGATCTCGGCCGCAGCGCGCAGCGCAACCGAAGGCTCGACGCCGAGCTCTTCTCGGAAAAGCTCCGTGCATGCGGCGACCTGACGTGCCGCCTCGTCATGCCTGCCGGCGAGCCTCAGACATCGGACGAGTAAGACGTGCGAGTTCTCCTCGAATCGGTTCAGGCTGACGAGCCGGACGGCATGGTCGGCCGCTCTCTGAGCCTCGCCCCGCGCCAGACATGCAAGGGCGGCCTCGTGCAGCACGGCTTCCGTCAGCCCCGACACGTGGCGGCGCTCGTTTTCGAGCCAGAGCTCAAAGGCGGGGCTCGCCTGGACATGGACCCCTTCGATCAGGTCCCGGCCGAGCCCGCTCAGAGCTACAGCTTCCATCCAGGTGCCATTGCTCAAGACGTCGACGTCGACGGACGCGTCGTCCGGCAGATCCAAATGGAGTGGATCGCCGTGAATCTTGGCGTGGTGGCCGAGCATGCGACGCACCTCGGACAAGCTCCATCGCAGCGCACCGAGAGGATCGTCCGCATCCTCGAACAAGAGGCCGGCAAGTCGCTCCCGAGATGGTGGCGTCTCACTGCGAAGCACATACGCAAGTAGCGCCCACGGCTTATGGCCTCGTGGCGAGGTCGTCACCGCGTCTCCGCGTTGCACGGTCGGCGGGCCAAGAAGGTTGATGTTCAACGCCATTCCCCGCCCCCGCGCACTTCGCCGCCCCCGAAGAATTGGGGGGCGTAGTTTAGGGCCCGAAGACGCAGGTCAGTACGGCTTCGCCCAGCTAGATGGCCGTCGAATCTCCTCTGGTCCACAAGCGAATCCACTGGTCAGGAGGCATTTGAAGACCCTCGCTTTGATCTGCAATCCAGCGAGAGTCCACATTTAGTCCGCATGACGGACCGAATCCGGGACAAAGCAGGACGGCAGCGCAACGGACGGATTCACGAACCTTTCGCGTATGTTTCGGCGGTCGTGGTGTCGAACTCGTATCCGACGAACGGCTCGTCTCCGATGACCCACGCGTCGTGTCCCGGCTCGATCACATAGCCGTCGCCCGCGCTGATCTCTGCCTCCGTACCATCGTCGTGCACGACGTGCAGAGATCCCGAACTCACATACCCCACGTGCCTCGCCTGGCACTTGTCTCCGCCCACGATCGGCTTGACGTGATCGGACCATTTCCAGCCCGGCTGCGCCGTCATGCGCGATGCTGCAGTCGTCCCGACCTTGACGATGTCGATCTTGGCCTTCTCGGGGCGGCGAACCTCGTCCGGCGAATCGAAGTTCAACTTGTTGATGCCTGCCATGCTGATCCTCCTCCTTTTCCGTAACGATCTGACATTCCGCCAATTCTTTTCTTTACGCTGTGACGGCGCCGTTCATGATCCTTCCGACGTTGTCAGGATCGAAGAACTCGACGGGCGACACTGTCCCGGCGGTGACGCTGACGAACGCGTCCATGGCCTCGCGGTTGCCGTGTACTGCGCCCAGGAGCTGCTGCATCTCGGGCGGCGGCGGCTCGTTCGTGGCCAGCTGCGTGGTGAAGTCGTACATCGGCAGTACTTCGATGTCGCGCGTTCGCTGATAGTCCGACATGGCATCGGAGAACGAGCGCGCGCCGGTAAATGTTTCGTCCAGGGCGGTGGAGCACAGCTCGGCGTCGCGGAAGGCATCGCTGATCCCCTGCGCGGTGATCGGGTCTTTGGTGTAGCCCGCATCTCCCACCAGCGCCCAGCCGGGGCCGAACGGTTTGCGAAAGAAATTGGGAACCGCACCGCCGGCGAAGCGCTCCTCTCGTGTCGCAGCGCCGACGCGCGCGGCGAAATCGGGCGCGAGCTCGAGAGTCTTGAGATAGTTGGCCTCGATGTCGGCCTTGTAGGCCTTCGCTTCGGCGTAGGGCCAGCCCACGACAACCATGGTCAGCCCGTCGTTCGTCGGCGCCGCGCCCCAGCCGCGATAGGGGCGGACGACGATCTCGAAACCGCTGACGGGCAGACCGCTCCAGTACGTGTAGTAACTCAACATGAGCTTCGGCTTGTCGTTGTAGTGCTCCGCCTCGACCGCCTCGGCGACACGCGAGTTGCGACCGTCGGCGCCGACCACCACACGGGCGCGTTCGAACACGGTCTTCCCGTCCTCGGCACGACCTCGGATGCCGACGACCGAGCCCTCTTCCACGACGATCTCATCGACGGTGAAACGCTCCCGGACCTCCGCTCCGGCGCGGTCTGCGGCGTCGATGAGGATCTTGTCGAGAACGGTTCGTCGAGGCGCGTACCCGATCGAACTGCCGTTGTGCGGTCGTGGCGTGCCGCTGATCGTGATCGGACCGAAGTCGAACGAATAGGTATCGATCGGCGGGCAACCGGTCGCCACCAAGTCGTCGAGCAGGCCCCAGCTCCGCAGCGCATCGATACCGGGCGCATGGATCATGTTCGTGGAAAGTGTGTCGCTCGGAAACGTCGCCCGATCCACCAACAGCACCCGGTAGCCTTTGCGGGCCAGCAACATCGCGGTGGGTGACCCCGCGCAGCGTGCACCCACCACGATCGCGTCGTACTCACTTGCCATCATCTGTCCTCCCGCCTGGTCGCCGATCTCACTCCGGCGACCGTCATGATGTCTCCCGATCCATCACGCCCTCCTCTTCCATCCGCGCGGCCAGGAACGAGGTGAGATCGGCCCAGTCGCGGAAGTTTCGAAACGCGCCGCTCTCGACGTCACGCGCGTTCCCGCGATGCTCCAACCCGTTCCCAACCGCCTCGGACCAGATCCGCACGGTGAACAGCCGGGATCGGCGCTGCGGTACGTCGTTTCCCTGCATCGGTCCGGCCGCCTCCTTTTGCGAACTGGCGCAAGCATGCGGGGGGCGCCGTTCCATATCCGTTCCATCTGGAACTCTGATGGCTCAGGTTTTCTCCAGCAACTCGGAACGACTGCGCTCGATCCGGCGCTCCAGGCCCGCCGCGCCCTGGTGCCGAGCGACATCGGCGGCGCGCGCCAGCTCGGCGTCGAGTTCAACCGCCGGAGCGCCGCAGGCGGCGAGGAATTTGGCGCGGAGACGCCGTAACTCGGCCTCCCAGATGCGGGTGCCATCGAGAAGTAGCGCCTCGTCGGCCGCGCCGAGGCCACCATCAGCGTCGTCGGCCGCGTCGTACGCGGCGACAAGCAGGCGCATGACCATGGCGTGCTGGCCCGGCGCTTGGTCAATCGAATGATGTGTTTCGACCATCCTGCGGATATGACCGATGCCTTCGTCGGCGCGGCCTTCGAGAACATCGGCGTAACCATGGAACGCGCCGCTCGCGATCCAGTGCCAGGCCTGGTCTTCAAAGTCGGCAGTCAGGGCATCGACGTACTCCCGGTAATGAGCCGTTTCGCCGAGGTCGATGGACAGAAGGGCCGCGAACACGTGCGCGACCCCGCGGCTGAACGGGTGCGCTAGCTCTGTCGCCATCGCGACGGCGTCGTGGCACGCACGCCGTGCATCGTTTGGGTGACCGAGGAACCACAGCGTGTTGGCGAGCCGGCTGAGGCACACGATGCTCGGATCGTGCCCGAAGCGCGCCAGGTGCTCGGGGCGCCGTCCCGGTGTGAACTGGTTCACGACCTGCTCGAGGTGTCGGCGTGCCGTCTGGAATCTTCCGTCCCAGAACGCGGCGATCCCCGACAGATACTCGCTCTCGATAAGCAGCACGTCGTCGCTGACGTGGTCGGCGAGCCGACGCAGCCGCCCGGCGACGGCGCTAGCCCCGTCGAAGTCTTTGCGACACAGGTTGGACATCGCCAGCGAGCGCAACAGCGGTGGTTCCGCGTCGATGCCGAGGGTCGTCGCGAGCTCGACGGCCCGGCGTTGCGTTTGAGCCAGGCGAGCCGAGGCGAAGCCTTCGGCGACCGCGAGCGGAATTGCCAGCTCCGACACGATCTCCAGCTCGAGGTTGAGCCGAGCGATGCCCTCGGGGAGAGTGGTGATGATCGCCCGCGCGCGATCGAGCAGCTGAACGGCTTCGATGTACGCATGGAGGCGTTGTGCCTGAACCGCGGCGCGCCGGTACCACGTCACCGCGTCGTCAACCCGACCGGCGCGGTCGTAGTGGCGCGCCACCTCCCCGCTGACGGCATCCGGATCCCGCTTATGGAGCTTCAGTAGCGCCTCGGCGATCAAGAGGTGGTTGCGCCGGCGCGCGGCTGGGCTCAACGCTTCATAAGCGACG
>JALZEA010000080.1 GCA_030862265.1 Actinomycetota bacterium | reverse complement strand
CAAGGCGACACATGGACGTTCCGGTTTGCCTACGGTGGTCATGATTCGGTCGAGATCGAATTCAGCAGGGAGGAGTTGATCGATGCCGGGTGGCGGGTGGAGGTGCCCACCGAACTGGGGGAGCAGCTGCGAGCCGCAGGTGTGGCTCCTCCGCCCTGACGGCGAAAGGTGGATGAATGAGTGAGATCCACGAGGTAAAGCTTCCCGGCGTCGGGGTTCGTTACGAGTTCGAGACTGCCGAAGGCAAACGGATCGGCGTTATCTCGCATCGGACCGGACTGCGGGAGATCTACGTGTCGCGCGCAGACGACCCCGACGAGTTCAAGCGTGCCCTGGGGCTTTCTCCCGACGACGCGCGGACTTTGGCGGAGCTACTCGGCGCCACACGTGTGGCGCAGCAGCTTGCCGAACTACAGCAGCGCATCGAGGGTCTCGTCATCGACTGGTTGCCCATCCGTGAGGACTCGCCCTATGTAGGTCGCACGATCGGCGATGCCCGGATCCGCAGCCGCACGGGGGTCTCGGTCGTCGCGATCGTGCGTGGCGAGGACGCGGTCCCGGCCCCCGGACCGGAGGAACGTCTCGACAGCGGCGACTACCTCGTCGTGGTGGGCACCGCGAGGGGAGTCGAGGAAGCCGTCGAAGTGCTGCGTGCCGGCTGAGGTAGGTGGAACACCCCGAACTTCTCGTTGAACTAGGAGCCATCCTTCTCGGATTGGCGATCCTGTCGCGCCTCGCGACCAAGATCGGGATGCCCACCATCCCGCTCTATCTGACGGCAGGGCTCGCGTTCGGGAAGGGCGGGCTCGTGCCGCTCGTCACGGCTGAGGAGTTCGTTCAAGTAGGCGCGGGGATCGGCTTGATCCTGCTCCTTTTCATGTTGGGACTCGAATACACCGCGGCGGAACTCACTTCTACGATGCGTCGTCAAGCACGCGTCGGCGGGATCGACTTCGCGCTGAACTTCACCCCCGGTCTCGTCGCGGGCCTCTTATTGGGTTGGGGTTTCGTGCTCGCGTTCGTACTGGGTGGTGTTACCTACGTTTCGTCTTCCGGGATCGTCGCCAAGATCTTGGCCGACCAAGGGTGGACGGGGAACCGCGAGACGCCCGTCGTGCTCTCAACGTTGGTTATCGAGGATCTGGTGATGGCGCTCTACCTTCCCATCGCGGGCGCTCTCCTCGTCGGCGAGGGCGACGTCGTGACGCTCCTGCCGGCTCTGATCGGCGTTCTCGTCGTCGCCTTGATCCTGGGCGCGGCGACCAAGATCGAGGTCGGGATCAGCCGGCTCGTTTTCAGTCGGTCAGACGAATCCTTGTTGCTCACCATTCTCGGGATGACGATCCTGGTCGCCGGCGCCGCGGAGGTCTTCGGGCTTTCCGCCGCAGTGGCCGCCTTGCTCGTCGGCATCGTTCTGTCCGGACCGGCCGCGGAGGCCGCGCATGGGCTGTTGTCGCCGATGCGAGATCTATTCGCGGCGATGTTCTTCGCCTTCGTCGGTCTGTCGGTGGATCCGAGCTCGATACCTCCCGTTCTTGCCCCTGCGGTGGCGCTCGCCGTCATCACCTTCGCTACGAAATTCGCGACGGGCTGGTTCGGGGCCGCGAGGATCGGAGTCGGTCCTCGGGGAAGGGCGCGTGCCGGCGCGATGTTGACGGCGCGCGGCGAATTCTCGATCGCGATCGCGGGCTTAGCGACGGCCGCCGGAGTGGTCGCCGGTTTCGAGGCACTGGCGATCAGCTATGTATTCGTCCTCGCGATCCTGGGACCGGTGTTCGTTCGTTTCGCGGACGCGATCGGCGAATCGTTCATTCGTCGCGCGGGCGCTAGGGACGCTATCGAATCGACCTCACGTTAGCCTTCGGAACCATGGACGAATGCATCATCACTTGTGCGATGAGCGGCGTGGCCGCGAATCGCGAGCAGTGCCCGGCGATCCCGTACACGCCCGAGGACTATGCCGCGGAGGCGCGGCGCGCCTACGACGCGGGGGCCGCCGTCCTGCACATCCACGCCCGCTATCCGGACGATGGGCTCCCCAGCTATCGCGTCCAGGAATACCGCGCGATATCCGAAGCGATCCTCGCGGAGGTGCCCGATGTCATCATCAACTTCTCGACGGGCGCCGTCGGAGTGCCGATCGAGGAACGGGTCCATCACATCACCGCGCTCAAACCGGAACTCGGTGCCCTCAACATGGGCTCGATGAACTATGCCAAGTACTCGGAGAAGCGCAAGGCTCTCGTCTTTGACTTCGTCTTCGCGAACCCGTTCAAAGACATCACGTTCCTGCTCGAGAAGATGAACTCGGTGGACGTGAAGCCCGAATGCGAATGCTTCGACACCGGTCACATCGGCAACTTGTTTCCGTTGATCGATATGGGTTTGATCGAACCGCCGATCCAGTTCTCGTTGATCCACGGCGTCCTCGGGGGGACCGGAGCAACGGCCTCGAATCTCGCTCATATGGTCACCCTGCTGCCGGAGCCGAACACCTGGGAGGTGATAGCGATCAGTCGCAAACAGTGGTCGATGGTTGCCGCGGCGGCATCGCTTGGCGGCAACGTTCGGGTCGGCCTCGAGGACAACTTCTACGTGCCCTCCGGAGAGATGGCAACCTCGAACGGCGAGCTAGTGGACGCCGCCGCGAAGCTGATCGCGTTGTCGGGGCGCACGATCGCGGATCCCGCGACCGCGCGCCGGTTACTGTCGCTGCCCGATCCGCCGGACCGCAGTGCGTATGCCTCCGCCACCGAAGCGAAGGTCTGAATGCCCGAGGAAGTGCTCGCAGAGATGGTCGCGAACGTTTGGAAGGTGCTCGTCACATCCGGTGACCAGGTCGCCGAGTGCGACACGATCTGCATCCTGGAGTCCATGAAGATGGAGATCCCAGTCGAGGCAACCGCGGCCGGGACGGTCGCCAGCGTGAATGTGAGTGAAGGGGGCGTGGTTCAGGAAGGCGACCTCATAGCGGTCATCGACTGATGGCGCTCGTCGAAGTCGCCACTGAAGGCGACGTCGCGACTCTCACGCTGAATCGCCCGGACGCGCGCAATGCCCTCTCGGTCGAACTCTGTGAAGCGATCATCCTGGGCCTCGGCGATGTCGATCGAAGCCACGCGCGGTCCTTGATCGTCCGCGGTGCCGGGTCGGTCTTTTGTTCCGGAGCGGATGTCAACGCGGTGTCCGGCACCGACGGCCTGGATTTCCTCCCCACGTTCGAGAAGATGCTGGAAACGCTCGCGCGCTTCCGGATCCCTACCGTCGCGGCGATCCAAGGAGCAGCCCTGGGCGGCGGGTTCCAGCTGGCGTGTTGTTGCGATTTCCGGATCGCGTCGGCCGACGCGAAGTTGGGCATCCCTGCGGCGCGGCTCGGCATCCTCGTGAACTTCGAGAACATCGAGCGCCTCGTCTTACTCGCGGGGATTGCTCGCACCAAAGAAGTCCTGATGACGGCGCGTTCTTATTCCGGAGCCGAGGCGGAAGCTACCGGTTTGGTCACGATGCACGTCGAAGCCGACGCATTGGACGACGCCGTGCTTCGGTTCGCGACCGAACTCGCCGCTCGTTCGCCCCTATCCGTGCAGGGAACGAAGAGAGCCATAGAGACGGTGAGCGACCAGTTGTCCGGCGTGCGGGCGACGAAACCAGGATCCGCGGACGCGATCGACGAGCTTGTGGCACAGGCATACAGATCGCGCGACCTACAGGAGGGTTTGAAGGCGTTGTCCGAGAAACGGGAGCCGGACTTCACGGGGATGTAGGGCCCTTGAGGAGCCTCTATCAGTCACGGCTTCACGGAACTAAGCTCTGGAGAGTGACCCCAGAGATTGCTATCGAGGAGATCCTGATCGTCGATGACGACGAGGTCACGAGGCGCTTGCTGACGCGCGTCCTGGAAGGCGGGGGCTTCCTCTGCCAGACCGCAGCAGGCGCCGAGGAAGCGGAGCAGAAGCTCGCCGAACGAACTTTCGATCTCATCCTCTCGGACGTGCAGATGCCCGGTGATTCGGGCATCGATCTCCTCGAGCGTGTGGCCAAGGCCTATCCCGACACCGCGACTGTCATGTGCACAGATGTCGATGACAGCGAATTCGCCAAGCGCGCGCTCGCGATGGGCACCTACGGGTACGTCATCAAACCGTTCGAGTCCAACGAGATCCTCATCAACGTGACGAACGCGCTCCGCCGGCGTCGGCTCGAGATCGAGAATAGGAGCCATCGAGAGAGCCTCGACCCGTTGGTCAAAGAACGAACGGCGGAGCTTTGGAACGCCATCGCAGAACTCGAACACGCGCAGAGTGATCTCCGGTTCTCGCGCGAAGACATCATCAACCGCCTCGCGGTCGCCGCCGAGTTCCGCGACGACGAGACCGTGCGGCACACCGAGCGCATGAGTCGTTATTGCGAGCTGATCGCTCGCCTCAACGGCTACGACGACGAACGCTGCGAACTCATCCGGACGGCGAGCGTGATGCACGACGTCGGGAAGATCGGCGTCCCCGAGGAGGTCCTTCTGAAGGCCGGCCCCCTCAGCCCCGACGAGATGACGATCATGCAGAGTCATTGCGAGATCGGCCACAAGATCCTTTCCGGATCCAAGTGGGAGCTCCTTCAGATCGCATCCGTGATCGCTCTGACCCATCACGAGCGCTTGGATGGGACCGGCTATCCAAACGAGCTGGCGGGCGACGACATCGCCATCGAGGGCCGCATCGCGGCGATCGCGGACGTTTTCGACTCTCTGATCAGCAATCGTGTGTACCGAAAGGCCTTCCCGTTACCGGATGCGCTCGACATCATGAGGGCCGGACGGGGGAGTCATTTCGACCCGGATCTTTTCGATCTGTTCTTCGGAGCCATCGACGAGGTAATGGAGATCCGTGCCGATACGGCCGACCATCTCGTAATGGGGTAAAACGGCTGTTGTCTCCGAATGATCCATGAATGAGGAGACAAGAGTCGTTTCACAAAGGGCGGCGGGAGTCGAAGCCTTCGTTGGTCGGATGCCAATAGGCGACCTCTTCTTCGCCGAGACGCCAGCACAACCACGCCGGATCGCCTCCGATGACCGTGGGGAAGTCCACTAGTCCCGTCGAGACGTCGCGCAGTTGTATCTCCCACTCCTGGATGCGCTCCATCAACTCGGCTACGCGCGCCAAGGTCTTCGACCAGTCCTCGCGGGTCGGCGACCAACCGTTCGTTGTTGCGATCCCCGCGACCTTCTCGCGTATCTGAACGGCCTCCTCGAATTTCTCACGTAGTTCGACGAGCGTCGGGGCGAGATGGGGGAGCAAGGCGTTCGCATCTGCGACGGAATAGAGCTTGTCGGTCATTCGCCGAGCCCCTGCCGGAACCACGACTCGATCGGATCACCCAGCTCCTTCGCTTGCGCGAGTCCACCACGACGATCGAAGCGCACCCGGCGATGGATCAGTGAGCACTCGGGACCCTGTGCGTCAATGATCAGATAGGACGCGCTTTCGTCGTCCATCGGAAAACCCACGGCCCCGGTGTTGGCAACCAGCGTGCCGTCGGCGAGGCGGCGGACGAAGGCTCGATGTACATGGGCATAAACCACTAGGGCAGCCTTACCCGCAAATGGCGCGAAACGTGCCGCGGGTTCTTCGGGAAGTGGGGCGTCGAAGGGGGTTTCAGGGGTCGCGTGCACGAGCAGGATCGATCCCGCTCCTGAATAGCCCAGGGGGAGATTGAGCAGCCAGTGTGCATCGTCCTCGCCGATCGCGTGGGCGCGCGCTATCGCTTCGAACAGTTCTCGTTTCGCCGGATCGTCGATGGACTGGGGGTCTCCGGTGATCCAGATGTCGGTGTTTCCCCGTACGGTCGGCCAGCCCTCCTTTCGGACGCGCGCGATGCACTCCGACGCCCAGGGGCCTCCCCACCCGAGGTCCCCTCCGCACCAGACCTCGTCGACCGACTGTGCGTCGAGGTCGGACATCACGGCGTCGAGCGCGAGCAGATTCCCGTGGATGTCCGATAGCACCGCGATCCTCACGCCGGGGACGATAATCGAGGCCTATGGCGACGCTTGCCGATCGAATCCGTGCGATCACCGATCTCGATGCAACCCAAGCCCAACATCTGCGCGCGCTCTGTTCGTCGTGGCAGGTGCTCGCCGACCTCTCCTTCTCCGACCTGTTGTTGTACGTCCAGCGGGATGGCGAAGAGACGTTCGAGGTGTGTGCACAGTTACGACCGTTCACGTCACAGACCCTTTATCCCCGTGACATGGTTGGTACGCGGGTGACGCAGCCCGAGCAGCCGATCGTCGAGCGGGCCTTGCGCGAAGGCAGGATCTGGGCACAGGATGCCCCCGTACTCGTCGACGGCATCCCGATCCGGATGGACGCGGTTCCGGTGAGACATGACGGACGTGTGATCGCCGTGCTGACGAAGGAGGGGAGTCCGGCGACCTCGCGACGGCCCGGACGTCTCGAGGAGGTCTATCTCGGCGCCGCGGACAGCGTCTCGGAGATGATCACCGAAGGCACCTTCCCCTGGCCCCATTCACCGGCCGGCGAATGGCCGCGCGTCGGCGACGGTCTCTTCCTCCTGGACGAGGACGGCAAGGTCACGTGGGCGTCGCCCAATGCTCTTTCCCACCTGCATCGGCTCGGGGTGGCGCAGAATGTCCTCGGCCGCTTCCTCGACGAACTCGGACTCGGAGGCACGCCCGTCAGGCTTGCGCTCCAGACGCAGGCACTCGTCGACGGGGAGCTGTCGCGCGGGGACACGGTCGTCGTCCTCCGCGTCATGCCGCTGATCCAACGGGGCCGAACGATCGGTGGGTTGGCACTCGCTCGCGACGTCAGCGAGATCCGTGAGAAGGAACGCGTGATCTCGGTCAAGGATGCAACGATCCGCGAGATCCATCACCGGGTGAAGAACAACCTGCAGACCATCGCCAGCCTCCTCCGCTTGCAAACGCGCAGACTCGGTTCGGACGAAGCGAAGGACGCCTTGCGAGAAAGCGTGCTTCGCATCGGATCGATCGCGCTGGTCCACGAGACCCTCTCGGAGGATCCGTCGGATGTGGCCGAGTTCGGCGAGGTCGCACGCAGGATCGGGCAAATGGTGGCCGAGGGCCTGGTGCTTCCCGAGCGTGCCATCGAGATAAAGGTGACCGGGAACGCCGGGCCCGTCGGAGCGGACCTGGCCACACCGCTGGCGGTCACGTTGACGGAGTTGATCCAGAACTCGATCGAGCACGCTTTCCCCGAGGATCGATCCGGGACTGTGGCGGTCGAGATCGGCCGCGAGCGTGACGAGATCGTCCTGGTCGTGCGCGATGACGGTGCCGGTTTCAAAGACGACGCCCTCTTCGGAGGTCGGCTCGGACTGCAGATCGTCCGGTCGTTGATCGACGAGCTCGGCGGCACGTTCGAGATCTCGTCCGAAGGCGGCACGCGCGTCGAAGTGCGCGTGCCTACCCGGTCGCGATGAGAGTGATCGCGGCCCCCGCGAGGCCTAGACCTGCCGTTTGAACGTGCGTGAAGCGTTCCTTCAGGTGGATGCGGGCCAGCAGGACCGTCATCGCCGGATACATCGAAGTGACCACCGCGACGATCGTCAGCAACCCTTCCCGCGTCGACAGCAGGTAGAAGATGTTTGCCGAAACGTCGAACGTCCCCGCCGCTGCGATCCCCCAGAACGTTCCCGGAGCGGGACGGAGCGGAACGCGCGCCCCGATCAGAACGAAGGCAACAAGTGCTATCGAGGTCGAGCGCATCACGACCAGCGGCCACATGCCGGAGTCGTCGCCGACGCCATCGAGGAAGATGAAGAACGCCCCGAAAGCGAGACCGGCCCCCAACGCCTCGACGATGCCGCTCCGGCGCGGCTCGACCTCTCCGCCGACGTCCTCTTTTACCGACGAGATGAAAGCCACCGCAACCAGCGCTAAGCCAACGCCGGCGAGTGCCGGTGCGCCCGGTCGCTCGCCAGTCGCGAGCCCGAACAACACGGGGACCATCGCAGCTTCGACCGCGGTGATCGGCGCGACGACACTCATTCGTCCGATAGCGAGTCCTCGATAGAGAAGCACGACGCCACCACCACCAGTGATACCGGCACCGGCGCCCCAGAGGAACACCGGCATCGAGATGTCACCATCATTGAGTAGCGGGAAAACCAGCAACAGCGGGATCGCGCCGAGGAACTGCGACAAGAGAACAACGCGGAAAACGTCGTTGCGCTTCGTCATCAGCCCGCCGATGAAGTCGGCCGCGCCGTAGGTGAGCGCGGCCGCCATGCTCAGAAGGATCGCCACGGGCGGGGGAGGTTACTCCGAAGGAGAAGGTTTCGGCGATCCTTTGTCCGACGGCTTGGGCTCCGGGGTCTGTTCACGCGGTCTCTTGCGGGGCTCTTCTGTCGGGGTCGCGCTCACGGCGGGCGAACCGAGCGGCGTTGCGACCACCGGCATGGGGCAGTACTGCGTGGGCGCAAGCTGGCGCAGCATCTTCTGACGCTCGCCGGGACACCACGGTGCCGCGAGCAACCCGGTGACCGGGTCTATCTCGACGACTACGAGCTCGCTCTTCGGCAGCTTGAATGGCCGCGGCGGGACGTTCCGGAGAGCCTCGAGCATGAACAGGCGCCAGATCGTGGCCGGAAGCGTCCCGCCCGCCACCCTGAGGCCGTGCACCGAATACATCGGGATGCTTCCTTCCGGATGCCCCACCCAAACGGCCGTAACGAGATCGGGCGTGTATCCGACGAACCAGGCATCGACGTAGAGGTTCGTCGTGCCGGTCTTTCCTGCCGCCGGTCTGCCGATACGCGCACCCGTACCCGTCCCTCGGATCAGCACCTGTTCCAGCACCTTCGTCAACAGGTAGGCGTTGCCGGGCGACACCACGCTCTGCACCGTCCGCTGGTCCGGTTTCAGGACCTCGCCGTTCGCCCGCGTGATCCGCCGGATCGTGGTCGGCTCGATCGCGGTGCCATAGTTCGCAAGCGTCGCGAAGGCCGCGGCCATGTCCACGACGCTCACCTGCGCGGACCCGAGTGCGATCGCCGGTCCCGAGGGAAGGTCCGAGCGCACCCCCATCAAGCGTGCCTGCGTGGCGATCTGGCCGGCTCCCAGTTGCAGACCGAGACGAGCGTAGACACCGTTGACGGAACGCACCATCGCTTCATCGAGAGGCAGGAAGCCGCCCGCGGTGCCTTCCGAGTTCCGTACCGACCAGCTCGAACCGTCGGAGAAAGTGAACGTCTGCGGGGACGCCTCGTACCTCGCGTCGAGCGAGATCCCGGCTTCGAGCGCGGCGGCCGCGACGATCGGTTTGAACGACGACCCGGGTTGGCGTCCGGAGCCGCCTCCGATCTTGCCGAGAGCGAGGTTCACCTGAGAGAGGCCCCAGTCGCGCCCTCCGACCATGGCGACGATCTGGCCCGTCGAGGGTCGGATCGCGACGAGAGCGGCATCCGGATCACCCGGCTGGTTCAGTACCGAATCGACGGCTTGCCGTGCGGCTTGTTGTAAGCGCGGCACCAACGTGGACTCGATCGTCAGGCCTCCCCGCCACAACTCGTCGTCGCGCTCGTCGCGGTTTTCTCCCAATCTCGGGTCGCGCAGGATCTCCTGGCGCACGGCCTCCACGAAGTACGGCTGACGCGTGACGAAACGCGGCGGATCCGGGATGACACCGAGACCGGCGGCCTTCGCGACCGCCGCTTCGGACACCGAGATCATCTCGAGCTCGGCCATGCGATCGATCACGTAGTTGCGTCGCACGAGCGCCTTCTTCGGGTGTTCGCGCGGGTCGTAGCGTGCGGGGGCCTTGATCAACGCCGCCAGCATCGCGGCTTCATGTATCGACAGACTGAAGGTGTCGCGTCCGAAGTACGTCTCCGCCGCGGCCTTGACGCCGTAGGCACCTTGACCGAGATAGACGGTGTTCAGATAGCGCTCGAGGATCTCGTTCTTCGAATAGAGGCGTTCGATCTCGATGGCGAAGCGGAGCTCGCGCGCTTTGCGAGCCAGGGTCTTCGGCGGGTCGCGGAAGAACGTGTTCTTGACGTATTGCTGTGTGATCGTGCTCCCGCCCTGCAGGATCTTGCCTTCGGTCGCGTTGATGATCGCAGCTCGGGCGATCGCCTTCAGGTCGTAGCCGGGGTGGTCGTAGAAGCGCTCGTCCTCGGCCGCGATAACGGCATCGATGACATCGGGGTCGATGTCCTCGATGTCCGCGAGCGCCCGGTTCTCGCGATACAGCCGGGCAAGCATGCTCCCGTCGGCGGCCGTGATCGTCGAGCGCAGTGCCAGGGGCCGCTCTTCCGCCAGATCGACCGCTCCGAGCGAGCAACCGGATACGGCGAAGGCCAACGCCACCGCGACACAGCTAGCGCGGCGGCTCATCTTTATTCCTCGAACGCCTCGCGCAATTGGACGAGCGTTCGGTTCAACAGCCTCGAGACGTGCATCTGGGAGATGCCGAGGCGATCGGCGATCTCGGATTGCGTCAGCCCCTTGAAGAACCGTAAGTACAGGATGTGACGTTCACGTTCGGGCAGCTTCGCCATCTCCGGCGCAAGCGAGGCGCGGTATTCGAGATTCTCGAGGTGCTCGTCGGACGTTCCGAGCTGATCGGCGAACGACGTCGTACCGCCCTCTTCGGTATCGATCGGCGCGTCGAGTGAGGTGAAGTTGTATGCCTGCGCGATCTCGAGGCCTTCGAGTACTTCTTCTTCCGAAGTGCCCGCGGCCTGCGCGATCTCGGGGACGGTCGGGGAGCGCCCGAGGTCGTGACCGAGCTGCGCCACGATCTTCGTCAGTTCCAGATGCAGTTCCTGCAATCGCCGTGGCACGCGCACGGCCCATCCCTTGTCGCGGAAGTGCCGTTTCAACTCGCCGACGATGGTGGGGGTTGCGTAGGTCGAGAACTCGACCTCGCGATCGAGATCGAAGCGGTCGATGGCTTTCAGGAGGCCGATCGTCCCCACCTGAATGAGGTCTTCCAACGGTTCGCCTCGGTTGCGGAAGCGGCGCGCCAGGAACTCCACAAGCCCGATGAACTGCTCGACGAGACGTTCCCGGAACGCGATCTGGTCCTCGGCGTCTGCCTTCTGGTACGCGCGGAAGAGATCGCGCACTTCGTCGCGATCGAGCATGACGCGCTCGCTCATGGCGTCTTCGTCTTAGCCAGGTTGAAGGTGGGGGAGCCGTCATCCAGATGGAGGGTCGCCGTGTCGACGACCGTGTCCAGGATCATCTGGCTGAGTTGGGTCAGTTCCGTGCGGACCTTTATCCCTGCGGTGAACTTTCCGCTTCCGGTGATCTCGATGCGGTCGTCACCGATGGTGAAGATGATCTCGATCTCGCCATCGCGGCCCTGGGCCCCCGTGAGATAGGCGCAGAGCTCGTCGACCGCGATCTTCAGGTCCTCGATGTCGTCCAGCGTGAAACCGAGACGGCTCGCCAAGCCCGAGGCCATCAAACGAACGACCTGAACATATTCCGGCGACGCGGGGATACGGATGTTGATCTCGTCCATCGCTAGGCCGCCTTGATCGCGATCTAAGACGCCGAGGCTTTGCGGGCCGGCGTCTTCTTCTTCGCCGGCGCCTTACGTGCTTTCGCCTCCTCGACCGAAGCCTTGAGAGCTTCCATCAGATCGACAACCTTGGTGGGTTCTTCTTCGGGGGCGGGCGCGACCGTGATCTCTTCGCCCTCGACCTTCTTCGCCACCAGTTCCTCGAGCTTGGTGCGGTACTCGTCCTGGAACATGTCCGGCTTGAAGTTGTCGGACAGCTGTTGGATCAGCTGACGCGCCATCTTCACTTCGCTGTCTTGGACCTTCACTCGCTTGTTGAGTTCCTCGAACTCGGGCTCGCGGATCTCATCGGGCCAGTGCATCGTCTCGAGCACGAAGACGTCGTCCTTCAAGCGCACGGTAGCGAGATGCTCCTTGTCGCGCAGCGCGACCTTCGCAACCCCGACCTGCCCTTCGGCCTCGAGCGCGTCGGCGAGGAGGCGATAGGCCTTGAGCCCCGCGGCCTCGGGGGCGACGTAATAGGTCTTGTTGAAATAGATGGGGTCGATCTCTTCAAGAGGGACGAAGGTGACGACATCGATCGCCCTGATCGAGTCGACATCCATGGCATCGAGCTCGTCGTCGGAGAACTGCACGTAGTGGTCCTTCGAGTACTCGAAGCCCTTGACGATGTCGTCCCAGGTGACCTCCTTGCCGCACTTGGCGCACACCCGCTGGTACTTGATGCGGCCGCCGTCGGCCTCATGGAGGAGGTGGAATTTGAGGCTCTTCTCCGACACGGCCGAATACAGCCGGACGGGGATGCTGATCAGCCCGAAGGTGATGGCGCCTTTCCACAGAGGTCGCATCGTCATCGAATCCTACCCACGCCTCGCCTTGCTGCATGCCGAATGCGTAAAGTTACCAACCCAGGCAGGATTGCCCACGGAGAGTGTCGAATAGATGCGAAGCGTGGTCGGAAAGTGACCTAGCGTGTATGTTCGGTCTGTCAATGCTCGTGAATTATCGAGGAATGTGAGGTTCAGCGTGGCAAGTGACGAATACTCCAAATCTCTCGGCGAACAACTCCGCAAGATCCGAGTCCAGAAGGGCATGTCGCTCCAGGACGTCCAGTCGGCCTCCAGTGGCAAGTGGAAGGCGGCGGTCGTGGGTGCTTACGAGCGCGGCGATCGCAACGTGACCGTGGCCCGGCTGTCAGAGCTCGCAGATTTCTACGGCGTGCCGGTATCCGAGATCCTGCCGGCCGACGACCGTCCGGCATCTCCCGCGATCGAGTCGAGGCGTCGCGTGGTGTTGAACCTCGAGAGCCTTGACCGGGTACCGGAAACCGACCGTGACCCGTTGTCGCGGTTTACGCACGCGATCCAGATCCAGCGAGGCGACTACAACGGCAAGGTCCTCACGATCCGCGAGGACGACCTCATGGCGTTGTCTTTGCTCTACCAGACGACCTCGAGCGAGCTCGCGCGCCGTCTAAAGGATTGGGGCCTCCTGCACGCCGAGAATTAGTCCCCTTCATCGAGTGCGCATCTGGACACCTATTTGGTGTTCATCTGCGCACTCGGCGACGTTCCTAGGCCAGTAGGGCGGCGGCGATCACGAGTAGCAACAGCGCCCAGTAGACGGCCGTGAATGCGTAGTCCGGCCGTTTCGGATCCGATGGGATCAGCACCGCCAGGATCCAGATGGGCATCACGGCCACGCCGAAAAGAAGCCCGTAGATGAGAGCGCCCCAGCGCGCCCACGACTGGCCTGTGGCGACGCCTACTGCGAGGAAGGTGAGGACCACCCCCAATACCGCCTGACCGATGACGTCCCCGAGCGGTCCCCCCTTCGTCAAGCGGTAGATGCGATAGCCGAAGCCGAGGGCCGCGTTCGCACCCAACCCGAGAGCCAGCGCCAGTTCCCACCCGTCGAGGTTCATGTCGCGGTCAAGATAGCCTCCGGGCCGATATGGCCAAGAAGAAGAGACGCAAGGCGGCGCCCGACGTCGATCCGAACGAGCGGAGGCGAGAGCGTCTAGAGTCACGGCGAGCCGCCAAAGCGGCCGAGCTACAAGCCCAACGCCGTCGTCAGGTGCGGGAGCGCATCACCCGTTACCTGATCATGGGCGGGCTGGTTGTGCTCGCCTTCTGGTTTTTCTTCCTGCGGGGCCAGGCCCCCGACGAGATCCAGGGTCATCCGATCGAGCACTTCTCGACGCAAGGGGGAGGCTCCCAGAACCATGTCTCCGGCACGGTTTCGTATCCAATGACACCACCTGTCTCTGGACAGCACGCCAGCCAGCCGGCTCCGTGCGGCATCTTCGACGCCCAGGTCCCTAACGAGAACATGGTCCACACCCTCGAACACGGTGCCGTCGGCCTCCTTTACAAACCTGAGGCCGATCTCGACACGATCAAACAGATCGAAGAACTCGCGACGACCTACGAGTCGCATGTCTTCACCGCGCCGTTCCCGGGCATGGAGACGAACTTCACGCTGATGGCGTGGGCGCACATGATGCGCCTCGATGAATTCGACGAGGAGGCGGCGAAGGAGTTCATCAACGTCTTCCGACGGGAAGGAGACGCGCCCGAGGGATTCCAGGACTGCCCCATGGATGCCGACTCACCCTTCGACCCCTCGCCTGCTCCTGCGGTGACCATCACGCCATCGATCCCCGCCGAAGCTTCTCCCGAACCCGACAAGTCACCGAAGGAGAAATAACGGGCCGCTTCACGGCCGGGGTCGCGGTCGCATCGACGTTGTTTCTCCTCGCGTCACCGGCGAGCGCTCAGATAGAGCCCAAGATCGTCGCGCGCGCGGAGTTCCCCGCAGGGATCGCGTTCGACTCGGCAGGTGGGATGTACGTGAGCGAGCGCGCTGGCCGCATCCTGGTGTGGGACGACACGCGCCGGGGCGAAGTCGTCGCTTCGGTAGCGACGACAACATCCGGCGAAGCCGGGTTACTCGGGCTCGCCGTGTCCCCGGACGACCGTCACGTGTATGCGTTCGCGACCGCGGCGGATGGAGCCACGAACGTCGTCTACCGCGTACCAACCGAGGGCGGCACCGCCGAAGTGATCATCGACGGGCTCCCGGCGGGCAGCTACCACAACGGCGGCGGCGTGGCGTTCGGGCATGACGGCATGCTCTACGTGAGTAACGGAGAGACGCACAGTTCCGATCGGGCGCAGGATCCTTCGCAACTGGGTGGCAAGGTCTATCGCTACACCGCCGACGGCGCCGTCCCCAACGACAACCCTTTTGGCGACTCACCCGCCTTCGCGATCGGGTACCGCAACCCCTTCGGTCTTGCCATCGATCCCGTCTCCGGCAACCCGTTCGTAACCGAGAATGGGCCGCAGTCGCATGACGAGATCGATCGCATCGTCGCGGGAGGCAACGGTGGCTGGCCGGTGACCAGCGGCGCCGCGGGGGATACGGACACGAGCTCGTTGCGAGGTGACTATCAGGATCCGATCGTCGATTACGAGCAGATCATCGTCCCGACCGGGATCGCGTTCGCAGATCCCGCGAATGCCGAGGCCCAGGTTGCCGGCGATCTGTTCTTCGCGGCTTATGGCGAACAGACGATCCACCGCATCACCCTCGATGCCGCGCGCGCGAGCGCGATACGAGACCGCATCCTCCTCGAGTCATCCGAACCGGTCATCGCGCTCGCGTGGGGACCGAAAGGCCTCTACTACTCGACGCCGGGTGCGGTGCATCTCATCCCACTCGCGGTCGAAGGAGCGCGCCCCACCAAGCGCCCGATCTCTCCCGGGGAGGCCCCGTCGCCGCGCTTCACGCTCTCAGATAACGATCCTCTGCGCGACGAGCCCCGGGGGCCCAGCCCACTCTGGTTCGTCGGTGCCGCCGTGGTCCTACTCGGCGGCGCGCTCGCCTACGCCTTCAGACGCCGCGAATAGTCGGATCCCATAGACGCGAAGAGAGAGGTCCCTTTGGGACCTCTCTCGATTGAGCACCGGGACGCGTTAGCGAACCGGTTGCGT
Organism: Actinomycetota bacterium; assembly: GCA_030862265.1. Classification (GTDB taxonomy): domain Bacteria; phylum Actinomycetota; class CADDZG01; order CADDZG01; family WHSQ01; genus JALZEA01. The sequence goes on along the minus strand of JALZEA010000080.1, from coordinate 17,651 downwards.
CCTCCCGGGCCGAAGCCCGGTCTCGATTGAAGCGTCTGGATCCAAATAGCTACTGCTCGAGCCAGAGAGTCATAGCGACCGGCCCGCCGGCGGTGATGGCACTGGCGATCTCGACGCTATAACCGGCGCAATCCGGTGATTCGGCTCCGTCGATCTGGCCCGCGCCCGGTTCCGGGTGCGCGCCCTCGTTGCCTCCTACCGGGGTCGGCCCGCCTACGGTCGCCGGGTTGAAGTCGGCCTCATAGGCCACGGCGATACCGTCCGGAAACCGCAGGAACAAGTCGTAATCCCAGACCGGCGGATATTCGATCCGGACGAAAAGCTTTGCCGTCGCGGCCGCGCTGTCCACGACCACGTTGTGGTACTTGAAGGTCGCATCCCCGGTGCCGCCACCTGGTTCGCCTGCGTCGGTGAAACCGACCCCCGGATCGGTCGCGATCTCGACCTCAACGGGAGCATCCGCAGTCGCTGCGTCGGTCAAGATGGTCGTCTCCGCGCCCTCGGCCCAACTCGGTGTGGTGTAGGGCGCGCACGCGGGCGCTGGCTTCTTCTTCCTTTTCTTGGCGTCGGCCGGGCCCGCGACGAACGCGCCCAGCAGCAGCGCCACAGACGCGATGACGCTGATATTTCTCAGCAGCTTCGAGGACTTCATCTCGGACCTCCGCCCTAGGTTGATGTGGCCTAGAGGAGGTTTCGGCACCTGGCAGCCCTTTCCTGCCATCCCCACATCGGCGAGCCCGCTCAGCGTATCGATACACTGCGGCCCTCGATGATCCGAGCCACCTCCCTGAGAGCCTTCGTGATCGCACTTCTTGTCGCCGGCGTCGTTCCGGCTACGAGCGGAGGGGCCGTGGCCGCCTCGCTACCCCCAAGTGAGTGGGTCGTGGGGCCTCACAAGCCCGTCGCGCTTATCACCTTGGATGGTCAGACGAAGGTGAAATACCTCGACAAGGTCCTGTCGACCCTGCGCACCAAGCGCGCCAAAGCGTCGTTCTTCATCTCCGGCGAATGGATCTCATCGCATCCGAAGAAGGCTCGCTCGATCCGGCGCGCCGGCCATTCACTCGGGAATCGCGGGTGGTCGAAGACAAGCTTCACGGCCATGAACGACGCGGCTATCCGGGCTTCGATCGCCCGGGGCACACAAGCCCTGAACAAGGTAGGCGTCACTGCGGCGCCGTTCCTCCGAACCCCCAATGGCGCGCGCGACGCGCGCGTGCTTCAGGTCGCAGGCTCGATGGGGTATCGCTCCGTGCGCTGGACGCATCGCCCCGGTGGAGGCAAGTACCTACGCGTACAGCGGTCTGTCGTCCACAAGGCGAAGTACGGATCGATCATCTCGCTCGACGTCTGGCGCAAAAGTCACCGGCGCGCCCTGCCGGGGATCATCGACGGACTTCGGCGGCGCGGCTTCGCTCTCGCCAAGATCGGCCGGTTGACGAACGTCCATCCGATCCGTTGGGACGTAACGCTTCGTTCAGGTTCGGGGGGGTCTGAGGTTGCATACCTCCAGAAGATTCTGAAGTGGACGAGCTACCCGTCGGGCGCGGTCGACGGGAGCTTCGGTTACGCCACGCTGCAGGCGGTTTATGCGTTCGAGAAGGTTCACGGGATGGTGCGAGATGGAGTGGTTCCGCCGTGGCAGATGACTGAGATCGCCATGCGTTCCCGACCCCGCACTCCCAATCGCAAGTACCACAACTTCATCGACATCGATATCTCACGTCAGGTGCTGTTCGAGATTCGCAACGACAAGGTCATCCACACCTTGCCCATCTCGAGTGGGAACGGGGAGACGTACACCGTCGACGGTGACGAACGGGTCGCGCACACGCCGCGCGGCAACTTCAAGATCACCCGCAAGATCCAGGGCAAGCGCGTCAGCGACCTCGGCACGTTGTGGTGGCCGAGCTACTTCGTGGGCGGTTATGCGATCCACGGGAGCGACTCGGTCCCCACGTATCCCGCGAGTCATGGTTGCGTACGCATCCCTCGCTACGTCGAGCGCGCCTTCTGGTACCGCAACCCGGTCGACCGCCCCGTCTTCGTTCATGACTGATCTGGTCGCGCCAGGCTTCGAAGCCGGGGCCCGCGCCTACGGCGCTTTCCGCCCCGTCTTCGTCCACGACTGATCTGGTCGCGCCAGGCTGACCTTTCTTTTCACCTAGGGCGACCGTTTCGGTCGTCTCAGCTGAAGAGAACCCTGTGGATCCGTCAGCTCGAGCGCCTGCCGAATCTTCGCGGCCACATCGTTGCTTCTTCGGGTCACGCTGTTCCACGTGAAGACCAGCACCCTCTCTCCCTGGACGACGAGTTCGTTTCCCCGGTCGATATCTCGCTCCCACGAGGGCTTGCCCGAGTGGTACTTCCAGCCATGCACCTCGATCGCCAGCCGATGGGAGGCGTACCAGTAATCCACCCGGGCGATGAACCGTCCTGTGTCGTCCTTTATGACCTTCTGCCTGACGGGCAGAGGCAATCGATGTCGGCGCAAGAGCCGGAAGAACCTCAGTTCGAGCTCGCTCTCGGAAGGGATGTACCCCTTGTTCCGGTCGTTGAGGAGATGACGTAACGCGGCGGCGCCGCGAATCCCTCGCCCCCCGCATCGTTCAAGCTGCCAGCGGAGTCTCGGCAAGGACACTAGGCCTCGACGCAAAGCAGACTCCAAGGTCGACTCGAGAGAGGCGACGTCGATCACCGCACCCAGGTCGAGCAGTGTCCGAGCGGTCGTGGTTGCCCGCATGCCGAGGACCGATTCCATGTCGACGGCTTCCAACTGCGTCCGGTGGACCTTTGTGGCGCGGCTAGGCGGTCTAAGCATCCGCGGGGTGGTGAGATGGATCGGCCTCCTGAATCCAAGCAGGCCGTGCAGCCATGCGGCTGTCGTGTGAGATAGGCACGTAAGCGCGCGCGTGTCCTCTCGTCCCATGGCCCAAAGAAGAGCCACCATCGCTTCCTGCTCTCGTGACCGAGGTGCTCCTTCGATCACGTAAGTGCCCGGTAGTACCTCTTGCCAGCGTCCCGAACGGACGCGACCCTGTATCGCTCTTGCGGACAGGAAGGCCGAGACTTGGACCCTCCCGATCGCACCGAACTGGCCACGTGCAAGGGCACGGCAACGTGCGTCTCCGTCGTCACGAGCGAGAGCTTCCACAAAGACATCGCGCCATAAGGTTCAGTCGGGCGTGGTGAACGAAGTCACACATCGGCCGTTCATCTAAATGGAAGTGTTGTGCTTCTTTGCACTTCAACTAACCGTTTCGGGTAGTTGAGGTGAAAAGAACGGGGTTAACGGGTGATGATGCGGCGGCCCCATGCGAGCTGGTCGTGCCACCACGAGCCCGGCCCGATCTGCCCGAGGCTGATCCCGGCACGCGATCCCGAGGAATGCACCATCCAGCCGCGCCCGAGGTAGATCCCCGCGTGGTACACGGTTCTCGCTTTCGCCCGGCGACCATCGGGTGAGAAGAAGACGACATCGCCCGGCAGGAGCTTTCCGTAGCCGAGTCGCACCGGCGCGGCCTTGGCCATGTCGGCCGAGGAGCGTTCCGGGAACGACCAGCCTGCGTACGAGCGTCCGACGGGTCGATAGCTCGAGCTCTTCTCCTTGAGCACGTACCACGCGAACCCGGAGCAATCGAAGCCACCGTGGGCTTGCGCGCCGAAGGGATATCCGGTCGGCGTGGAGGTCGTCCATTCGCCACCCCATACGTACGGAGTACCGACGAGAGAGAGCGCGAACTCGATGACCTGGCGACGCGTCTCCGAGTACTGCGCCAATCCGAAGCCTCGCAATGCATCCGCTCCCCACGTCGAGGGAGCGGTCTTGGCCTTCCACAGTGAATACGCGATATCCGCTTGTCGCATCGGCTCGGTGGCCGACATCTCGAGATTGTCCTCGCCCTCGAGCCGGTTGTAGCGCAGTCCCATCTCGCGCGCCACGATCTCAGTGCCGAAGTACGGAGCCGTCGCCGGCTTCCAGCCGTCGGGTGACTGCGCGCGCTTCAGGATCTGGGCGGTCTCTCCTTGCCCGAGCGCACGTACCAACGCGGCGGAGACCTCGGCAACGGTGACGTCGCCGCCCGTGCGCTTGTAGTAGCCGCCGAAGAGCTGACGCATGGCGCGACCGAACTGCGCGCGGGACATGGGCTGGTTGGGCCGGAACTCGTCGCGCACGATCACTTCCTGGTTGACGAGGTAGCGAACCGCGGGGCGAACCCAGTCCGGCAGTGGGCGCGACGCAGCCTGCGCGGCAGGCACCGCCGCCCAGAGCAGCGCACTGGCAAGGAATGACAGGATGGTCCGAGTTGTCCGACTCACGTAGATATCTATCGGCCGGCCACCCGCCGACCCTTGAATCACAATTCCGACCCCAAGCGGGCGAGCCGCCCCAGCAGGAACGGGGTTGGGGGAGACGAATCCATAGCGTGTAGGCCTACAACTCAGAGGGGAAAGATCCTTGCGCTTCTACAAGTCCTTGCTCGTGCCCGTCCTGCTTCTCTCGTTGCTGCCCCTCGCGGGTGCGGCCCGGTCCTCAGCACGCAGCTGTCCGGAAGTGAAGCCTCCAAAACTCGAGTTCGGCAAGAAAATCTTCATCGACGAGATGCGTGCCGGCGGCGAGCCCGTCAGCCAGGTTGCCCAGGATGGATCGATCATCGTTTCGGCGCACGCCGGAACCACCCACGTCTACAAGAACCCTGAGGCGGCACCGGGCACCGGCGACTTCGGTCGCTACTACAACCAGACCCTCAACTGGCGCTCCACCGACGGGGGCAAGACGTGGAACTACGTTGGTCTCTTCGGTCAGCCCGAGGGTCCGCACACGGCCACGTCGACGGGGTTCTCGGATCCCGACCTCACGATGGACGCCGGCGGTCGCATCTACAACACCGAGATCGACCTCGCCAACGTCGCCGTGTTCTCGAGCTCGGACGACGGTCAGAGTTGGCCCCGCGGGAACCCCATCGCAGCTTCGGGTGACCGGCCCTGGCTAACCGGAGCCGAGGCCGACGAGGTCTTCCTCTACGTCAACACTCCGAAGCAGCTGTGGCGTTCGACGGACGGCGGGCTCACGTTCTCACTCGTCAGCACGAGCTTCCCGGCCGACAGCAAGATCCTCGTCGATCCCTTGAAGCCGAAGACCGGTCTGATCGGCCCTGCCGGCAACGGGATCGCGATCTCTGAGGATGACGGCAAGACATGGAAGGCATACCCGGCACTGCTTGGAAAGTCGACGCAATTCTTCGGCGCCGTCGCGGTCGATCGCGCGGGCTGGGCCTACGCCGCGGCCGCGGGTGGCTACCAGGGTTCGAGCGACACGCAGTCCGACGGCGAAGTGACCTTCAACTACTTCAACCGTAAGACCAACAAGTGGGCGTCGGCCCCAATCGCGATCCCGAACAAGGGCCACGATGCACTATGGCCGTGGATCATTGCCGGTGACGACGGCCGCGTCGCGATGACGTGGTACGAGCGCATCCCAGAAACTGATGAGTTCAAGATCATGGTCGCGCAGACCATGAACGGACATGGTTCGGTCGTCCGTTGTTCGGATGGATCGCGCCGGTTCGTGCCGCCGCAGTTCTCGATCGCGGATGCCTCCAAGAAGCCCATCCACATCGGCAAGATCTGCCTGAGCGGCACGACGTGCAACGCGAACCCCAGCTTCGCCTCGGGCGACCGCCGCCTGGGTGACTTCTTCACGATCAACTTCGACCTCAAGGGCAATCTTTTCGTCGTCTCGGGTGACACGACGTTGACGAACCCCCTCGGTGGACCGAAGCCGGTTGCGAACCCGATCTTCATCAAGCAGACGTCGGGAGCGGCGATGCTCGAGCGGCCCGACAAGGCGCGCGAGACGCGACCCCTTTGTCCGACCCCCAACTGCTAGCTTTCCTTCCAAGGCGATAGAGGTGAAGAGGCCCCTAAGGGGGCCTCTTCTTTTGGAGGGAGGCCGGCATGCTCAGAGAGTTCCGGGAGTTCGTCTTGCGTGGCAACGTGGTCGATCTCGCCGTCGGGATCGTCATCGGCGCTGCTTTCGGGCTGCTGGTGAATCAGTTCATTGCGAGTTTCATCACTCCGCTTCTCGGAGTGATGACGGGAGGCGTCGACGTGTCGGATCGCGCAGTGAGCATCGGCGATGTCCGGTTGACCTGGGGTGCTTTCACCCAGGCTCTACTCACGTTTCTGGCCACGGCGGCGGCGCTCTTCTTCTTCGTGGTCAAGCCGGTGAACACGCTGATGGCCCGCCGGAAGACCCAGCCGGACGTGGAGAGCACCACCAAAGAATGCACGGAATGCCTCTCGAGCATCCCCTCCGGCGCGCGTCGCTGCGCGTTCTGCACCAGTCCTCAGTAGCCGGACCGGTTAAGCAGTCCTCTCGAGCATGTCGGACTCGCGCCGGTCTGCGATGAGATCGAGAACGGCTTCTTCGACGATCTCCTGCGTTTCGAGGTCGTCGAACGTCGCGCCTATCCCCACGGCTTCGAGAGCGGGTGCGATCGTCCATCCCGACCGGAACCGATCGAACACGCGCGGATCGATGTACGAGGCTCGGCAGACGGCCGGCGTGTTGCCCATATAGCGCGCGACGTCCTTGCAAGCCTGTGATACCGCTCGCTTGCGTGCCGTCTTGGATGTCGACTTCTCGAAAGGCACGAGGCTCACCGCGGCGAGGACCGTGGCGTTCCATGTCCGGAAATCCTTCGCGGTGAAGGTCTCACCTGTGAGGGACTTGATGTAGTCGTTGATGTCCTGGGATCTCACGTCCACCCAACGAGGTCCTCTCTTGAAGGCGAGGAGTTCGTCGTCCCCGCCCCGACGTTTCTTGAGAGCCTCCACAACCAGATGCACCTCGGGGTCCACGATCCTCTGGATCCGGCGCTTCCCGCTCTTTGCCTTGTAGTCGAATGTGATGACGCCGTCGTTCAACGTGACATGCCGTTTCTGCATCGTTGCGAGGCCAAAACTGTCGTTCTGTTCGGCATAGCCCTCAGTACCGATACGGAAGAATCCGAGATCGAGCAAGCGAGCGGCACACGCGAGGACGCGCTCTCTTCCCATGTCGTCCAGCTTCAGATGCTCGTTCCATTGCCACCGCATCTTGGGGAGAGCGCGCGCGAAGTCCAACATGTGGTCGAACTTCGCCTGGTCTTTACGCTCGCGCCACTTCTGGTGATAGATGTATTGCTTCCGCCCGGCGGCGTCGATGCCGGTGGCCTGGATGTGGCCCATCGGATGGGGACACACCCAGACCTCCTTCCACGCGGGTGGGATCCCGAGTTCCTTGATGCGCGCGAGCACCTCTGGCTCGGTGATCTTCTCGCCGGTCTCTGAATCGATGTACTCGAAACCTTTACCTCTGCGTCGACGTTCGATCCCGGGCTCCGAGCAGTCGACTCTCCGCAGCCTCGCCATGGTCGGTCTTCTTCCCGATACCCTGTGGCCCCAACCTTTGACCCGCTCCGAGCAGGAGGCGCGATGCCAGCAGGCAACGGAGGCGCACCGGACCGCAACCTGGCGATGGAGCTCGCACGCGTCACCGAAGCCGCGGCCCTGGCGGCCGCACGCTGGATGGGACGCGGAGACAAGGAAGCCGCCGATCAAGCCGCAGTCGATGCGATGCGCATGATGCTCGGTACCGTCCAGATGGACGGCATCGTCGTCATAGGCGAGGGCGAGAAAGACCACGCGCCGATGCTGTTCAACGGCGAGAAGATCGGTTCCGGCGAAGGCTCCGCCGTTGATGTCGCGGTCGACCCGCTCGAAGGCACGAGACTGACCGCGTTGGGCATGCCGAATGCGATCTCCGTGATCGGAGTGGCCGAGCGCGGCACGATGTTCGATCCGGGGCCCGTCTTCTACATGGAGAAGATCGCGACCGGCGAGGCGGCCGCCGACGCCATTGATCTCGAGGCTCCGATCGCCGACAACCTCAAGAAGGTCGCCAAGGCCAAGAAGACGGACGTCTCAGACGTCACCGTGGTCATCCTGGATCGCGAGCGGCACGACCAGATCGTGAAGGAGGTGCGCGAGGCAGGAGCGCGCATCCACTTCATCACGGACGGGGATGTTGCCGGGGCGATTTCCGCTGCGAAGGAGGGGACCGGCGTCGACATGTTGTTAGGCATCGGAGGAACCCCAGAAGGCGTCATCGCGGCGTGCGCCATCAAGTGTCTCGGCGGGACGATCCAGGGTCGGCTGTGGCCTCGCAACGAGGCCGAGCGCGACGCTGCCGTCGCCGCCGGCTACGACCTCGATCGGGTCCTCAGCACGAATGATCTCGTATCGGGCGACGACGTCTTTTTCTCGGCGACCGGAGTGACGGACGGGGACCTCGTCAACGGCGTGCGCTATCGGGAAGGTGCGGCTATCACTCAATCGATTGTGATGCGAACGAGATCGGGAACCGTTCGCCAGATCGACGCCCTTCATCGAACGGAGAAGCTCAAGAAGTTCTCCGCGGCTTATTGAACCGTCGTTTCACCGCAGCTCTGATCGACATCTCGCCGCTGCGCGAGTCCGTTCCCTACAGGGCCCTCTGGTTGGGGCAGGTCGTCTCCCTCATGGGCTCGAACATGCGCATGGTTGCGGTCGCCTGGCAGGTATTCGACGTCACGGGCTCGACCGTGGCGGTCGGACTCGTCGGTCTCGCCGAAGTGATCCCCCTGATCGTCTTCTCGATCATCGGTGGCGCGCTCGTCGATAGACGCGATCGTCGACGATTGATCGCGGGGGCCGAGGTCGGCCTGATGCTGACGTCCGGCGCGCTCGCGGCGGTCGCGTTCTCCGCGAACCCGTCCGTGCCTCTCATCTATGCCATCACCGCGATCGCGTCCGGCTTGAACGCGATCGATCGCCCGGCACGTAGCTCGCTCGTCCCGCATCTCGTCCCCGAAACCAAGCTGAGCGCCGCGATGGCGCTCAGACAGGTTCTCTTCCAGACGACGACGATCATCGGCCCCGCCGTCGGGGGGCTCCTCATCGCGACCTTTGAGGTCGCGTGGGTGTATCTGATCGATGCGCTCACTTTCTCCGCCGCGCTCTACGCGTTGCGCTGGATACCGCTGATCCCGATGATGGAGCGGACGGAGCCCACCACGCAGGTGCAAGCGATCCTCGAGGGCTTGCGCTTCGCGGCCCGCACCCCGGTGTTGATGTCGATCTTCGTTATCGACCTCATCGCGATGATCTTCGGGATGCCGCGCGCTGTCTTTCCGGCCCTGTCGGAGACGACGTTCAATCTCGGCCCCCAAGGCGTCGGTCTCCTCTACGCCGCGCCCGCGGTCGGCGCGCTGATCGGCGCATTGACGACCGGTTGGGTGGCGAACGTCCGGCGACAGGGTCTTGCCGTGCTTCTGTCGGTCACCGCGTGGGGGGTCGCGATCACGTTCGCCGGATTGGCGACGTTCTCGATCGTCCTCACGGTGATGCTGCTGGCGATAGCGGGGGCGGCCGACGTCTTCTCTGCCGTGTTCCGCGGCACGATCCTGTTGCAGAGGACTCCCGATCATCTCCTCGGGCGGGTCAACTCCCTGAACATCATGGTCGTGACCGGCGGCCCCCGGCTCGGGGATGTCGAGGCGGGTCTCGTGGCCGGGGCGATCGGCCCGGCGCCCTCGATAGTTGTAGGGGGCCTGGCCTGTTTGGTCGGTACTGGTGCGATAGCCGCGTGGTTCCCCTCTCTTCGGAACCATGTCGCCCAGCCCCGGGGAACCTCCGCCCCGCTCACGTCGTAACAGGGGAGACAACCACTCCGTGGAGGGCCGACCGGCGGAGGACCAAGAGCTAGTCGAGCGAGCGAAAGATGGCGATGTCTCGGCATACGAAGAGATCGTCCGGCGCTACCAGCAGGTGGCGGCCCGGGTTGCATATGTCATCACCCGCGATCACGCGGAGGCCGACGATGCCGCGCAAGAGGCGTTCGTCAAGGCTTACTACGCGCTGGGTCGCTTCCGATCCGAATCTCCTTTGCGACCATGGCTCCTCACGATCGTCGCTAACGAAGCGCGCAACCGAGTGCGGTCCTCCGGGAGACGCCGAGGACTCGCGTCCAGGCTCGCGGAGGTCCGCCCCTCGGGAGATGCGGCCCCATCACCCGAGGCGGCGGCCTTCGCGGCAGACGAGCGCGCCGCAGTGGTCGCCGCGCTTAACGAACTGTCAGACAAGGACCGCGACGTGATCGCCTTCCGTTACTTCCTGGAGCTCAACGAAGCCGAGATGGCCGCCGCGCTTGGCGTCCGGCGAGGAACGATCAAATCGCGCCTCTCCCGTGCACAGGCCCGCTTGCGAGAAAAGCTCCCGCCGGAGGTGGGGCGATGACCGATCGGTTGGATGCTCTGTTGACCGAAGTGGGTCGCGAACTCGACTGGCCCGAGCTCGATGTCGCGGGTCGGGTTGGCGCGCGCATCCGATCGGTCCCCGAGCCGGCGCCCCGGACCTGGGTGCCACGCCTCGCGTTCGCGACCGCGGCAGTTGTCGCCCTTGTCGCCGCGACGCTCGTTTTCTCGCCGGCCACAAGACGTGCGATCGCCGACTTCCTCGGGATCGGCGGGGTTCGCATCCAGTTCGGGACTCCGACAGCTCATCCTCAGATCGGATCCGATTTCGATCTCGGCCAGCTCGTCACGCGCGAGGCCGCCGCCAGGGCCGTCGATTTCGACCTCGTCTCACCGGACCATCCCGACCTTGCAAACCCGGACGAGATCTACCTGGACGAGGCTGCTCCAGGTGGAGGGATAGTGGCATTCGTGTACGGGCCTCGGGCCAGCCTTCCTGCCGCCGGCGGAGATCGGGTATCGATCGTGTTCACCCAGTTCGCCTCACCGCTCGCGCCCGATGTGTTCTTCGGCAAGAAGCTCGCATTCGAAGACACCATCATCGAACGGGTCGAAGTGAACGGCAACGAGGGCTACTGGCTCGAGGGGGAGCCGCACTTCTTCTTTTACGAGGTGCCCGGTACAGGCCTCGCCGAGGAACGCATCCGCCTCGTCGGCAACGTCCTTCTGTGGGAGCAGGAGGGCGTCACCCTGCGGCTCGAGGTCGGCAGTCTTCCTCTAGACCGCGCCCTCGAGATCGCGCAGACCGTTAGCTAGCGACCAGCTGGTCGTTCGCCCACGCGGCGAGCAAGCCCCGGTAGTGGGCGATGAACTTGTCGTGCTCGTGTTCGGGGAAGGTCGTTCGGACCGTTTCGACGATGAGATCGTCGAACTCGCGCGACTGCACGAAATCGACCATGACTTCCTCGGCATGGGGCAAGTGTTTGGAACAGAACTCGTAATAGCGGTCCGTCTCGAAGTAATCGTCGGCGAGTTTCCCGTACGCCGCGATCTTCTCCTCGTAGGTCATGTCTTTCCGGTCGCCGATCGAGAAGTAGTTCTGCGTGTCTTGATCGACGCGCATCCTTCGTTCGGTGGTCGTGCAGAAGATCGCCCATCTTGCCAGCGCCATGATCGCCCACGGGAAGTAGTAGTGCAGGCTCGTGAGCGCGACATCGGGGCACGCGTTCGCGTAGTCGATAGGGAAGACTTCCTTGCCGCTGACGAGCGTCTCGCAGGAGTTGAACTCCCATCGGAAGAACGCGTTGACGAGCTTGCCGATCGCGACAACTTCTTCGCCGACCTCTGGAGACAGGAAACCGTGTTCGACCTGATACCGATCGTGTATGGGACGACCAGGGTCGAAGCGCATGACCATCGTTTCGGCACCGATCGAAAGACTGCGCGCGAACGCGTCGAATCCTTCGACCGCTTGCTGGAGGTGCATCAGTCGGTGCCCTGATTCGTCGTACCAACGTTGTAGCTCGGCGTCGTTGGAGATGCGGGTGACGCCTACCCAGGCCCCCCCGTCGAACGGCTTCATGAAGAGTGGGTATCCGATGTGGTTCGCGATCGCTTTGAGGTCGAAGGAGCGGTTGTACTTCTGCGCGGTGTACGGGAACCGAGGATTGTCCGGTGGTTCCTTGTGCGGCAGTAACCACGTCTCCGGCACCTTCAGGCCCAGCCGGATCATGGCGCAGTAGGCCGCGTGCTTCTCCATGGACTGGAACGTGAAGGGATTGTTCATGAGATACACGTCATTCATTAGCGCGATCTTTTTGAGCCATTCGCGTGGGACGTAATACCAATGCGCGAGCCGATCGATCACGAGCGAATAGCGAGGCAGCATCCGTAGGTCGAACGGCTCGACGGTGATGCGCTCGGTCGCGAAACGGTTAGTCGTGCCCTCGTACGTGATGTCCAGCTTGAGGCGCTCCATGTATTGCTCGAACGCGCTCGGCCAGTCTTCTTCGGTACCGAGCAACAACCCGATCAGCCGCGTCGTCTCCATCGCGCCTCGCTTGTCCCGCACCTAACAGAACCTCGGCAGGTGGTGGGCGAGCTGGGCCCTCCAGGAGGGCCAGTCATGTGGGACGTCATACCCCCACAGGTCGACTTCATGTTTGATGCCCTTGGAGGCCAGGAGCCCTGCGAACGCCTTGGTTGATTCGAGCGACCCCGTGGTGTCCTCCCATTGCCCCTGCCCACAGACGAGCACGAGGTTCGCCCGGCCACGCAGCCATTCGAGGTGGTCGCCGTGCAGGTGAGAGACGTAGTCCATCGGGTTGTTGAAGTAAACGGCTTCACCGCGCTCACCACCACCGACGACCCCTACGTCGTAAACGCCACTCTGGCATATCGCCAGGGGGAAGAGGTCGGCTCGTTTGAGCACGAAGTTGGCGGCGTGATACGCACCGAAGCTGCAACCGGTCGCCATGATCTCCGTAACGGCGGCACAATCCTGGTAGATCCAAGGGACGACCTGATCGAGGATCCAGTTCTCGTACAGACCGTGTCGCCGCGCGCGCTCTTCGAGAGGATGCTCCTCGTCGTGCCAGCTCTGGGCGTCAAAACTGTCGATGCAATAGATCTTCACGCGACCATCGTCGATAAGTTCACGGACCGACTCGATCATGCCGCGGTCCTCGTAATCGGTAGAACGACCCTCTTGCGACGGGAAGACGAGCAAGGGACGACCATAGTGGCCGTAGACGATGACTCCGCCGTAGGCCCCGATGGCGGGGGAAAACAGCGACGCGTGCTCGCGTCTCATCCCCACACCTTAGTCAGCAGATCGATCAGGCCCGGATCGAACACATCGCGCCATCCCGTCCAGGTATGTGCATCATGGTTCTCGACGAACTGGACGTCGTAGCCCTGACGTACGAGCGCGTCGCGCACTACACGGTTGTTGTCGAGGTTCTCTTCCGCAGAGCCGCACGTCATCGAAACTGGGATCGCGTGCTGCCATTCCTCCACGCTCAGCACCTGGCTGACGAAGCGTGCGATGCGACGGAAACGACCGAAACCGGACTCATGGCGATCCAAACGCGGGCGGAAGAAACTTCCCGATTGCAGGAAGAGCGCGCCGAACGAGGCGGGGTAGCGGCGATGCACGTGGAACATCGACAGCGCGCCGAGACTTGCGCCCATCCCGATGCGGGAGCCTCGTCCGTGCGGGGTAGGTGCGATCTCCTGGAGCTTCGGGAGGATCTCGTGAGCTAGAGCGCGGGAGTATGCGGCCGAGGCGGAATAGATCTCGTCTCGTTCATTGGGTTGGAGCAACGCGGCACGCATGCGCGGCACCTTGCCCTCGGCGATCAGCACATCCAGGAGGTGAGTCAGACCGGTCAGCTTTGCGTACTCCGGGCCGTCGTGCACCACCAGTAACGGTAGGGACTCGGTGGGGGCCGCGCCGGCTGCACTGAATAGGAGACCACTCACGCGCGCGCGCACGGATCGGCTCCTCAATTGGAACTCCTCGATCCGCCCCCCAGGCGCGTCAGTCGAGAGCCACGGGGGTGGTTCGTAGCCCGGGAACTCGATGACCGATCGGTCGCCGAAGGCCCCCGGCGCGCGTCGAGGGTTGGCCGGGTCCGTGATGAATTCGCGATCGCCGCCGGCGTGGACGAGTTCGAGCATGTACTCCATCCGTCCGGCATCCGGGCGAGGGAAATGAAGGACCCAACCTTCGGCGCGCGGGGCACGCACGAAGTCCAGACCCCAGCGTGGCCGGACGACGTCCTGATGCAGCTTCACCGCGCTTAGGTGGCGATCCGGATCGGGGAAGTGGAAGACGATGACGTCGTCTCGGAGTTCCGGCTCGTTTGCAAACGACTCTTGTCTGTTCATTCCCGGGTCATTCACAGACAACAGCCGTTTGGAGGTCGCGGCGTCTCACCTCCGCGGCTCCCACGAGAAGAACCTGATCGCCAACAGCAGACCCCCAATACCCCAGGCGGCGACGACCAGAAGGTTCCCACTCTCGAACACGTCGAATGGGTCGAACGATTCGAGCATCGCGTGCGAGTAATGCCAGATCGGGAAGATCTTGGCGAACGTGATCAACCACGAAGGAGCATCCTCCAACGGGATGAACACATCCGAGATGAATAGCAACGGAAGGATCGTCGCGTTAACGACCGGGGGAGCGGCATCTGCGTTGGGCACGATCGCGGTGTGCGCGAGCCCCAGTGCGGAGAAAGCCGCCGCGCCAATGACGACGATGAGCGCGAGCCGGGGAAGATCGTCCGTCGGCAACTTCACGTCGTAGAAGAAGTAGCCCGCGACCGAGACGATCACGACTAGAAAGGCGGCGATGATCGTCGAGTGCACGACGCGCGCTATCAAGTACGCGCTTGCCGGCAACGGAGTGCCTCGTACACGCTTCAAGATGCCTTCATCGCGCAGGAACACCACGCTGATCGACACGTTCGTGAAGCATGCCGTGATCACTGAGAAGGCTGCGATCGCCGGGACGTAGAACGTCGAGCCGGTCACGGGTTCGCCATTCACCTCGCCGATCTCGTTGTTGCCGAAGATGAGGTTGAAGATCACGAGGAACATCAGGGGGAAGGCGAACGTGAAGAAGGCCGCGGCCGGATTGCGCCAGAACGCCTTGTTCTCGTATTGGAGCTGACGAAGCGTCATCGCAGCCGCGGTCATCCGGCGCGTTCCTCTTTGGGCTGTTCCTTGGGGCGCTCGTCGGGCTGCTCCTTCGTGAGCTCCAGATAGACCTCTTCGAGAGATGGTTTCGCGGATGCCACCTGATTGATTGCGATCCCCGCCCCGCGGGCGGTTGCCTCGAGCTTCGCGGCATCCTCCTGCGCAACCGAATACGTGACGCGGGTGTCGACCGCCATGCCCGCTGCAAGTTCGTCGGGCGTTCCCTCGGCGCGGATCAATCCGCCGACGATGATCGCCACGCGATCCGCGAGGAACTGGGCCTCGTCCATGTAGTGCGTAGTGAGGAACACCGTCTTGCCGAGGGATTTCAGGTTCTGGATCATCCCCCACGCGTTCCGCCGAGCGGATGGGTCGAAACCGGTCGTGGGTTCGTCCAGGAAGAGCAATTCGGGATCGCCCGCGAGACCCACGGCAACATCGAGGCGTCTCTGCTGTCCACCGGAGAGTTTGCGCACCAATGTGTTGCGCTTGTCGGTAAGGCCAACCACTTCGATCACTTCATCCAGCGGGCGCGGCGATGGGTAGTAGAGGCGGAACTGATCTATCGCTTCCGCGACGGTGAGGAAGCGGTTGACGCCGGTCTCTTGCAGGACGATGCCGATGCGTCGCTTGAAGGCCGCCTCACCACTCCCGGGGTCGTGTCCGAGAACCGACGCCTCACCGGCAGAGCGTTTCCTATGGCCTTCGAGGATCTCAACGGTCGTCGTTTTGCCGGCACCGTTCGGTCCCAGCAGCGCGAAGACCTCGCCTTGTGCCACGGTGAGATCGATCCCGGCGACCGCTTCGACAGATCCATAGGACTTCTTCAGCCCTTTGACTTCGATGGCAGGCGCCGGCATGGCCGAAGAATAAGCTGGCTGCGATGTCCGGCTTCTTGCAGGAACCGCCCCGATTATCGGATGCATGGTCGTCCGATCGAACGCTGCGCGAGGGCCTGGAGTTTTACCTCGGTGACGCCTTCGAAGGCGCGCGACCTCTCTTCGAAGAGATGGGTCGTATCTCGACCGATCCCGCAACGCTCGCGTTCGCCGCGCGCGCCGAGCGCGAACCTCCGGAACACGTGCCGTATTCGGCATTCGGGGAACGGATTGACGAGATCCGCGTTTCGGATGCGTATGTCGAACTCGGCCGCATCGGCGTCGCAGCCGGAGTCACCTCTATTCCTTACGAGGAGTCCACCTTCGGCGACAAAGCCCGTCTCGTGTGGGCCGGGATCATCGCGCAATGGGGTCCGTCCTCAGGCCTGTACTCATGTCCGGTCGCGATGACCGACGCGGCGGCGCGCACACTGATCGTCCACGGTGGCGAAGCGGAGAGTCCCATAATCGAGCGTCTCACGACCCGCGACCCCGACAGCGCGTGGACGAGCGGGCAATGGATGACCGAGACAACCGGTGGATCAGACATCTCGCGCACCGGAACGATCGCGAAGCGCGACGGTGATTCGTGGCGACTCTTCGGTACGAAGTGGTTCACAAGCGCGACGACCTCGGAGATGGCGCTGACCCTGGCGCGCCCTGAGGGCGCAGCGGAGGGTTCGCGTGCACTCGCGATGTTCCGCATCCAACGCATGCTCGACGATGGCCGGCGCAATGCAATCGTGGTCCGTCGCCTCAAGGACAAGCTTGGCACACGTTCTTTGCCGACCGCTGAACTGGAGCTCGAAGGCGCGCTAGCGGTACCCGTCGGCGATCCGGCCGAAGGTGGCGGTGTCCGGCGTATCGCCACGATGCTGAACATCACACGTATCCACAACGCGATCGGCTCGGTCGGGTCTCTCGCACGCGGTTTGGCGTGGGCGCGGGCGTACGCGCAGGTGCGCGAGGTCTTCGGTGCCCCGTTGCACACGTGGCCGGCTCATCGGGCGACGTTGACCGAGCTCGCCGTCGATCACGCGGCCGCGCTCGCTCTTACCTTGAGATGTTGCGACCTCACCGGCAAGGCCGAACATGGGACGGCTGATGATCACGAACTCGCCCTGTTGCGAGGGCTCACCCCGGTAACGAAGCTCGCGACCGCGCGCTGGGCCGTTGCCGGAGCGGCCGAAGCGATGGAAGCCGTCGGGGGCGTCGGCTACTGCGAGGATTCGACGTTGCCTGCGCTGGTGCGCAACACCCACGTCCAGCCGATCTGGGAGGGGACGACGAACGTCCTCTCCCTGGATCTGATCCGTGCCGCCGAGCGGGAGGGGGCGGTCGATGCTCTCTTCAATGAGATCGAGGAACTGGCCGAAAGAGCGACGCACCCGGCCGTCGCGGAGACGGGCTCGGCGGTGAAACGGGCTCTCGGCGAGCTCCGCGATCGTTGGGCGCGACTGCAGCATGGCGGCGACGAGCACGCTTCGGCGCGATCGTTCGCGCTCGGCGTCGCTACGACGTTCGCCTGTGCACTCCTGTGCGAGCAAGGAGCGTGGGCGGCGGAGCGAGGCGATGGCCGGACCGCGAGCGTCGCTCAGCGGTTGGCGGCCCGAGGTCTGGTGCCACCTCCCGGCCCTGCCGATCTCGATCTAGCCGGGTAGCGGCTCGAACTTTCGAGGGTTTTCGAGGTACTCACGCGCGCTTTTCGCGAGCCGCGCGGCGTGAAAGCCGTCGAGGTAGCGGTGATCCATCGTCGCCGAGATGTTTAGCAGCGGGCGAGCCACGACCTGTC
>JALZEA010000059.1 GCA_030862265.1 Actinomycetota bacterium | reverse complement strand
AGCTCAAGATCAAGGAGAAGCTGGGCCTACTGGCGACCGACGATGAAGTGGTTGGTGACGTCGTGATCGACGCCGAAGCTCCGGCCGAGGAGGCCGCCGACTAAAGGAGAGGCGATGGCCACGCGTGGGGTGGCGGCAGCGGGAGACCAACAGATCCTGTTGAACGGCGCGTACCACGAGGCCATGCAGCGCGCGGGGCACCTTCTTTCTACGCGGCCTCGCACCGAACATGAGATGCGGGCCCGGCTCAAAGCCGCCGGCTTCGATGATGACGTCGTGGGCCGCACCGTCGAGCGCCTCATGGATCTGAAGCTGATCGACGATGCCGGGTTCGCCCTCCAGTGGATCGAAGAGAGAGCCCGCCTCAAAGGCCGCGCCCCCGAGGCTCTCGTCGCGGAGCTCGCCGCCAAGGGCATCGAGCGCGAGCTGGCGGAGGCGGCCCTCGCCGCCGCCGGGATCGACGAGGAGGCTCAGGCGAAGGCGATGGCTGCCCGGCTCGCAAACCGGGTCGCCCACAAGCCCCTCGCGGAGCAGGGTCTCGCCCTGATGGGGATGCTGCTGAGCCGAGGTTTCTCCGAGGAAACGGCCGAGGCAGGCGCCCGCTCCGCCCTACCACCTGAAGGCTGGGACTGAGGGCTCCGCCTGGCCCCCGAGCACGAAGACTGAGATTTTCGCGTTCTTTTGCTGAACTTCGCTCGTTCCGGTCGTACCATTGAGAAAGCTAAAGACGCAGTATCCAGACGACAACCAGGTACGAACGAACGAACGAGAGACCCAATTGAAAAAGTCACTGTTGGCCACCGGGATCTTAAGGATGCGACTCGCCATCGGCGTGGTCGCCAGACACCCCCTGACCAGGAGTTTCGGCTCGGTCTTTGTGCCCCTGACGGCATAGACCCGCCCTCGTTTCGTTCGCTCGCACCCGGGTGAGTACTCGGCGGTAAGCCGCGTCCTCATCCGTTGAGAACGGAAGGAGCGAGCGATGGACATCGTGATCGGTGTCGTGCTCGGCCTTCTCGTGGGTGGGGGACTCGGCTACGTCGTGCGCCAATCGATGGCGCAACGCCAGGCCACCTCCGCCGAAGCACGCGCCAAGACGATGCTTGCCGAGGCGCAGCGAGAGGCCGAATCGATCCGGCGCGAGGCCAAGGTCGAGGCCAAGGACGAGGTCTTCCGGATGCGTACGGAAGCCGAGGCCGACCTCAAGGCCCGCCGGGTGGAGCTGGACAAGAAAGACGAACGGATCAGCCAGCGGGAATCGACCCTCGACTCGAGGGCCGTGAGCCTCGATCGCCGCGAGCAGACGATCGAGACCAAGGAAGCCGACCTGTCCAAGGCCCGCGAGGAGATCAACAAGATCGCCGATCGGGCCCGACTCGAACTCGAGCGGGTCGCCGGGATGACGGCTCAGGACGCCAAGCAGGCCCTCATCGAGACCATCGAGGACGATGCCAAACGCGACGCGATGAGCATCGTGCGAGACATCGAGGCCGCCGCCCGCGAGGAGGGCGACAAGCGCGCCCGCAAGATCATCGCGATCGCGATGCAGCGGGTCGCCTCGGAGCTCACCACGGAATCGACGGTCACCACCATCACGCTTCCGAACGAGGACATGAAGGGCCGGATCATCGGACGAGAGGGCCGCAACATCCGGGCGTTCGAGGCGGCGACCGGCACGAACCTGATCATCGACGACACCCCGGAAGCGGTCGTGCTCTCCTGCTTCGACCCGATCCGGCGCGAGATGGCACGCCTCACCCTCGAGCGGCTGATCTCTGACGGCCGTATCCAGCCGGTGCGGATCGAAGAGGTCCACGAGAAGTCGCAGGTGCAGATCGAAAACGAGATCCGCGAGGCGGGGGAGTGGGCCGTGATGGAGACCGGCATCACCGACATGCATCCGGAGCTCGTCCGCGTTCTGGGACGTTTGAAGTTCAGGACGTCTTACGGCCAGAACGTTTTGAAGCACGTCGTCGAGGCCGCGCACATCGCAGGGATGATCGCCTCGGAACTCGGCACCGACGACGTCCTACTCGCGAAGCGATGCACGCTGCTGCACGATATCGGCAAAGCGGTCACGCACGAGATCGAGGGCAGCCACGCGTTGATCGGCGCGGAGATCGCGCGCCGCCTGAAGGAGACGCCCGCCGTGTGCCATGCGATCGAGGCGCATCACGGCGAGGTCGAGCAACGCACGATCGAAGCCGTCATTACGCAGACGGCGGACGCGATCTCAGGCGCGCGCCCGGGAGCCCGCCGCGAGACCCTCGAGACCTACGTCAAGCGGCTCGAGCGACTCGAAGAGATCGCCGGCGAGTTCGACGGCGTCGAGAAGGTCTACGCGATGCAGGCCGGGCGCGAGGTGCGAGTCATGGTTAAGCCGACCGACGTCGACGACCTGCGAGCGGAGGTCATCGCCCGGGATATCGCCAAGAAGGTCGAGGAGGAACTCCAGTACCCAGGCCAGATCCGGATAACGGTGATCCGGGAAACGAGGTCCTCGGCGTACGCCAAATAACCGCGTAGAACCCGCGGCGGGTCAGTCGCCGGCGATGAAGTAGACCCAGTCGCCGTCTTCGAGGATGCCGACGCGGAAACCGAAGTAGATGTTGGCCTTGCGCATCTCTTCGATCTGCTCGTCGGTGTAGAGACCTTCGAGGTCGTCCCAGTCCTCCACGGAGCGCGCGCTGCAATGAACGCGCGGCCATACGTAGTAAACGGCTTCGGTTTCGGTGCCGGTTCCGTCGTCTTGACGTTCCTTGCAATAGGGAAGATGCAAGATCTCTACGAGGTAGCGCAGGTACTCGGAGGTTTCCCGATCGAGTCGCCGAGCGTCACGTTCGCGCGCTCGCCAGAAGCTCGCGGGGCTCTTTTCTACGCCGAAGCTGTAACCGAACGGACCCCCCTCGAGCGCGAGCCTCTCTAGCTCCTCGTAGTCGCACGCCGCTGCGGCCTCGAGGATCTCCGTACGCCGCGCCGCCACCGGGCCCGGCAGCCCTTCGGCGTTCGCGCTTGCATCGACCGTCAGGCCCGTAGCCGAGCACGCGCGAGCAGCAGCTGTTGGCGTGGGGGTCTCCGGCAGCGGCGTCTCGACGGCCACGCTCGGAACAGGCACCTCCGCAGCCGGCGTGTCCTCCCGATCCACCAGCGCGTACACCGTGATCCCGCCGACCAGGATCCCGATCAGAACTCCGAGAACGACCTTCATCTCTCCGGTTTACCCTCATTCCGTGAACAAAGGCACCTACTTCATAACGACCTACGGGTGTCAGATGAACGAGCACGACTCCGAGCGGATGGCAGGCATGCTCGAAGCGGAGGGTTACGCGAAGGTCGACGCGCCGGAGGATGCGAGCGTCGTGCTCTTCAACACGTGCTGCATCCGGGAGAAGGCGGACACGCGTCTGTACGGACAACTAGGGCATATGAAGGCAATCAAGGATGCGCGGCCCGACATGAAGATCGTCGTAGGAGGGTGCCTGGCGCAGAAGGACAAGTCATCGATCCAGCAGAGGGCGCCTTATGTGGACGTCGTGCTGGGGACGCACAACCTCGCCAGTCTGCCGCGGCTGTTGGCGGAGTCCGAGCAAGGCCCGAGCTTCGAGATCCTGGAGCAGACCGAGATTTTCCCTTCGGCGCTGCCCGCGCGGCGCAAGTCGCCGTGGCACGCGTGGGTCTCGATCTCGATCGGGTGCAACAACGCGTGCACGTTCTGCATCGTTCCGGCGGTGAGGGGGCAGGAGGTGTCGCGACGACTCGGCGACATCG
>JALZEA010000055.1 GCA_030862265.1 Actinomycetota bacterium | reverse complement strand
GCCGACGAGCCCTCGGAGCAACATCAGATGTCGAGCGCTCTGGAGAAAAGGGCGCGCTGCGCGACCGCGAACGCGATCAATGGGACGACCGTTGCGATCGCAGCTCCCGCCATGAGGAGCGGATAGTTCGTGGGTTCGAGCGATTGCAGGGCGCGCAAGGCAAGGGGCAGTGTTGCGTTCGATTCACTCGTCACGTAGAGCAGCGGATCGATGAAGTTCGACCAGTGCCACACGAGCGCCAGCATCGCAACCGCGAACGTTGCCGACCGACCGAGTGGAAACGCGACCCTCCACCACACCCGCAACGGCGACGCTCCTTCGAGCTCCGCGGCTTCGAAAAGTTGTTTCGGGATACGCCAATAAGCGATCGCGAACAACAACACGAAGAACGGCGTCGTTGCCATCAAGGCGGGGAGTGCAAGGACCCAGGGGGTATCGATCAACTCCAGCCACCGGAAGATCACGAAACGCGGAACCCACAACGCGCTGACCGGGATGATCAACGCGACGAGAGACAGAGCGATCAGGCGCCTAGCGACGTTGCGGGGTGAAGTGACGATCGCGAAACCCGCCCACGATCCGACCAACACCGTGATCGGCACCGCCATGAGTGCCACGATGCCCGAGTTGAGGGTCGCGCGCGCCAAGGGAACGAGATAGAAGACGTTGCGGTAGTTCGACCATTCGGCTTGATCCGGAAGCCATTCGAACCCGTCGGGGGGTGCCAGCCCGGGCGTACGCAGCGAGCCCGAAAACATGAAGAAGACCGGGAGGAGAAACGCGATCGAGAACAGCGCGATCCCCACGGTCCGCCACGAGAGTTTCACCGTTCTTCGGCGAGGCTCGGCGTCGTGTACAGGAGGTCGATCGTCACCTGGCCGTCGCAGGGTCCCTCCTTCATGAAGATCGTCCCCACCGTGTCGGCACCGCGCCGGAAGAATATTTCCGCCTCGAAACCCTCGTTGTCGTGGCCGATGATCTCGTAGCCGGCATCTACGAGGCTGCGCTGCAACGACGGATCGATCTCCACGATGAGGTCCTCGCTGACCACCTTCGCGTTGAGGTAGTCATCAGCGACCTCACCTTCGACCTGGGTGCCGTAATCGTCGATCGGGACATCGGGCGGCGGTTCCTGAAGATCGCGGGTCGGAGTGGGTTGGGAGCACACTTTGGGGGTCGCCGAACCCTCTCCCCCGGCACAACCGACCAGCGCCGCGCACAGCGCAAGGCCGACTAAACGCAACCCTGTCAGCCGGCCAGCCTCGCCGAGGCACTCTGGTATTGCTTGCCGGCGTGATAGCTCGAGCGCACGAGGGGCCCCGACTCGACCCACGCGAAGCCGAGTTCCGATTCGCCGAACGCTTTGTAGCGCGCGAACTCTTCGGGATGTACCCAACGATCCACCGGCAGATGCCACGACACAGTGGGCTGCAAGTATTGACCGATCGTCAACACGTCGCAACCGACGTCTCTCAGGTCTCGCATCGACGCACGGATCTCGTCTTCGGTCTCGCCCATTCCGACGATGAAGTTGGATTTCGTAACCTGCTCGGGCCTCAACTCTTTCGCCCACCGCAGTAGCTCGAGGCTGGCGTCGTAGCCGAAGCCGGGACGGATAGTGGGATGCAGGCGACGAGACGTTTCCAGGTTGTGCGCCAGCACGTCAGGCCAAGCCTCGATCACCGTCGCAAGGGAAGCGCGCGGGTGTTCCTTGCGGCCTTTGAAGTCGGGGATGAGGACCTCGATCCCGCAATCGGGCATCGCGTCGCGGATAGCACGGATGGTGGCCGCCCAGTGAGCCGAGGCCCCATCGTCGAGGTCGTCTCGGGCAACCCCGGTCACGACCGCGAACTTGAGTCCCATGAGCCGAACCGCCTCCGCGATCTTCTGCGGTTCCTCGGGATCGAGCCCCTGGGGCTTGGCGGTCATGATGTCGCAGAAGGCGCAGCGCCGAGTGCACAGGTCGCCCCCGATGAGGAACGTCGCCTCGCGCGCTTCCCAACACTCATGGATGTTCGGGCATGCGGCCTCCTCACAGACGGTGTGGAGGCCGCGCTCACGCATAATGTTACGCAGCTCGGTGAAGTTCTCTCCTTGCTGCACCTTGACCTTGAGCCACTCGGGTCGACGCGTCAGACGCGGCGCGTCGGGGCCGGGGGCCGCAGTCAGTTTCGTCCCGCGCCGCAGGTCCCGCTCGATATCCGCGCGAGTCCTGATCGTCGGGATCAGAGCTTCAGCCATTTCACCCTCTCCCCATTTGTGCCGCTGAGAGTGCCCTGTAGGGGCCACCAGTTAGCACAGAACGGTTAGTACTCGGCGAGTTTCCTCATGTGCTGCTCGATGCGGTCGACGTCGGGCAGGAACCAGCTCTCGAGCGTCGGCGCGTACGGCATCGCCGGCACGTGCGGTCCCCCGATGCGCACGATCGGCGCGTCGAGATCGAACAGCGCCTCCTCGGCGATGACCGCCGCGACCTCGGCCCCCATGCCCAGGAACTTGTTGTCCTCGTAAACGACCATCGCCTTGCCGGTCTTGCCGACCGACTCGAGGATCGCCTGCGTGTCCAAGGGATAGATCGAACGGAGGTCGATGACCTCGGCGTCGATGCCGTCTTTCGACAACCGCTCGGCCGCCTCGAGGCAGTAGTGGTGCATCAATCCGTAGCTGATGCACGTGAGGTCGTTGCCCTCGCGGCGCACCGCGGCCTTCCCGAACTCGACGGTGTAACGCTCGTCCGGAACCTCGCCCTTGATCAAGCGATAGGTCTTCTTGTGCTCGAGGTAGAGGACGGGATCGGGATCCTCGATCGCCTGTATCAGCATCCCTTTCGCGTCGTACGGCGTCGAGGGCACCACGACCTTCAGCCCGGGGACGTGGCCAAAGAAGGCCTCGATCGATTGCGAGTGGTACAGCGCGCCGTGGACGCCGCCACCCCATGGGGCACGGATGACCATCGGGACTCCGAAGTCGCCGTTGCTGCGGTAGCGGATGCGGGCGGCCTCCTGAACGATCTGGTTCACGGCCGGGAAGATGAAGTCGGCGAACTGCATCTCCGCCACGGGGCGGAGGTCGTCGAGGGCAAGACCGATCGCGACGCCGGCGATCAAACATTCGTCGAGCGGCGTATCGACGACGCGTTCCTCGCCGAACTCTTCGAGGAAGCCCATCGTCACGCGGAAGACTCCGCCGCGCGCGCCGACATCTTCGCCCAGGACGATGACGCGGTCGTCGCGTTTCATCTCCTCCTGGAGAGTGTCGTGGATGGCCTGAACGACGTTCTTCTCAGCCATCACTCCACCTCCAAGTCTGCGTAGACGTGTTTCATGGCATCGATGGGGTCGGGGAAGTCTGCCGCCTCCGCCTCTTTGGCACCGTCGGCGACGTCGGATTTGGCGTGCTCTTGGATCTCGGCAACGCGAGCGTCGTCCACGATGTCGACATCCTTCAGGTAGGTCTCGAAGCGCGGGATCGGGTCCTTCGCGCGCCACTCGTCGACCTCGTCCTTCGACCGGTACGTGCGATCGTCGTCGTCGGATGTGTGTGCATAGAACCGATAGGTGCGGAGTTCGATGAGAGTGGGCCCTTCACCGGCGCGCGCACGATCGACGGCTTCCTTGGTGAGTTTGTAGGACTCGAGCACGTCGTTACCGTCGCCGACCACGCCGGGCATCCCGTAGCCCTCGGCGCGCCCGTGAACCGTGCCGGCCACCTGCTTCGATTCGTGCACGGAGATGGCGTACTGGTTGTTCTCGCAGACGAACACGAGCGGCAACTTGTGGATGCCGGCGAAATTCATCGCGCCGTGCCAGTCGCCCTCGGACGTGCCTCCTTCACCGAACCACGTGCCGACCACGGCGTC
>JALZEA010000046.1 GCA_030862265.1 Actinomycetota bacterium | reverse complement strand
AAGCGCAGACACACATCGACCCGATCTGCAGCGTCGGGGATGGGGTTCACTTTGAGACTGACCTCGGTGACGATCCCGAGGCTTCCTTCGGCTCCGATGAGGAGACCCGCGACATCGGGGCCGGCCGCCCGTCGAGGCACGATCTTCGAGCGCACGACATTCCCGTTCGGTAACACCGCCTCGAGACCCGCGATCAGATGCTCGATGCCGCCGTAGCGCGCCGACAGCTGTCCGGTGGCGCGGGTCGACACCCACCCCCCGACCGTCGATATCGCGACCGATTGTGGCTCGTGACCGAGCATGTATCCCCACGCAGCCAGCGCATCCGAGAGCTCGGGGCCGAGCATCCCTGCCTGCACTGTCACGAGCCGGCTCTTCTCGTCGAAGGCAACGATCTCGTTCATCGCTCGCATGTCGATCACCACGGCGCCCCCGGGGCGGATCGCGCCGAGAACGTCCGATCCCCCGCCGAAAGGCACGAGCGGGGTGGACGTTCGGTTGGCCCAGCGGACGATCTGCGAAACCTGCTCGGTCGAGCCGGGCCGGACGACGCAGACTGGTGGCCCCGAGGCGACACCGGCGCGCGCGGCCAGGAGCCCACCCGCGGAAAGGTCGCCTGAATGTCTCGTCAGATCGCCCGGATCGGTACTCACCCGGTGCTCGCCGATGATCTCGGCGAGTTGCTGGGAGGCGCTCGTCACACGCGCTCGACGATGGTGGCGATCCCCTGGCCCACGCCGATGCACATCGTCGCGAGGCCATAGCGGACCTCACGGCGGACCATCTCGTGGACGAGCGTGGTGAGGATGCGGGCCCCGGAGCATCCCAGGGGATGGCCGAGCGCGATCGCTCCTCCGTTCACGTTCACCTTGTCCGGATCAAGCCCGAGCTCACGGATGCACGCGAGGCTCTGCGCCGCGAAGGCCTCGTTAAGTTCGATGAGATCTATCTGCCCGATGTCGAGTCCGGCCCGCGCGAGCGCCTTGCGCGTCGCGAACACTGGTCCGATCCCCATCATGCGCGGTTCGACGCCTGCGACTCCGGTCGCGACGACGCGTGCCATCGGTTCCCAGCTTTGCGCGGTCGTTGCGTCCCGCGACGCTAGTAGCACGGCCGCTGCACCATCGTTGACGCCCGAGGAGTTGCCGGCCGTGACGGTACCGTCGTCCACGAACGCAGGGCTCAAGCGAGCCAGTGCATCGAGATCGGTGTCGGGGCGCGGAGGCTCATCGGTCTCGAAGACGATCGAGTCGTCCTTTCTCTGTGGGATGTCTAGGGCGACAATCTCGTCCTTGAAACGACCTTCATCGCGAGCGTTGATGGCTCGCCGGTGGCTCTCGAGAGCGAAGAGATCCTGGTCCTCGCGGGAGATGTCGTACTCACGGCCCACGAACTCCGCGGTTTCTCCCATGGGATGTGACCCCCACCGGGCGGCAAGACGCGGGTTCACGAAACGCCACCCGATGGTCGTGTCGTAGACCTCGGCGTTGCGATCGAAGGGCCTGGTTGCCTTCGCCATCACGAAAGGTGCCCGCGTCATGGACTCGGAACCACCGGCCAGAACGATCTCGCCCTCTTCGGATCGGATCGTCTTGTACGCGCCGTTTACGGCCTCGAGCCCGGATCCGCAGAGCCGGTTGACGGTCGCGCCGGGGACTTCGACCGGAAGCCCGGCGAGCAGTGCCGCCATCCGTGCAACGTTGCGGTTGTCCTCGCCGGCTTGATTCGCGGCGCCCCAATACACGTCGTCGATCGCGTCTGTCGGGACGTAGTTCCGGCGCACCAGCTCGGCGATCACATGCGCCGCCATATCGTCGGGACGCACACCGGCGAGCGCACCTCCGAAACGTCCCATCGGGGTCCGGACCGCGTCGACGATGAACGCATCGCTCATGCCGGCAATACTTTCAGACGTCGAGTGAGGAGTACGCGACGACTCCCCGGTGCACCGCATCGATCGTGTCGCCGACGATCGCTCGCAGGCCGTCGCTTTCGGCAACGTCTTCGAGCTGTCGCAACAGATCGGCGAGCTGTTTGACCGAGCGCACGAAGTCCCCGGGCGGGTCGTCTTCCGACAGAACCTCGTCGAGCGGTGCTCCCGACGCCCAGGCATGTGCCCTCCCGGCGAAGCCGGGGTCGGGTTCGCGCGTCAGATCGAGGCCCCGGCTCTCTTCGTCTCTACGGATCGCTCGCCACAGCCGCGTGAGCTCGCCCCAAGCGGCTTTGGCATCTGCGGTCGGGAGCTCGTACGGCCCCGGCCCTTCCGGACCGCGCGTCTCGAAGACCAGCGTCGAGAGCACCGCGGCCAGCTCCGGAGCATCGAGAGGATCCAGTAGTCGCCGTTCGAGAGCCTCGACGACAAGAAGGTCCGACTCGTTGTAGACGCGCGCGAGAGCTTCGCCCTTGTCCGTAAGGGTCCACTCTTTGACGTAGCCCATATGTTCGAGAATCTCGAGGACGAGCTCGAAGCGACGCGCCAGCGTTCCCGTTCTCCGGCGCACGCGCTTGTCGATGCCGGCAATCTCCTTCGTCAGACGACCGGCACGGTCCGCGAAATGGAGGTGGCGGGTAACTTCGGGGCACCCGTGAACGGGGTGAGACTCGATCGCGCGGTCCAGTGCAACGAGTTCGTCCGAACTCTCTTCCGCTTCGCGTTCGCGCGGCCGCGAGCGCAGTTGCATCTCGCCCAAACGGCGCGCGAGCTCTCGGCGCGCCTTCGGATCGCGCAATCGGAATCCCTTGGGAGCTTCGATATGTCCGCGCGCCACCGGCGGATCGCGTAGGTCGGAGGGCGCGAACCGCACGAGCGTGCGGCTGTCCGAGAGGGCAAGGAGGCGCGGACGCCGTTCCGCGGAGCGCTGCGCCACTTCGAGCACGACGTAGCGACCCTGGCGCTTGCCACCGGCGATCGTGATCACGTCGCCCGGCTTCAGCGCTTGGATCGCGTCGAGGACGCGGCGACCCCTCGTCTGGCCCGGGCGGCCCGTCTTACCTTCGAGCGCGCGCCGGCGCTCGAGCAGGTCGCGGTATTCATCGAAGTCGCCCCGTTCGCAGCGCGTGCGCTCGCGATAGGACGCGAGGTACGCCTCGGCGCTCTCGCGCGATCGTTCGAGTCGAACGACGTCTCGGTCCGCCTGGAACTGCGCGAAAGAAGAGTTGACGAGGTGCTCCGCTTCGGCGAGGTCGTAGTTGCGCACCAGGTTGACGGCCATGTTGTAGGAGGGCTGGAACGACGACACCAAGGGATAGGTCCGGGTCGACGCGAGGCGGCTGATGCCGTCGAAACCGACGAAGCGCTGTAGCAATACGACGCAATGGCCGACCTCGTCGAGACCGCGGCGGCCGGCACGTCCCGAGAACTGCGTGTACTGGCCCGGGGTCAACTGCTCGTGCCGTTCGCCAGTGAACTTCATCACGCTCTCGATGACGACGGTTCGAGCGGGCATGTTGATGCCGAGCGACAAGGTCTCCGTAGCGAACACGACCTTGATGAGACCTTGCGTGAAGAGCTGTTCGACGGTTTCCTTGAACGGCGGGATCATGCCCGCGTGGTGGGCGGCAACTCCTCGGCGTAGGCCTTCGATCCAGTCGTCGTAACCGAGGATGGCAAGCTCCGAGGGGCTTAGATCCGCTACTCGGTCGTCGGCGAAGGCGATGATCGTCTGCGCCTCTTCCGACGTCGTCAGACGGACGTTGTCCAACAGGCACTGTCGGACGGCCTCGTCACAGCCCTTGCGCGAGAAGATGAAATAGATCGCCGGCAGCATGTCTTCCGTAGCCAGTCGGTCCACCACTTCGGTGCGCCGCGGGATGCGGGCCCGCTTCTCGTGCACCCTCCGGCCGTGTCTCTCCGGTCGGTACTCCCGGCGACGCCGCCGGCGCTCGAGCTCACGGCCACGGGGATTCGGCATAACGGCGCCGTCCGCCTTCGTGACGAACATCGGAAGGAGTTCGTCGGAAGCGAAGTACCAGTGGCGGATCTCCACCGGACGACGTTCTTCGATGATGACCTCGGTCCGCCCCCTCAGGGTCTGCAGCCATTCGGCGAACTCTTCGGCGTTCGAGATGGTGGCGGACAGCGAAACGATCTGCACGTCTACCGGAAGATGGATCAGGATCTCCTCCCACACACCGCCGCGGTAACGATCCTGGAGGTAGTGGACCTCGTCCAGAACGACGTAGCGAAGCTCGTTCAAAGTTTCGGAGTCCTCGTAGATCATGTTTCGAAGTACTTCGGTCGTCATGACCACGATCGGCGCGTTCCCGTTGATCGAGTTGTCGCCCGTCAGCAACCCCACGTTCGTCGGGCCATGCAGTCCGTTGAAGTCGCCGAACTTCTGGTTCGAGAGGGCCTTGATGGGCGTCGTGTAGAACGTTTTCCCGCCACGGGCGAGTGCCAGCCAGGCGGCGAACTCCCCCACCACCGTCTTGCCGGCCCCGGTCGGCGCCGCGACCAGCACGGACGACCCATCGACCAGGGCATCGCATGCGCGCCGCTGGAAATCATCGAAGTCGAAGCCGTAGCCCTGTTGGAAGCGCGCGGTCAAAGATGCGGTCGTGCTACTCGTCTCCATCCTTGCCCTTACCGCCACCCTTGCCCCCGGTATCATCGGGGTTCGGGCTCGCGGCCGGCGTGGGGATCAGCGGCGGCAACGTACCGGGCGACTGGAGATTCGAGGCACCCAGATCGACCTCCGCGCGTGCAAGATCGAGCATCTGGATCGCGGAGATGACCATGTCGTTGGCGATCGTTCGTTGCTCGGTCGCACGATCGAGAAGATCCTTCTGGAGGGCACCCGTCGCATCCGGTACTAATCGGTAGACCTTCGCAACGCCGCTGTAGGTCTGGAACGCCTGCGCGAAGACGCGGTTCACGGCGACGAGCTCTTCCGGAGCGACGATGCCGTGCGCCCGTGCACCTGCGCCTTCGAGATCCTCGACCCAGGCTTTCGCCTGGTCTTCGAGGCCAGCGATCGCGGTCTGATCGTCCGTGTTTACCGGCGCGCCCGACATCTCGCGAACCGACTCGTTCACCGAGGTTAGGACTTCCTCGATCTCGGATGTGTACGAGCGGATCTCGTCTGACCGGCTCGCCTTCTCGGCATCCTCGGCCCGATCCGCAGCAATGGTGAACATGGCGAAGCCCGCGACCACCAACCCGATGAGGATGCCGGCGAGCTGACCCTCGAATGTCTTGTGGAAGGGAGGGCGGGCGGGCGGCGTCCGCGTGGGCCGGGTGGATGTGACGGGACGCGGGCGACTCGGCTTCGTTTTCTTCTGCGACTTGCGCTTCCCCTTGATGGCCATCGCTTCGACTATAGCGACTCAGCCTTACGACGCCGGCGCAGAACGAGCGCCAAGAGGAGGATCGTGGCCTCATAGAGAAGGTAAAGCGGTACCGACATAGCAAGGAGGGTGTACGGATCCTGACTCGGAGTGACGACTGCGGCTAGGGCAACGATGCCGACGATCGCCGCGCGGCGATGACGTCTCAGGCCTTGTGGCGTAACTACTCCAACCAGCCCCAGGAAAAACAGCAGCAACGGCAATTCGAACGTGAGACCGAACGCGATGAGCATCAGACCGATGAAGTTGATGTACGAGTCCGCGCGGAAGAACGGAACGAGCGCGTCCCCACCGAGATCGATCAACAATTCGAGTCCCGTGCCGAGGAATAGATATGCAAGCGTGGCTCCTGCCGCGAACAGGGCGACCGAAGTCAACATGAACGGAAGGGCGTAGCGCTTCTCGCGTTTCTCCAGGCCCGGCACGATGAATGCCCATAGTTGGTACAGCCACACCGGAGACGAGACCGACAATCCGACGAGCGCGGTCAGCTTCAAACGGACCTGGAAGCCTTCGAGGACCTGGACCTGGGTGAGCCGACAACCCTGAGGCCCGAGCTTCTCCGGCGGAAGTGAGCACAGAGGTCGCAGCAGGAAATCGAAGATGGGGTCGTACAAGATGAACGCGACCACCGAGACCGCGGCGAACACGGCGACCGAGATGATGAGGCGGCTGCGCAACTCGTCGAGGTGCTCGACCATCGTCATGGAGCGTTCGGCAGGTTTGGACCGACGGAAACGCAGGCGTCTCTTCCTCAGATCGGAGGCCGCGCCCATCAGGGTTTCGTCTCTTCTTCGGACTCGTCAGGGTCGTCGAGACCGGACGTGAACTCGGAACGGATCTCGGTCGCCTGCCTCCGGAACTCGGCCAATGCCTTGCCGACGCTCCGTGCGAGTTCGGGAAGTCGCCGAGGACCGAACACGATCAACGCGATCACACCGACAACGAGGATCTCGAGGGGACCGATCTGAGGCACGAGGGGAGTCTAAAGAGCCGTGACCGGCTCCAAGTATGTGGTTCTAGCTACGACTGAGTTGGTCGAACCAGTTCTCGTTCTCGAGCATCTCGTGGAATGAGAGCAGATCGTCGTGATTGATGGGCGGCCCCGAGCGAGGCTCCAGGGCTTCGGCCGGCACGTGGACGAGCGTGGGCATCACTCCGCCCGACAGAAGCAAACGCACGATGCGCTCATCGGCAGGTTTCTGCACATAGTCGCCGCAGTCGGGGCACGAGAAGCCATAAGTGTTGCCGCTCGCGTGCGCGCCGATCCGCAACATGATGTCGTCGGCGGTGAGATCGATTTCGCCGCATCCTGGGCATGTCGCTTTGATCGTGGTCATGCCCGTCTTATCGGACACTGGTCCGATGAGTTTAGAAAAATAGTCCGTTAGGACTATTGGCAAATCCTGGCGCGAGAACTTCTACATCTACGCAGGCCCACGACCTCAAAGAGGCCCCTTGCTACGCCGATGATGAGGTATGCCGCTAAAGAAACGGCTCGGCGAGGGGCAACGCGAAATGCCGGGCGGGGCCTGGAGAGCGGCGCTCGAGGCCACCTTGAAGGTGTCCGAGATCGCCGCCTCCGCGACCGCGCTCCCCGAAGCCGTGCACGCCGTGGTCAGGATCGCGACCGAGCTCCTTCGGGTCGAGCAGGGATCGATGATGCTGCTCGACGACGGAGGGCAGAACCTCGCGCTCGTCGCCGCGTCCGGCCTCCCTCCCGACGTACCGATCGGCGCGCGCGTGCCGGTGGGAGAGAGCGTCGCGGGCCGGGTCCTCGCTACCGGCCAGCCGCTGCGCCTTGGTCAGGTCGATCGCGACGCGTTCGTCAATTTCATCGAGAAGTCCCGACCGATCGCTGCGAGCCTTGTCGTTCCGCTGCGCGTACAGAGCCGTCCGATCGGCGTGCTGAGCCTCGCCACCTCGGATCCATCGCATCCGTTCTCGGACGAAGACGTCCGTATCGCGCAGATGTTCGCGGACCAAGCGGCGGGTCTGATCCACCGGGCTCGTCTCCACGAACAGGCGGAGCACCGTTCGTCCGATCTCATGACTCTGGTCGAGTCCAGCAAGGGTCTTCTCGGGACCCTGGACATTGATTCTCTGCTCCAACAAACCCTCGATGGAGGCGCGCGTTTTGCCGGTTCGACCAAAGGTTTCGCGTGCCTCTTCGATCACGACACCGGAGCGCTGACCCGTGGGGTATTCCGCGAGATCGAGAAGGGCGCCATCCGAAGTCTTATCGCGCATCCCGAGGTGGGCCGAGCGATGGAGAACGCGGATCTCGTCGTCGTCGAGCATCCCGATCACGGGACGCTCATGGCGGTAGGCCTGCGCACCACCCGCAGCACGAAAGGTTTGCTCGTGGTCGCGGCCGATCCCGGTCTCGTCGAGGGACGCAGACAGTTGGTGCGCGCGTTCGCCCATCAGTGCGCCACCGCGATCGGGACCGCGGAACTCCACTCGGTCATAGAACGCAAGGAAACGGAACTGACCTCGATCATCCACGGCGTGCCGAACCCGATCATCCTGGTCGATGCCCAACGCAAGCTCGTGGCGGTCAACCCCGCCGCCGAGCAACTGTTCGGTGTCTCCAGCGTCTTCACCGCGGGCGTCGCGGTCGGCGGGGCTCTCGGGTCCGAAGAGGTAGAAGGACTGTTGACGGGGGACGGCAACCTCCAGGGCGAAGTCATGGTGGGTTCTCCGCCGCGGACCTACAAGGTCCGCGTGAACGACGTCAGGGTGCCCGGTGCCCCGTTCGGGCGAGTGCTGATCATGGACGACATCACCTCCGAGCGCGAGGTCGTGCAGACGCAGCGCGATTTCGTGGCGATGATCGGCCATGAGCTACGCACACCCCTGACCATCATCAAGGGCTTCGCGAAGATGCTGCTGAAGCGCGCCGATAAGGCGACCATCGAGGAATCGCGCGAGGCGTTGTCAACGATCGACCGCAAGGCTGCCCAGCTCGAACGTTTGATCGAAGACCTCCTCTACGTGTCTCGGATCGAGACGCGCGAGGCGTCGT
This sequence comes from Actinomycetota bacterium, assembly GCA_030862265.1. Taxonomy (GTDB): domain Bacteria; phylum Actinomycetota; class CADDZG01; order CADDZG01; family WHSQ01; genus JALZEA01. Next base: position 2,556 of record JALZEA010000046.1, on the reverse strand, counting down.
TGCGGGTCGAACCCGTGGATATCAGCGCGTTGATCAACGTCGTTGCCGAAGACGTGATCCAGAGCCACCCGGACCGCGAGATACAGCTCGACGTCGCCTCGGATCTGAGCTGGCCGTGCGACGAGACAAAGGTAGGGCTCGTGCTGCGCCACCTCGTGGAGAACGCGCTCAAGTACTCGGAGGCTCCGTCACCAGTGCAGGTGCGAGCAAAGGACGAAGGCGACGAGCTGCGCGTAGACGTCGTCGACCGTGGCCTCGGGATGGTGTCGTCCGACCTCCCCCACATCTTCGATCGCTTCCGACAGGTCGACGGCTCCTCGACGCGGGAGCATGGCGGCACTGGTGTGGGCCTTTACCTCTGCGCCCAGCTGATCCGGGTCCACGAAGGCCGGATCTGGGCCGACTCGACGTGGGGCAAGGGGTCGACGTTCTCGTTCGCGCTCCCCCGCCGCGCCATCCGTAGTGACGTCGTGAAGATCCACGTCGCGAAAGAGACGGATACCGCGACCGGCTGAGCAGCTTGAGATTGCAGATCGTTGCGGATTCCGCCACGTGATGCAATCTCAGCGAGGCTACGCGTAGCGCGTCAAGATCTCCCGGGCCAGATCACGCGCCGCGCTCGCAATGTTCGTCGGTTGGATCGAACGGACGTCGTCGCCGAGCGACAGCACTAAGCGTGCCAGCCATGCGGCACTCGAGTACTCGAGTTCGACCGTGCGCCATCCATCTGCACCGGTCGTCGCCGACCTCACCGGGTAGTACTCCTCGAACCAGCGTGCCGCTCGAGGAGAGATTTCCAGGCGCGCGACCGACTGCTCGGGCTCGCTCCGGAACGCGCCCACGTAACGAGAGACGTCGAGATCCTTCGGCTCGTCCGCGGCCTTATCGAGGACCGCCACCGACTTGATCCGATCGACCCGGAACATGCGCTCGTCCTCGCGCCCGTGATCCCACCCGATCAGATACCAGCGCCCGAGGGCCGCGTAAAGCAACCATGGATCGACCTCGCGTTGCGACAATTCGCCGGACGAGGCAGAGAAGTACTCCATCCGGACGCGTTTGTGCTCCTCGAGCGCATCTTTGATGGCGGCGATGTGATCGGCAGGACCGGCCTCGACCTGGACGTCGATGGTCGTGCCGGCGGCGGCCCCGAGCGCGCGGCCGAGTTTCGCCAACCCGCGCTTCAGGGCATCGGCTTCCCCCATATCCGGCATCGACGCGAGCGCCGCTCCCCCGGCATAAAGCGAGAGGGCTTCGACGGCCGTCAACCGCAGCGGGGCCTCGAAGTAGTCCGCCATCCTGACGTAAACGTGGTCCTCGTCGACGCTCACGTCGATCAGATCGCCGGGGCCGTATCCCGGGAGCCCGCACATGAAGAGGAGGTTCAGGTCGTCGAGTAGATCGTTGCGCGCGACTCCGAACTTGCGCGCGAGTTCGTCGACACCGATGCCGGGGTGGCGGATCGCGTACGGCAGCATGGCGAGGATCCGGCGGAGTCGGGTGGCGAGTCGCGGAGGGGCCGCGGTCATGTCGTGGCGGCGCGCGTCAGGCGCTCGATGAGACGGGTCCGGGCGGCGGGCGGCGACAACACCTCGACGTCATCCGCCCACCACACGACGAAGCTGACGATCGCATCCAAACTCGCGATCGGGACCTCGACGTCGACCGCGCCTTCGGGAGCGTCGCGGACTCGCCCGGGGGGCATCGACTGACGCGCCCACCATGCGACGCGCTCCGAGAAGCGCACGGTCGCAAGCTCGGGAACCTCTTCGCTCGGGATCCACTCATCCGTGCCGACGTGCGTCCGGGGATCGAAGCCCTGCGGAGGTTCGAACGATCCGGTCTCTACGACGACGTCTCCGACGATGCGCGCGACCTTGAAGGTTCGCATCTGATCCATGGTGGGATCGCGTCCCACGAGGTACCAGTGGCCACGCCGGTGAACGAGGGTGTACGGCTCGATGAGTCGCTCGCGCTCTTCGTCCGAGCCCGCGCTGAGATAGCGGAAACGTACCGGGCGCCGGTCGGATACCGCTTCGTAGAGGGGGCCGAGGAGTGGTTCGGATGCTGCCAGGTCTGCGTTCCACGACAGGCGCCCACCCGCCCATGGCTCGTCGCGGCTCGCGGCCGCGATCTTGGTCATGCCGGCGCTCGCGGCCTCCTCGACGCCGAGTAACGCCCCTGCCGCGATCCTTAGCGCCGCGAGCTCGTCGGCCTCGAGGTCCAGCTCGGGAAGGTAGTAACGCTCCTTGGGGATCGTGTACGAGAACGTTCCACCCCACGTGTCTTCGACCATTTCGATCGGGATGCCCACCGCCTTGAGATCTGCCTTGTCGCGCTCGAACGCGCGGCGGAAGGCCTCCAGAGAATCCTGGTCGTAGCCTTGGATCGAGGTGCGGATGTCATCGGCAGTCATGGGACGCTCGGCTTCCAGGAGTGCGGCGATCAGGTTGATGAGCCTTTCGATCCGCCGCATCGAAGGCTAACTAGGGGAGATCCGCCGCGAACGTCCCGGCCGCCGACGCCGCGAGGAAGAGTTCACGCACGTCCTTCAGC
>JALZEA010000040.1 GCA_030862265.1 Actinomycetota bacterium | reverse complement strand
GTTCAGAGGGGAAGGCCCCGAGCCGCGTCAGCGACAGCCCGGACGGCCGGTGGCTCGATGCGACCATGCGGCAGACCTTCTCGATGTCTCCCGCACGATCGCTGGGAACCCAACCGAGGAACTTGAGCGTCAGATGCTGGTTGGCCGGCGCGATCCAGCGCGCGTTCCGCAGCTTCGTACGTAGCCCGGCCACCGCGTCGTCGAGCCTCGCAAGCAGGTCGTCCGGGACCGTGACCGCGACGAACAGGCGAACCTTTTCGGTGTCACTCACGTGACTGCAGCACGCGGCGTCCGAGATCGAGCGCGGCGGTCACCGCGATGCGGCGGATGTGATCGCGATCCCCGTAGCCCATAACGTGACGAACCTCGGTGCCGCCGCCGAACGCGGCGCCGACGTAAATCGTCCCAACGGGTTTCCCTTCTTCTTCGGCGGGGCCGGCGACGCCGGTCGTCGATAGCCCCATCGCTGCCTCCAGCCGCGCCGCAGCACCTTCCGCCAAGGCGGCCGCGCATTCGCCGCTGACCGCGCCCGGGCCGTCGAGGATCGCGGCATCCACACCTGCGATGTCGCGCTTCGCCTCGTTGGTGTAACAGACGAGCGAGCCTTTGAAGTAATCGCTGGCACCACCGGCGGCAGTGAGTTCCGAACCCATCATCCCACCGGTCAACGATTCCGCGCATGCGACCATCACATCGCTCGCGCGCAGCAGCTCGGCCAACCCGGAGGCGACCGTCCCGTGATCGCCCGGTACCGCGTCGAGACCGAGTCGCGCGCGCACCTCTTCTTCCACGGGAGTGATCAACCCCAGGGCCGTGGCCTCCGAGCTTGCCTTCGCGCTGATGCGCACGCGCACCTGACCCGCGCTCGCGAGGTACGCGATCGTCGGGTTCGTCTGTCGGGCGACGATGTCGGCGATCTTTTCGTGCGTGCGGGACTCGCCGAGCCCTACGACGAGGATCTGGCGACTGACGATCACGCCCCCGCCGGCTCTCTCTCTCAGCTCCGGCAACACCGTCTTCGTGAGCATCGCCTCCATCTCCCACGGGACACCGGGCACCGCGAAGATCAAAGCCTCTGGCGTCTCGAGACGGAAGCCGGGGGCCGTCCCCTCCGGTGGGATAGGGGTCGCGCCGACGGGGAGATCGGCCTGGCGCAGGTTCTCCTCCGGCATGTCTCGCTTAAGGCCTTTGAACACCGATCGTATGGTCGCGCTCAGGTCTTCGTCGCGGCGCAACTCCAGCCCGAATGCCGAGGCGACCGCCTCGCGCGTGAGGTCGTCGGGCGTCGGGCCGAGTCCTCCGGTGATGATCACGACGTCCGAGCGTTCGGCGGCGCGTGCGATCGTCTCGGCTACCCGCTCGAGGTTGTCCCCCACCACGGAGTGGTGGTAGACGTCCACGCCGATCGTCGCGAGCGCCTGCGAGATGCGTTGCGCGTTCGTGTTGGCGATCTGACCGAGCAGGAGTTCGGTCCCCACACCGACGATCTCGGCGTTCAGGCGACCCGCTCCCCCACGACCGGCTGCTTAGGGCGACGCACGATGTACTCGATTCCGGAGACGAACGAGAAGATCAACGCCTCACCCAACAGGATCCAGTGGACGAGGTTGATGCGCTCCCACGGGAGCAACCACCACGACACCATCACGATCTGGGACACGGTTTTGATCTTGCCGGTCGCGGAAGACGGCAACGTGCCACCGTCGCGCACGATGTTCGTGCGGACCACCTGGACGACGACCTCACGGAGCCCCAGAAGGATCGCAGCCCATAGCGGAAAGTCGTGTTGCGCGACGAGTACGACCAAGGCCGCGCCGACGAGCAATTTATCTGCGGTGGGGTCGAGGAACTGCCCCACCCGAGAGATCGTGTCATCTCGGCGCGCGATGTAGCCATCGACGAAGTCGGAGACCGAGGCGACGAGGAACACGACGAGAGCGGCGGCCGTCGCCGAGGTCGAGTCCCGGAACGCGAGGACGAGGAAGACCGGAACGAGCGCGACTCGTCCGACGGTGATCGCGTTCGGCAGATTCACTGACCGGGAGGCTACTAGCGGGCCGCCTAGGCGCCCTTCAGGGTCCTGCAGGGCCGGACCCCATGGGCGGCGAACTATGAATGAAACCCTACGAACCGAAGGAGAACCTGATGAGGAAAGCAATCGCGATCCTGATGCTCATCGGTCTCGTTGCCGGACTGATGTCCGCACCAGCCGGTGCCGCCAAAAAGAAGAAGCCCACCGTTCGGACCTTCGAGGCCCGCTACGAGAACCCGGCCTTCGGGGTCGGAGGTGTCGTCGGCGGATGCTCCGGCTGTCCGAGCGTCCCTACTGGAGAGAATGAGTTTTTCGCCATGATCTTCATCGAGGACGACTACAGCCCGAGCGGTTATGTGTCATTCAACTACGACAGCGACGGCGACGGGTTCGAGAACCCCGGTTCCGGCCCCGACGTCTGCGGATCCACCGAAGAGCCCGTTGCGGTCGAGCCGGGAACGTCCTACACGGCGTGGCCGTGGATGGTGGGGACCGGCTGCCGAGGTTCCGCTTCGGTCTCGGGCACGATCAAGGTGCTGCTCTCGAGCGATGAAGACGCCGTCAAGAAAGCAGCGAGCAAGCTCTAGTTCGAATGACTGACTAGTGAGGTCGCGACGCGCCCTCGGTAGTTAGCTTACGAAGGTCGCTGCCGTCGGAAGCCATCGTCCATAGCTGAAACCTCCTAGCGAACCCACCCGCAGTTCGCAACGTCTCAGTAGTGCGATGACTAAATCCGATCGCCTCACAGGAATGCTCCTTGCCCTGGGCGTGCTGGCGCTCGCTGCGTGCAGCGCGAATCTCCCTGACCTCAGGACACACGGCGCTAACACACCGACGCCTTCACCGACCAAACGGGAGCTCTGTCAGCCGTTCCCGGACCGGCTGATCGATGACTTCGTCGCCGCCTACAACGGCCGCGACCTCGAGGGTTTGGAGAGGTTGGTGACCGCATCGTCCATCGAGGACCTGCTGGGGGCGGCGTACACGGAGGACGCATCCTTCGAAGACGTGCGCGAGTGGGCGGAGGCGAGCTGGGACGCGGGTGACCGCATCAGGCTAACGGGCTACAGCGCGTTCTCGCCGACGAAATGGGGATTCCAGATGCATGTGAGTCGGGGAAGCGCGACGCTGCGCGCTCACAGGATCGAGCGCGTCTCCATGACCCTCAATGCCATAAGCGACGGCTGCGCCATCACCTCGCTGACGCACAGCGGCCCCATCCAGGCCAAGGAGCGGCCTTGTGCTTTCTACGACGCGTTTGCTGCGAGCGACGAAGTCGCATCCGACGAACCCCAGGTGTGCGAGGACGGTTCCGGTGCTCACGCGCGCACGGGAGCGTCGGCGGTGTTCACCGGCACAAAGATGCTCGTGTGGGGCGGGCATCGCGGCGGCGAGTTCACCTACGGCGATATCGCGATGGACGGACTCTCCTTCGCGCCCGCCTCGCGCCGATGGAGCGGCGTCCCCGCGCCCGACCTGCCCGACTTCAGGGCCGACGTCAGCGTGTGGACCGGCCGGGAGCTCCTCCTGTTTGGCCCCAAGACGCGTCCCCATTACCGGATCGTCGGCGCGGCCTACGACCCTGAGGCGCGCGCGTGGCGAGTGGTCGAGTTCCCGTACAAGCGGTGGAGCGGTTTCGAGGGGGTCTGGACGGGGCGAGAGCTCGTCCTGTGGGGCGGCCCCCGTTCCGAGCATCCCCGCCAGCGCGGCGCCCTGTACGACCCTGCATCCGACACGTGGCGCCAGACGTCCCCCGCGCCGATCGGAGGGCGCTGGTCGCACTCGGTGACGTGGACGGGACGCGACATGATCGTCTGGGGCGGATCCGACGCGAACACCGACCTCGCCGACGGCGCGGCGTATGACCCGGTCACCGACTCATGGAGGACGATCGCGCCGGCGCCGATCTCGGCGCGGCAGTGGATGCCGATCACGTGGACCGAGACCGAGATGATCGTCTGGGGTGGCTCGAGCTACAGCAGGAACCGCGCCGACGGCGCGGCCTATAACCCGGTGACCGATTCGTGGCGAAAGCTGCCTCCGTCGCCACTGCGCGGCCGCCATTACCACTCCGCCGTGTGGGCCGGGGAAGAGCTCATCGTCTACGGCGGGTACAACTACGAACGTTCCTTCAGTGATGGCGCGGCCTACGACCCGGTGAGCGACTCGTGGCGCAGGTTGCCGCGCGCGCCCATCAAACGACGCTTCGAGCACTCGGCTGTGTGGACCGGGAACGAGATGTTCGTCTTCGGTGGGACCTGGAACTTCGGTCACATCGCGCTCGGTGACGGTGCGCTCTACGACCCCGATGCGAATCGTTGGCGACGCGTCATCCCATTCAAAGACTGAATGGGCATGAGCCGATCTGCGCCCGCGGTAAGCCTGCTATTAGCTAGTTCGTTGATGCTCTCCGCTTGCACTCCGACGGACGGATCGCCCAACGGCGCGACGGAGGCCAATCGTCGAAGCGCAGCCGACAAGCGCGACTTCGTCGCAGAGAGTTCCATCCAGCTTCCTCCGACATGGAGCTACCATGTCAGTAGGCAGGGTGCTGAGTCGTGGCATTTCTCTCTCTCACCTGAGCCTTTCAACCTCGGTAATCGTTGCGCTCGGAATGGCCCTCTAGCTGAGAAGCTGCTAGCGCGAGCCGGAGTGTTCGTTACAGGATTCGCTTACCCGAGCAAGTTCCCGCTCGCAGCCAGCGAGTACGCACAGAACCCGGGCACCTTTGCTCTCGATGAAAGGACTCTCGCCAATTACGAAGGTTTCTGTCATCCGACCTACCGGATGGACTTCTCCCTGGGAGGCCACTACGTCAGCATGCATGTCGCGGTGCACAAGGAAGCACAGGCAGCGACGATCGAGAACGCGCTCGAGATCCTGAACAGCATCCGCTAGCTGCGCTTGCCGAGGAGCGTACGGCGCTGCTACAGCCAACCGACGCGTCTCAGGATTTCGTTCGCGACAGCTTGCGGGCTTTGGTTATCGTTCTGCACCACTAAGTCACCAATCTCGAAGCGCTCCATGTGTTGCGCGAGTGGACCTGTCTTGGCAAGGAAGTGGTCGAGCAGGGTGCCGAGTTCGCGACGTTTGATCCGTTCTGCGCGTGTCTCGGGCGAGGCTTCGAGGCGCACGACAATCACCTCCCCGGAGGGAAGCGCGGCCTTGAGATCGTCCAGCTCCTGCTGATTCTCGATCGTCATCGTGACGATGGCCCGTGTGATCCCGACGTCGAGGTAATGGGGCCAGATCGCGGCGAGGTTCTTCATCGCGAAGCGCGTGCTGTAGGGGTCATCCGGATAGGGGGCGGGAAACACCTCGCCGAGCCAATCGACTTCGAGAAGACCGTGCCGGATGCCACGGTCGTGAAGGATCTCCGACATCGTCATGGCGATCGCGGTCTTACCGACGCCGATGGTCCCGGTCACAACGAGGACGGGCACAGAAGCGTTCATCGTCCGATGTTGTGGTCTCTTTCGTTTGAACCTTCTTCTTCCGCGTGTGCTTCCGCATCGGGATACCGATGAGAGAGCCGGATGTACGCGCACTTCGCTTCTGGCCACTCCGCGGGGAGCGGAATCGCCTCCTCGTAGACCTCCAAGGGCAGCGGAGATAGCTCAGAGACCAACCGCCTTCTCACTTGGTCGTCCTTGATGTCGTGTTCGAAGACTTCCTCCGGCCACGGAGGAAGGGGGCCGTCCTCCGAGGCGTCGCGGAACTGTTTCGCCATCTCCTCAGGCATCGCGTCGAGCCTGCTTCCGGTTCGCGTAGGAACATCGGAGTCCACGAAGACGTAGGCCAACACATTGGAAGATGCCTCTTGACCCGCCACCCCCAAGAGCCGCCCGGCACCGCTGTGTCCTACGAGGATGACGTCATTCGGGGCGCGCGACTGAATGGACCGTGCGATCGCCTCTATATGTCGTTGCCAGAAGGGCGGCCCCTCGTGCTCGAGTGAACGAACCTCCGGAACCACGGCCGGGTAGTCCCGACCTCGCAGGGCATCAGCGACGAGAGCCCACGAATAAGGGCCGACGAGCGGGCTGTGCACGAGTACGAACAGAGGTTTCGCATTCACGCGGTCAGT
>JALZEA010000039.1 GCA_030862265.1 Actinomycetota bacterium | reverse complement strand
ACGTAGATCTCCGTCGCACCGAGATCCACCGCACGCCCGATAGGGATGCTGTTGACGATGCCGCCATCGATGAAGTGCTCGCAGTCCAACTTGACTGGAGGGAGGATGCCCGGAACGGCCGACGACGCGAGGATCGCGTCGACGAGCGAACCTTCTTCGAACCAATGTTCGGCGGCACGCTCGATCGACGCCGCGACGCAGTGGAACGGGATGGCGAGGTCGGCGAACGTCTTCGCGGGCAGGAGCTGCCCGATCAGACGCCGCAGAGCAACGTTGGATTGCAACGCGGTGCGCGTCCGGACGAGGTTCGCGGCCCCCGAAAACACCGAACCCGAGAACACCTCGTTCTTGTCAAGCGTGGTCCAGACCGCTTCGAGGCGATCGATCGTCGCGATCTCGGGGCGGTAGGCGATCGCGGCCCCATTCATCGCGCCGATCGAGGTTCCGACCACGACGTCCGGGACGATCTCACGCTCGAGTAGCGCGCGCAGCATCCCGACCTCGCACGCGCCGAGGCGTCCCCCTCCGCCCAGCACGAACGCGATCATCTAGGTCGTGTCGGGTGGGCAGTGTGCCGGGCGCGGGCCGTTCTTCGGGTCGGGGTGGCCGCCGAAGCCGACCATGATCTTGCAGGGATCCCACGGATGTTTGCCCCGACCGGCCTCGATCAACTCGACATCGGTGCCCGTCACCCGCAGGTACGAGTAGCCCATGTTGACCTTCTCGTTGGACTCGAAGATTCCGTCGACGGGATCGGCCCACATCCGGACCACGTAGTAGCCGTCGCCGTTGACGCCGAATTCGATGTAGTTACCCGGGCGATCCCACTCGTAGATATCGCTCCAGCCCGCGCGCAGACCGAAGCCGAAGTCCGACCACGTCGGATAGAAGTGGCGCCAGTCGCGCAGCAACTCGCTGCGGTGTGCAAAGCCTTTTCGATGTCTCTCGCTCGCCGCCTCCATCGTTCCGGTCTCGCGATCGGTCACCGAGAACAGCTGGAGTTCGACGGCATCCGAGTGGTGGTAATGCGCATGGCTCGCGTGCCACACCGCCGTGCCCGCCTCGCGATCGAAATGCGTTCCGTCGACGCGCTGGACACGCTGGATCAAAGGATGGTCTGCCGGTGTCGGCCCCTCGAAATACAGCTGCAGGGGGCCGCGGCCCGTGTTACGGATCCCGAACGCGAACCGTAGACAGCGCACTGCTCCCTCGGCGTGCTCCTCGGCATGGCAGGAATCGGGACCCTCCTGCCCCTGCGGGGGATCGCCCTGGGAACCGTTCGTAATCGGCACGAGGAAGTTCGCCTCGTGCGGCGGGAGGGTCTGAAGGTTGGGCGGTACGGCTCCCCGCTTCACGCCGTAACCGGGCCGGCGCCCCTCGAGCTTGGCGCGCATACGGAAGCGCGAGTCGTCGACGTCTTGGGCCCGGACCTCGACCTTCCACGTGCCGATCTCGGGCTTGCTCTGGAGGACTTCTGCCGAATACAGGCCGGTGCCGGTACTCGCGGATCCCCCATCACTGCCTCCCGGACCGACCACGCGCAGCGAGAACGAATCCCCGACTTCGGGGTGATCGAGCCCGATCCGGAGGCGGTAGCCGGGTTCGGTGACCCTGATCTTGTAGGTCCAGCTCGATCCGGAGCTCTCCTCTATATAGGGACCGTTCCAGAAGGCCGCGTCACCCACGCCGAGCCGGAAGATCGGCTCGCGCGCGCCGGTTGACCCCATCTGTGGCAGCGCAACGAGTCCTCCGACCACGAGCGCGACGAACCACGGGAAGATCAAGCGCTTCATGCTCATTCCTACGCCACTCCTGTTCCCCGGGTTCCGCTCGTATCCAGTGCTCTAGGTTAGGGCCTCAGAGCAGTCCGACAAGAAGGGAGATTGGGATGTACGCACGCGTAACGCAGGTACAGGGGTCACCGGAGCAGGCCGACGCGGGGATCGATTCCTTCAACAACCAGGTGTTGCCGGCGATAAAGGGCGTAGAGGGCTACAAAGGTGCGTTCTTGCTCCTCGACCGGGGGTCGGGTAAGGGCATCGGCATCTCGCTGTGGGAGAGCGAAGACGCTCGTCGCCGCGGCGCCGAAGCGGTGGACCAAGCGCGCTCCGCAACGATCCAAGCGATGGGCGGAAACGTCACACCCGTCGAGGAATACGAGGTCGTCGCCTCCGACCTCTAGTTCGGCCCCGCCCTTCTTAGCGTTACTTCGACTTCTTCTGCTTCTTCTCGGCGCGCTTCTCTTTGAGGTTCTTCTTGGGCTGCTTCTTCTCTTGCTTGCCGCCCTTGTCTTTGTTCGCCATGGCTACCTCCTCAGGTTCGGTAATGACAATGATGCCGATTCTCGCCGCCGGCTACAAGCAGCCTTGACCTAGCCCGGACTGAATGGGTTCGGCCCCCCCGTCTCGCCGCGCCGCTGGTTACGCAGGAATCGTTCGACCTCTTCGCCGATGTTCTCGGCGGGAGGGATCTGCTGTTCGCCCATGAGATTCTCAAGGCGCTCGAGATATTCCGTGGCATCGGGGTTGTCCTCAAAGAGCTGCTCGAGCGCGACGCTCTGTGTCTTGGCTTCTTCCTCCAGCGCGCCGGCCCCGATCGTGACGGTCAGGTGTGTTTCGACCTTGCGGATCAGCGCGATCGCGCCCGCCGAATACGGCAGCGCGTAGTGCGGGACCTGGGCCCAGAAGCCGACCGCGGGGATGCCGTTCTGCGCAAGCGTCCACTCGATGAGGCTAACCGCGGCCGCGGGGACACGAAGCAATCCCTGGTTCGGCGTGGCGCCGCGGAGCAGCTCGTCGGACGACGCCGTCATCATCACCGGCGTTGGTGCCGTGTGGGGCACCGCCGAGGGGATAGCGCCGAGACTCACGTGTTCGATGATGCCGAGGCGGATCGCAAGCTCCAGTACGTCCTCGGAGAATTCGCGCCAGCGGAAGTCTGGCTCGGGCCCCGTCAGGACGAAGACGTCTCGCTCCGGAAGCCGGCGTCGTCGCAGACTGAGTTCCGGCATCACGAACTGTTTCGGTGTGCCGTCGACGATGTCGAGGACGGGACGATGGCTGCGGAAGTCGTAGAGGGAGTCGGCGTCGAAGCTCGCGACGACCTCGCCGCCCTCGGCGATGTGGCGAGCGGCGGTAGAACCCGCGCTGCCCGCATCGACCCAATCTTCGAAGGACACGATCAGGGCCGGCGCGGTCGTATCGGTGGGCTCGTGGTCGAGCTGATAGGTGGACATCCTTAGAGACTAGAACCAGCTGCGGGTCGCAGACCTTCCAAGGCGGTTGACCTGCTTATGCTCCAGCCATGTCGTGGATGGACGACGAACCAGTACGAGGCGGATATCCGACCATTGACTTCCTCGCGCTGTCGGGGATCGAGCGGATGCAGGCGGCGGACAAGGGCTTCATGCCGCGACCCCCGATCCATCACCTCTTCGGCCTGACTCCCGGAAGGGCCAGCGCCGAGAGCAACGAGTTCACCATGCCCGCCAGCCCGTGGCTGCTGACGTCTGCAGGCGTGTTCACGGCGGGGACCGCGGCCCTCGTGGCCGACGCACCTCTCGGAGGTGCGATCTTCGGCTCCATCGGACCCGGTGACATCGTCATCACGTCCGACCTGACGATGAATTATCTGCGCCCGTCATCTCCGGCCAGCGGAACCCTGTCCGCACGAGCGCGGCCCATCGCCGTCGGCAAGCGCTTGGGGCTGAGCGAAGCAGTGATCGAAGATGACACGGGCGCTCTGATCGCGCATGCGACGACGCGTTGTTTCATCCGCCATATCGACGTCCCTCCCGATACCGAACTGCAACCCGTGGAGCCGCAGCACTACGACACGCCCGATCCGCACGCGCGCCCGTTGACCACCGGCATCGTTCCGCCCGAGGTGTGGACCGAGAAGAGCTTCCTTGAGATCTTGGATGTCATCTCGTCCGGCGCCTTACCCAGCGCGCCCTTCGTTGAACTATTCGCACTGAGCGGGCCAGTGGCACGGGAGGGGTATTTCGAGACGAGCATGAAGGCAGGTCCCTGGTACACAAGTCCCGCGGGAACTATCTACGGTGGTGTTCTCGCCTACCTCGCCGACTCGGTACTGACCGGTGCGATCGCTACCACGGCCCCGGCAAACTCCGTATGCGCGCCGCTGGATCTGAAGGTCAACTTCTTGAGGCCCGCCTTCCCAGATGGGCGCGTGCATGTTGTGAAGGCGACGGTTGTGCATCGAGGCCAAACGCTGGCGCTCGCGGAGTGCGAGATCCTCAACGGCGACAACAAAGTTGTGGTCAAGGCGACGTCATCGGCCACGATCATCGAAGGCCGGAACTGGGCCCCCGCGGTCCTCGACGACACGCCAGTGATCGAGAGCCCGGAAGTTAGAGCTTGATACTGAAGGCTTCGACGCCGCCGTTCTCGGTATGTTCGTCCGAGGTCCAGATGTTGTTGCCAGCCCAGTATGCCGCCCACGGACTGAAGTCGCCGCTGGCGCGGTAGAAGCCAACCTCTTTCGGCATCGCCGGATCGGCGAGATCGAGCACGCTCATGCCGCCCTCGTACCACGCGACCGTGAGAAGACGCGTTCCGGGCTTGAAGCTGTACATGTGCGCAGTGCACCACTCGTCCGGGTTAACGAAAAAACTCGATGCCGTCGTACCGCGAGGCGGCGACCAGTGACCCACGAGGATCGGGGTAACGGGGTTCGAGACGTCGTAGAACCACATCGCGCCGGTCGGAAGCCCGGCGCACGTCGTTGCGCCGTACGCCTCGTCGCCGACGACCAGAAGGTTGCCGTCGGGGCTGAAGACCGCGGAGTGGTTGAAGAACAACTGCGGCGTGGGCGTGCGGGAAATGATGACCGGTGTCAATGGATCGGACACGTCCCAGATCTGGGTCTCCGACCCCGCGGCGCAGGCGGCAAGCTTCTTGTCCTTCTTGATGTAGAAGCCGACGTCGTGACAGCCGAGGCCGTCGGTGACGAATGTCGTGACCTTCGGTTTCGCGGGGTTCCGGAAGTCGACGATCTCCTCAGGCCCGCGACGGGTTCCTTCGCCGGTAGATCCATTCGGTGATACGTAGACGAAGGGCTTTCCGGGATACGACGTGAGCGTGTGAGTCCCAACAGGAGCACTGACGCTGACGAGCTGGGGATTCTTGGGATCGTTGAAATCCAGCAGCACGACACCCTGCGGACCGCACGCTGGTCCACCTCGGAATGCGATGAACCCGTCACCCATCGTCTCGATCTCGCTATACCCTTCGCCTCCGAAGCCGCCGGGGCACTCGAAGGTGCCGACCACCTTGCGAGTCTTGAGGTCGATCGCGCTGATCGTTTCCGGGCCTATGGCGTAGGCGCGCCCGTCCTGGATGGCGAGCTCGGTCACGCGCCCCAGCTTCAGGTTCGCGATCTGCTTGACGTTGTCGGATTTCTCGACGGCCTGGGCGTGCGCAATCGAGGCGGTGGCAAGCACCGCGAGACAGGCCAGGGCAAGGCTGATCTTGCGCATCCCACGTGGTTCTCCGCCGCGGCAGGGTTCCCTACTCCGGGCGCGAAGAGAGGCCCCGTTTCGGGGGCCTCTCTAATGCGAATCTGAGGGGTCTACGCCGTAGGAATGACGTTTACAGCCTCAGGCCCCTTCTGACCCTGACGGGCTTCGAAGGAAACGGTGGAACCCTCTGCGAGGGTCTTGAAACCGTCGGCCTCGATGTTGGAGAAATGCACGAAGAGATCCTTCG
>JALZEA010000145.1 GCA_030862265.1 Actinomycetota bacterium | reverse complement strand
GGGGTGGCGCTCATCATCACGACTTGGTTCACGCGGTCGAGGAACTCGTCGAATCGCAAAGGTCTGTTGTCGAGGGCGCTCGGCAACCGGAAGCCGTGTTCGACCAATGTCTTCTTCCGGCTCATGTCGCCCTCGTACATCCCACCGATCTGCGGCACCGTGACGTGTGACTCGTCGATCACGACGAGGAAGTCCTTCGGGAAGTAGTCGAGAAGGGTGTTGGGGCGGGAGCCCGGCTCCCTCCCCTCGATGTGGCGAGAGTAATTCTCGATACCGGAGCAGAACCCGACCTCGCGCATCATCTCCAGGTCGTAGTTGGTCCGCATGCGCAGGCGCTGCGCCTCGAGGAACTTGCCTTCATTCTCGAGCACGGCGAGTCGGTCCTTCAATTCGGCCTCGATCTGAACGATGGCTCGTTCCATCCGTGCGCGCGAGGCCACGTAGTGAGAGGCCGGGTAGATCGTGACGTGATCCAGTTCCCTGATGATCTCGCCCGTCAAAGGATCGAGCTGGATGATGCGATCGACCTCATCACCGAACAGTTCCACCCGCACGGCAACTTCTTCATAAGCGGGAAAGATCTCGATCGTGTCCCCGCGGACGCGGAACTTGCCACGGATGAAGTTCACGTCATTGCGTTCGTACTGGATATCAACCAACCGCTGGGTGATGAAGTCCCGGTCGGCGGTACCTCCACGGGCGACATCCACGACCTGGTTCAGGTACTCCTCGGGGGATCCCAAACCGAAGATGCAGGACACGCTTGCGACGATCAGCACGTCGTTGCGTTGGAGCAGTGCGCTTGTTGCCGAGTGGCGCAAGCGTTCGATCTCGTCATTGATCGACGAGTCCTTCTCGATATAGGTATCGGACGACGGGACGTACGCCTCAGGTTGGTAGTAGTCGTAGTAGGAGACGAAGTACTCCACGGCGTTGCGCGGGAAGAACTGCTTGAACTCGTTGCACAGTTGGGCGGCGAGCGACTTGTTGGGCGCGATGACGAGTGTCGGCTTCTGGATCTGCTCGAGGGCCCAGGCCATGGTTGCGGTCTTCCCGGTCCCGGTCGCCCCCAGAAGCGTCGTGAAGCCGTCCCCCTTGTTCACCCGCTCTGCCAGCGCGGTGATCGCGGCAGGCTGGTCGCCCGCGGGCGCGAAGTCGGTTTCTACCTTAAAAGGGGGCATCTTCTTAGTTTAGGAGCGAGGTGTGCGATTTAGGACGCGTGCGGCAGGGTGAAGCAGAACTTCGCGCCGGCGCCCACGTCCGAATCCACCCAGAGACGCCCGCCATGCGCATCGATGATCCCCTTGGTGATGAATAGCCCGAGACCGGTGCCCTTCTTCGTCCACGCCGGCTTCGGCAGCATCGCGAACTTCGAGAAGATCCGTTCGGAGTCCTCCCGTGCGATCCCGATCCCTTCATCGGCGACCCACACCTGAACCTCGGGACCTTCGTCCGCTATCGCCTTCGCCCCGATCGTGATCGTCGTGCCCTCCGGCGAATAGCGCGTCGCGTTCGTTATGAGGTTCAAGAGCACCTGACGGATCCGGTCGCGGTCTGCGTGGACCGCGGGCAAGTCGGAAGGGATCTCGATCTTGATGCCGTGTTGCGCCGTCAGCGACGAGTGCACGGTAACGATGTTGTCCACGAGCTCTCCGAGTTCCATGCGGTCGGCCTCGAAGCGGAGCGTTCCAGACTCCATCCTCGACATGTCCAGAAGATCCGACACCATGTGTGACAACCGTTCCGTCTCCCGGTGGACGATGCCGAGGAACTGCGTCCGGCGTTCGTCCTCCAGGGTCGACCAGTTCTGCTCGAGGGTTTGTCCGAACCCCATGATGGTTGTCATCGGGCCTTTCAGCTCGTGCGCGAGGATCGAGACGAAGTCGGATTTCGCTCGATCGGCCTCTCTGAGCTTCTGGACCAGCTCGCGCTCCCTGAGACGCGCGCGACTCAGCTCGACCGCGCCCCCGACGCGACTGCCCAGCAGCGCAGTGAAGCGCTCGTCGTCTTCGTCGAAGTAACCCTTGGTCGCATTTATCGCCTGGAGCACCCCGATCGATTCGCGGTCGCTGATGAGCGGTACCGCGAGCGCGTTCCTGATGCCGAGCCGATCACGCAACCAGGGTTCGACCCAGGCGTCGTTCTCAGCATCGTTCGACGTCATGGGACTCGATGTCCTGAACACGGTTCCCGCGAGAGAAGGCTCGGCAAGCGAAATCTCGAGCTCTGCGACCTCATCGGCGTCGATCCCGACGGCAGGTTGTTGCACGACGAGAGCGTTCTTGTCCTCGTCATAGAGAAGAAGCATCATCTTCTCGCAGTCGACGAGATCGCTGATGATGCGCACCGATTCCCCGATCACGTATTCGACGCTCTCCTGACTGACCAGGAGGCGAGCGAGCCGCTGCAACCCCTCGAGCTCCCGTGCCTGTCGATCGACGGTCGCTCGGAGTTGCGCCTGAGAGATGGAGGTCGACGCTCGATCGGCGAGTACGGACAAGAGATGGAGGTCCCTGTCCGTGAAGACGCCTCCGCGCGAGTCGACCGCCGCGATAACCCCGAGGCGGGCATCGCCTTGTACGAGCGGTGCGAGCGCGATCTGGCGGGTGGCGTACTTGTCCTGGAACATCGGGTTCGATTCCGGATCGACTCGGACGTCGTTGACGATCTCGGCACGGCCGGAGTTAAAGACGCGTTTGACGATGCCGGGCTCGTGCAACGAGAGACGCTCTTGTTCCTCGCCCCTGCTCGCGAACGCGCGCAGGTCGTCCTTCTCGTCGTCGTACACGAACACGAGGGCTCGCTGGCACGGGACCACATCGGGGATGGCCCGGAGCACCTCGCGAACCGATGTCGCGAGATCTCCTCCACGTCCGCCTATGGACGCGATGCGATAAAGCGCATTGATCTCGGACTCGCGCGGCTCTGGTGTCGTACCCATGCTCATAGGTTCGCTACCACGTCAGGCAGCTCCTTTAGCGACGTGATCCGAGTCCCCGACGAGTTAGCGTATCGGCCCACACGGTCGATGAGAACGGTCTTCAAACCCGCGGCGAGCGCGGGCTCGATATCCATCGCGGGTGAATCACCCACATGCACAGATGTATCGGCATCAACGCCCGCGCGCTCAACCGCCAAGCGGTAGATCGCAGGGTCAGGTTTCTCGATCCCCTCGATTCCCGAGATGACGCTGACGTCGAAAGTGTGATGTATCTCCATCTCGATCAGCATCTTTTCGAGCCATCCATCGAAGTTGGAGATGACGCCCAGCCGGTAACCCGCCTCCGTCAATCTTGTAAGCGTTGGTACGACGTCGTCGTAGAGACGGTACGACGCGGGATCGGAGAAGCGTTCGTAGAGTTTCTCGACGAGTGTTTCGTCGAGGAACTCGAGTTCGTCCAGGAACCTTCGGTACGTGAACGTCCAGAACGCGCGCGATGCCTCGGGAGAGAGACTTGGGCCCTCGTCGAGGCCGGCCTCCGCCACGAGTTCGACGAGGTGCGGCGCAAGGCGCTCCTGCACCGCTTGGACGTCTGCAGTCTCCACGGAGTGACCGTTCTCCCTACAGACGATCGCGAAGAGTTCGGCGAACGATGGATGCGGATCCAGCATCGTTCCACCCGCGTCGAAGAAGACGATCTCGATCATGCCTTTCTCCGGGCCAGGAGCTGCAGCCACACCTCGTCCGCCTTCGCCGCAAGATCGTCGAGTGAGCCATCGTTGGTCACGACGACGTCGGCCTTGGCAACCAGCTCTTGTGGGTCGGCTTGCGCTTCCATCCTGGCGAGCGCGTCCGCAAGTTTCATGCCGCGGCCGACCAAGCGCTGTTCCCTAGCCGGCCGTTGGGCGATCAGCCCGATGAGGACATCGATGCCGGCGTCCAGACCAAGCTCGACGATCAGCGCGGCGTCGAGTACGACGATGTCATCCGTCGCCTTATGTGCCTCGAGCTGGTCGGCAACTCCCCGAACGATCACCGGATGCACGATGGCGTTCAGGGCGGCGAGCTTGTTGGGGTCGGTGAAAACGACGCGTGCCAAAGCGGCTCGATCGATATCCATCGACGACGCGGCAAGGATCTCGTCGCCGAACTGATCCACGACCGAGTGCCACGCGGGTCTGCCTGGAAGCAGCGCGTCTCGCCCGAGCTCGTCGGCGTCGATCACGAAAGCCCCTCGCTCGGCCAACAATGCCGCGAAGGTCGACTTACCGGATCCGATCCCGCCGGTGATGCCGACGAGTAGCACGGTGTGTTAAGCGCTCAGGACTGGCCGCGCTCGCGCTTCAGATCCTGAACGATCGACTCCAGGGATTCTTCGCCGGTCTCGTCGTCGGGCTCTAAAGTCTCGCCTCCGAGAGCCTCGGCCCCCTCGGCGAGCGGCACCTCGTCCTTGTCCAGTTCGGCGATCGCCTCGCCCGGCTCCGTTCCCGGTTCCGACTCCTCCTGGTTCACGCGCTTGTCGAGCTCGCGCTCCTTAGGGTCGGTCGGGAGCGCGTCGGACTTCGCCTCGGGTGGTGCGTCGGGCGCCATGTGGGCGGTGAGTTCGGCCTCTTCTTTCTCTTCGGGCGGAGCCACGACCTCATCGACGGTCGATGCAGCCTCCGGCGCAACCGGTT
>JALZEA010000182.1 GCA_030862265.1 Actinomycetota bacterium | reverse complement strand
CTTCATGGGAGCCCTTTCGATTGAGCACCGGGACCGATAGGGACCGGTCGCGTCCCTAGGGCTCCCTTCATGGGAACCGTTTCTCGTTGATTATTCCCGGGTGGATCGCGCCGCCGTAGCTCTCACCGCGCTCGTCGTGCAGAGCGCGATCTGGGGATTGACGTTCCCGCTTGTCCAAGACGCGGTCGACGACCTCCCCGTGATGTCGTTCCTAGGCTATCGGTTTGGTGCTGCCGCGATCCTTGCCGCGTTGATCTTCTGGAAGCCGCTTCGCCGTATGTCGCGGGCAGGCGTGCGCGCGGGTTTCCTCATGGGCATCTTCCTGACCGGCGGCTACATCTTCCAGACGTTCGGCCTTGAGCGCACGACGTCGTCGAACGCGGGTTTCATCACGGGGCTGTTCGTCGTGCTCACGCCGTTGTTCGGTTCGTTGTTCATGGGCCATTCCATACGGCGACAGGCATGGATCGCCGCCGGCATCTCCGCGGTCGGGCTCTATCTCCTGTCGGGGACGGGACCCGAGCTGCACATCGCGGGCGACCTGCTCGTGCTGGCGTGCGCGGTGTCCTTCACGTTCCACATCCTCGTCACCGATCCGGCAGTGCGCGCGCACGACGTGCGTGCGTTGCTCGTAGTCCAACTCGCATGTTGTGGGGCGTTCTGTCTCGGCGTCGCCGCGCTGGGCGGCGACCTCGTGCTGCCGGAGGAGGGCGCGACGTGGACCGCGCTCGTTATCACCGCGGTGTTCGCGAGTGTCGTCGGTTTCTACATACAGGCCTACGCACAGACGCACGCGTCGCCGTCGCGAACCGCCCTAGTACTGGCATCGGAGCCTGCGTTCGCGGGGCTCTTTGCCTACCTGTTGAAGGACGAGCGTCTTGCTGTCCTGGGCTGGGTCGGGGCGGCCCTGATCATGACGGCGATCGTGACGGTGGAGGTGGTCCCAAACCTGAGACTCAGAAAACCTCTCCCCGAGCGCTAGGCCAAGCCCTGCAACGAGTCTGCGACCGACGCCCCTCTTGAGTCGAACATATGTTCGTATATACTCTGGGGATGATGGAGACGGGCAAGCTCTTCGAGCTGCGCCGCCGGACGTTCGACACTCCCCACTTCCGCGGGATCGAGTTCATTGAGACCGAAGCGAAGTCGATCATCAATCACGTTCCCGGGAACTACCTGCCGTTCGAATGGACGATCAATCCCTACCGCGGATGCCAGCATGCCTGTGTCATGTGCTTCGCTCGCGCCACGCATACATACATGGACATGAACGCCGGTAAGGACTTCGAAACGAAGATCGTTGTCAAAGTGAATGCTGGCGAGTTATTGCGCAAGGAACTGCGCGCGAAACGCTGGAAAGGCGACGGTATCGCGATGGGAACGGCAACGGATCCTTACCAGCGCGCGGAGGGCAAATACAAGCTAATGCCGCAAATCATCGGCGCCTTAACCGACTACCGAAACCCGTTTTCCATTCTCACCAAGGGGACGTTGATAGTGCGTGACCTCGAGCTGCTTCAGGAGGCCGCTACCGTGACGGATATATCGACAGCCTTTTCGATCGCGACGTTGGACGAAGAGGTAGCTCGCAAAGCAGAACCTGGCGCGCCAAGCCCCCGCAAGAGGATGGATGCGGTTAGGAAACTCAACGAAGCGGGCATCCCATGTGGCGTCCTGGTCGCTGCGGTTCTGCCCGGGATAAACGACAGCAGGGAGCAACTGAAAGAGGTTGTCGAGGCCGCTCTCGATGCGGGAGCGACTCACGTCTATCCGATCCTGCTCCATCTGCGTCCCAAGGTGCGCGAGGTCTACATGGAGTGGCTCCAGACCGAGTATCCGGACCTCGTTGGACGTTATGAGCAGATGTACCCGAAGGCATACGCGCCGCGCGCCGATCAGAAAGCGCTATCCGCAACCGTGCAGGAGATCATCGCAGAGGCTCCGAAGCCGAAGCGGCACCCACCGGTTCGAACCGGCGCGCGTCACCGCGACGCCAGCAAGGCGCGCGCGGAGGTATCTCGCCTTTCGGCCGAACAACTCGAGCTCCTCTGAAAGTCAGTGCCCCCCGTTCTTTGTGTAATCAAGCCCGCTGAGCGGTCCTATTTGCAAAAAGAACGAGGTTGGTGCATCGCGAGGAACGGCCGAGGCTTCTTTAGCGGATAGGGCCGCGGAGACGCTCGATGCGCTCCTCGGTCGGAGGGTGCGTCGAGAACAGCTTCGCGAAGTTGACCTTGCGACCACTCAGCGGATTCACGATGTACATGGTCGCCTGCGCGGGGTTGACGTTCATCGGGATCTTCTGCGCCGCGATCTGCATCTTCTCCAGCGCACGCGCCAGGGGCTCGCCGGTGCCGATCAAGTGGGCCCCGGTGCGGTCGGCCTCGAACTCGCGCGACCGTGACAGCGCCATCTGCAGCATCATCGCCGCGAGTGGCGCCAGGATCGACATCGCGAGCAAGCCGATGATGTTGCCGCCGCCTTGCTCGTCATCGCGGCCCCCACCGAACATCGCACCCCACATCGCCATCCGCGCGACGAACGTGATGCCCATCGCGATCGCGGCCGCGACGGAGCCGATCAGGATGTCGCGATTGCCTACGTGCGCGAGCTCGTGAGCGAGCACACCTTTGAGTTCGTCTTCTGTGAGGAGATCCACGATGCCTTGCGTTACTGCCACGACGGCTTTCTCCGGATTGCGTCCGGTGGCGAACGCGTTGGGTTGTGCCGCCGGCGTCATGTAGAGACGCGGCATCGGCATGCCCGACGCCGACGTCAGGTCGCGCATGATGCGATAGAGACCGGGCGCCTCGGCCTCGGTGACCGGTTTCGCGCGCGCCGCGGCGATGGCGATCTTGTCGGAGAACCAGTAGGAGCCGCCGACAATGAGGAAGCCGAGCGCGAGGCCGATCGTCGCGCCGGCGTTGCCCCCGAAAGCTCCGCCGAGCAGAACCGCGAGACCGCCTAGGGCGGCCAGAAGGACGTAGGTCTTGAACGTGTTCTTGTTCATTCGTTCATTATTGCGCTGTGGCCGACGATAGTTGGAAACGGGAAAGCTGGGCCCTCGAATCGACCTCGGTCGAGCTTCCTCTGAAAGAGCGATTCCAGATCGCGCGTGAGAGCTGGGACATCACCACCAACGTCTTCGTCATCCTGCGCTTCGCTGACGTGGCCGGCGTCGGTGAAGCATCCCCCGCGTCACGGTGGGACGAGTCGGTGGAGTCGGTCTTGAACGAGCTGAGCTCCATCGAAGTAAGCGAGCTGGAGAACCCATTCAACCTCGAAGCCGTCCGGGAGCTGCTGCCCGCGGGGGCCGCGCGCTGCGCGCTCGACATCGCGCTACACGACCTCGCCGGGAAGATCGCCGGGCTCCCGGTCGCGAAGATGCTCGGAACGAAATCGCGCGCGCTTCCTCCGACGTGCGTCACCGTGCCCATCACGTCCCCCGACGAGATGGCCGAGCGCGCTCACAGCCTCTCCGACCACCCCGTCTTGAAGGTGAAGGCCGGCTTCGACGGCGACCTCGAAGCCATCGCGGCGATCCGACGCGCCTACAAAGGAGCGTTGAGGGTGGATGCCAACGAGGGGTGGTCGCCCGACGAAGCGCCCGAACGACTGCAGGAACTCGAGCGCTTCGACATCGAACTCTGCGAGCAGCCTGTGCCGGCCGGCGACCATGGAGCGCTGCGACGCGCGGCCCATTCGACCTCGATCCCGGTCTTCGCCGACGAGGACGTGTCGACGGCCGCCGACGTTGCGCTCTTGAGAGACGTCGTCGACGGCGTCAATCTCAAGCTGCGGAAAGCGGGAGGGATCCGCGAGACGATTGCGGCCATCAATGTCGCGCGCGCCCAGGGGATGAAGGTGATGCTCGGAGGCGATCTCGAGACGGGCATCGCAGCA
This sequence comes from Actinomycetota bacterium, assembly GCA_030862265.1. Taxonomy (GTDB): domain Bacteria; phylum Actinomycetota; class CADDZG01; order CADDZG01; family WHSQ01; genus JALZEA01. The sequence continues at coordinate 8,878 of JALZEA010000182.1, read as the reverse complement.
ACCGCCGGAGCCCACGTCGCCGGCCTCGTCGACTATGTCGACCTCGACGGTCCTTTACTGCTCGCGAACGATCCTTTCCCCGGCGTCACTTACGACCATGGGGTCATGACGTTGCCGGACTTGCCCGGGCTAGGGGTGTCGGGCACCCCCGCGTGACACCTCGACCTTCGATTCTTTCGAGTTACGTGCCCGACGGAATAGCCCCTCGGAGGGCCCGGTTCGCCCCCCTATGAGCCTTGCAACGGACACGCGCGCGGCGGCCCCGGCATGGAAGGTGTGGGCGGCGCTCTGGACGGTCTACATCGTCTGGGGCTCCACTTACCTCGCCATCCGCGTGACCGTCGAGACTCTTCCCCCACTCTTTGCGATGGGAGTGCGCTTCATCGTCGCCGGGATCCTCGTGTACGTGACGTTGCTGATCCGACGTGGGCGCGAGGGAGTGCGCGTCACCCCAAGACAGCTGCTTGCGTGCGGCATCGTCGGAACGTTCTTCTTCCTCGGCGCGAACGGGATGGTCGCGATCGCCGAGCTCGATGTTCCCTCCAGTCTCGCCGCGCTGATCATCTCGTCGGTTCCCCTCTGGGTGATCCTCTTCCGAGCTATAGGCGGTGACCGAGTCCGCGGTGGCACGCTGCTGGGGGTACTGATCGGTTTCAGCGGCGTGGGCATCCTGGTGCTGCCCGGAAGCCGGCCGTCCGGCGCGACCCTCATCGGTGTGGTGTTGTTGATCTTCGCGTCCGCATCGTGGGCGTTCGGTTCGATCCTGTCCACGCGCTTCGACATGCCGAAGGACCTGATGCTGTCGAGCGGTTACCAGATGATCACCGGTGGGGTGGCGCTCGTCGTCGGCGGGCTCATCCGTGGCGAGGCTTCGGGGTTCGACCCATCTGCGTGGTCACTCGCGTCGCTCGCCGGGATGGCCTATCTCGTCACGATCGGATCGTTGGTGGGCTTCACCGCGTACGCGTGGCTGCTACAGAACGCGCCGATCTCGAAGGTCTCCACATATGCCTACGTCAATCCCGTCGTCGCGATCATCCTGGGATGGCTGATCCTGAGCGAATCGATCACCACGAATACGTTGCTCGGCGCCGCCGTCATCGTCGGCTCCGTTGCGTTCATCGTGCGCAAGGAGGCGCAGCCGCACATCGAGACCGAACCGCAACCCGCGTTGGTAGGAGTGGAATCGACTTAGGGTCAAGCGGGTGCACCATCGGCTCACGGCTTTGCCGCTCGTATTGCTCGTCGGCTGCAGCTCCAGTCCGCTTTCCGGCGCACCTCCGCGTACGGCCACGCGGCCGGAACCGAGTGTCACGGTGGGTGGAGGGGAAGTCATTGCTCCGACCGAGGAGATCCCGAGTCGTCCCGATCACCTGCGCGACGACCTCGTCCGGACGACGCGCTCGCTGAAGTCCGCGATCGAACGGTGGCGGCGGGACGGGAGTGACCGGCGCCTCGCGTCGTTGCTCGCCCTCCGCCAACAACGCCTCTATCAGGTCCTCGCGGCGCGTCCTCGGGCGGCGCGCACGGTTATCGGCGGGCTCCCCCCGGGACTCGCTCGTTTCGCGAGCGAAACGGTCGCGGCCTCGGCCCGGCTGCACACGCTGATCGAGCCCTTGGAGGAACTGCCGGACTGGGAGACCTACCACCCGGCCCCCGCGGGCTTGTTGCGACGCTTCTATGACAAGGGTGCAAGGCGCTTCGGGATCCCCTGGCAGATCCTCGCGGCGATCAACTTCGTGGAATCACGTTTCGGGCGCATCCTCGGGCCGAGTTCGGCCGGCGCGCTGGGCCCGATGCAGTTCATCCCCGCGACGTGGGATGCATACGGGAACGGCGGCGATGTCATGGACCCACACGACGCGATCCTCGGCGCCGCGCGCTACCTGAGCGCGTCCGGGGCACCCGATCGCATGCGCGCGGCGCTCCACAGCTACAACAACAGTTCGGAATACGTCCGCGCTATCCGCACGTATGCACGCCAGATGACTCGCGACCCCCGGAACTTCTTCGCGTACTACTTCTGGCAGGTCTTCGTGCTAACGACCGACGGTAACGTCCAGCTCACCGGTCCGGGAGGCGTGAGACCCGCTACGTCCTAGAGCGCGTGGCCGGAAGAGTGCCGCCGCGCTCGGTTGGGTATGTACCTCCACGGACGACAAGGAGGTGCCGATGACCACGCGTCGCGTCCCACAATTGCTGCTCGCCGGGGCTCTGGCATTGGCGCCCCTCGCCGCGTGCGACAAGGAAGATCGCGCCGACGTGCGGGAGGGCGTCAACGACGCCGAGGACGTTATCGACGATCAGGTGGATACCGACGGGAAGGACGATTGACGGCCCACCAGGCCACGAACGCGACCGCGACGACACCCGCGGCGGCGAAACCATTGCGCATCGTCAGTTCGGGAGCACTTATCTGAGGTAGCCGCGTCCTTAAGCTCACCGGGTTCTTGAACGTCTCGGTGCGCCAGCCTCGTTCGATCGCGAGCTGCCGCAAGTCCTTGTCGGCGTTGACGACCACCGGGTTGCCGACCGCTTCGAGCATCGGGAGATCGGTGATCGAGTCGGTGTACGCGAAAGATCCCTCGAGTTCGATCCCTGCGTCCGCAGCGAGCTTCTGGATCGCCTCGGCCTTGTAGGGGCCGTAGGCGTAGAACGTGAGCTCGCCGGTGTACTTACCGTCGACGACCTCCGACTTCGTCGCGATCCAATGGTCGACACGCAGCATCGCCGCCAGAGGCTCGACGATCTCCTCGGGCGACGACGACACGATGCAGATCAGGCGCCCGGCCGTACGATGGTCGTGCATCAACTCGAGCGCTTCGCCGTAGATCAACGGCGAGATGACCTCATCGAGCACCTCGGCGACGACCTGGCGGACCTTGTCCTGTTCCCATCCGGTGGTGAGGCGCGCGGCCTCCTTGCGCATCCGTTCCATCTTGTCCTCGTCCGCGCCCATCAATAGGAAGACGAGCTGCGCGTACATCGATTTCAGGAAGAACGAGCGCCCGATCAAGCCTTCCTTGTAGAACGAGCGCCCGAACGCCAGAGGGGTCGACCGGGCGATGATCGTCTTGTCGAGGTCAAAGAAGGCGGCTTCCACGACAACATGGTCGCACCTTTGGAAACGACTCTTGTCTCTTCATTCCAGGGTCATTCAGAGACAACAGCCGTTTTTGGTGTGGCGCGCGCCACAGCCTTTCGATCTGCGAGCGCGAACGTGTAGTCGTGGATGCGCTGCTGCGCCTCGTTGCAGAGCACGACGAACTTGCATGTCTCGAGGGGGCCGAGCGACGTGCCCAGCTACGCATGGTCCTTGCCGACGCCGTGGGCAACGACGACCTCGATGCTCACTGCGAGCGGGTCGAGAAAGCATTGTTCGGATTCGGCCCCCTCGAGGATCTGTTATCGGATCCGGACGTGACTGACGTGCTCGTCGACGGCCCGGCGACGGTCTGGGTGGAGCGTTCCGGCGAACTCCAGAGAGCGGACGTCGCCTTCACCGACCAGCAGGAATTGACCGCGTTCGCGCGCCGGTTGATCGTCCGCGCCGGCTCCCGCATCGACCAACAGCGACCCGTCGCCGACGGCGTGATGGCAAGCGGTGAGCGCGTCCATGTCGTGCTCCCGCCCGTCGCTCCGGAGGGTCCCTTGATCTCGATCCGGCGACACGCCGCGGCGCCGTTCTCGCTCGACGATCTCGTGGCGCGCTCGATGTTGACCACGGCGCAGGCCGAGGAACTGACCTCATGCGTGGCGCGGCGCGCGTGCATCGCCATCTCCGGAGGCACCGGGACCGGGAAGACGACGCTGCTTCGCGGTCTGCTCGCGCTGGCGCGCGGCGACCGCATCGTCGTGATCGAGGAGACACCGGAGCTCGGGCGGCCGACGGAGCGCGTCGTCGGGCTCGTGAGCCGGGAGCAGAACCTCGAGGGCAAGGGCGCGATCGATCTGGAGCGACTGGTCCACGCGTCTCTGCGGATGCGGCCCGATCGCATCGTGATCGGCGAGGTACGAGGGGCCGAGGCCGCCGCGGCACTCTGGGCGATGTCAACCGGCCATCGAGGTTCGATGCTCACCGTCCATGCGTCGGATGCCGGAGCGGTCCCGGCGACGCTCGCGCGTCTCGCCGGGGCGCCGTGCCGCGCGGTCGATTTCGAGAGGCACCTCGACGTCGTCGTGCACCTCGAACGCCGCGATGGTCGCCGAAGCATCGCGGCCATCGATCGGTTGTGAACCGCGCCACGATGTTGCTCGACCTCGCCCGCGTGGCGGATTCCTCGCCGTCACCGGAGTCGGCGCTCGCCGAGTGGGTCTTGGGGTCCGGCGCGAGTGGCTCGCCCGCGCACGCGGTGCGACGGCGGCTCGAGCTCGGTCTGCCGGCGGCCGTCGCGCTCGAGCCCCTGAGGCCGTCGTTGGGTACCGATACCGATCGTCTCATCGCGAGCGTCGCACTCGCGCGCGATCTCGGTTGCTCGTTCGCACCTCTCGTTCGTGGTTTGGCTGCGACGGTCGACGAGCGGGCCCGGCGGCACGCGGCCGGTGCCGCAGCCGCGGGGGCCGCGCGTGCGTCGGCGCGGATGATGGCGGGGCTTCCGGTGCTGCTCTTCCCGTTGGGCCTTCTGGGCGGCGCGCCCGTGCTGGATGCCATCGGGATCGCGACGACGTTGCTCGCCTGTGCCCTCGGCCTGGCCGGATGGCGATGGGTCGAACGGATGGTCCCGTTACCACCGGATGAGGATGCCGGGGCTACGTTGGCGATGCTGATCGCGGCCGCTCTCGAAAGCGGTGCGGGGTTGCATCACGCCTGCGAGGCTGCCGCGAAGTGCCCGTCATTCGAGCGCGCTCGCCGCCGCACCGTGCTGGGGATGTCGTGGCCTGCGGCGCTCGCGATGGAGGCCGATCCCGCGGTCGCGCAGCTCGGCGAACTGCTCGAACGCTGCGAGCGCTGGGGCAGCGCGGTGGCGCGCGACCTCGTCGTCTTCGCCGCCGGACGCCGAGATGTCCTGGATCATGCTTTCGAGCTCGCGTTGCGCCGAGCACCGGTGCGCATGGTGGCGCCTCTCGTCACATGTGCCCTCCCGGCGTTCTGCCTCGTGACGGTCGTCCCGCTCCTGCGCAGCGTCGGAACCTCCGCGTGACTCGCATGGCAAGCTCGTGGTCATGCGCTCATTGCTCACCGCTGCTCTCTTGATTGTTACCGCCAGTTGCGGTTCGGAGGCAGGCGGGGTGGCCGAGCCCGCCGCGTCGCCGACGTTCCGTCGCGCGCCGGTGATCATCGAGACCGACGACGGCCCGGTCCTGGTGAATGCAGAAGTTGCCGATACCCCGGAACGCACCCAGCTCGGATTGATGCATCGCACGGAGCTTGCCGACGATGCGGGCATGGTCTTTTTGTTCTTCGAAGACACGACGTCCGGCTTCTGGATGAAGAACACGCTGATCCCGCTGTCGATCGCGTTCTTCGACGCGCGCGGTGAGATCGTCGCGATCCTCGACATGGACCCCTGTGAGGCCGATCCTTGCCGGCTCTACGAACCCGGCACGCAATACCGCGGAGCGCTCGAAGTCAACCAGGGCGCGTTCGAGGAGTGGGGCGTCGAGGTCGGAGACATCGTCCGTATAAGTCCTTAAAACGGCTGTTGTCTCTGAATGACATCGGAATGAAGAGAGAAGAGTCGTTTCCAGTGACGCGCGTCACTGCGCGCAGTTCTGTCGTCGGTTGAGATGACGCCACGAGCCGCGGATGGTGTGGCACTTAGCGTGGAGGTAGACATGAACCGATTGCACGCGATCGTCGAGGAACGCGGTCAGACGACCGCGGAATACGCCCTCGTCCTTCTCGTTGCCGGCCTTGTAGTCGGCGTCCTCGCGACGTTCGTCAAGTCGGGCGCCTTGGAGAACGTCTTCGAGCAGATCGTGTCGGGGTTGATCTCGCGCGCCAACGGATGAGCAACGAGAGAGGGCAGTCGACCGTCGAATTGGCGCTGTGTCTTCCTCTCGTCGCGCTGTTGGTGGGATGCGTGATCGCGGTCGGCGGCGTGGCCACCGATCACGCGCGGGTCTGGCATGCGGCGCGCGAGGCGGCGCGCGTTGCGGCCGTCGATCCGGATCTCGATGAGATCCGGATGGGGGCCGCGCGTTCGGGGTTGCAAGGCATCAGTCTCTCCGTCAGCCCCGCGGAGCACGAGCGTGTCGCGGGCGAACCGGCAACCGTGACCGCGACCTATTCACCACGTGTTTCGGTTCCGCTGATCGGAGTGCTGTTCGCGCGCATGAACCTCTCGGCGAAGGCGGCGATGGCCATCGAGGTTCCGTGACCGTCCTGATCTCCGTCTGTTCGCTGCTCTGCGCGATCGCCGTGACATTCGGGAGCGTCCGGGTCGCGGAGGTGACGACCCACCGGGCGCGTGCGCAGCTCGCGGCCGATGCGGCGGCCCTCGCTGCGGTGGCGACATCCGTTCCCGGACGAGGCGGAGATCCACCGGATGCTGCCACGCGCTACGCCTCGCTGAACGGCGCGCGGCTCGTCGATTGTTGGTGCCCTCCGGGGGCCACCGCGGTGCAGGTCGAGGTCGCCGTCGGTGCGGTGCAAGCCCGGGCCCGTGCCGTCTTCGATCCAGAATTACTACGACCGGCTCTTTGACCCGATCATCTGCGATGGGCGGCACTAGGATGCCCCGCCAACCTGAAGGGGGATGGCTCTGGAATATCGAACGATGGCACCCCACCGGATGGTGGAGGCGCTCGAGCAAAAGATCGCGGACCTCGAGATCGCGTTTCACCGCGCCTGGTGGGACTCGCAGACCGAGGCATCCGAGGCGAACGAGAAGCGCCGCTCGGAGCTCGAGCTCGAACTACGCCGCGTCAAGGGCGATCCGGAAGCCCTTCGGGCGGTCGAGGACGCGCTGGCCGAGGGGCATCACGAGCCCCTCTTCCAAAGACAACTCGAGGTCTTGCGACTGAGCCTGACCGGGAATCAGATGGACGAAAGCCACCGCACACAGATGGTCGAACTCTCGAGCGCCGTCGAAGGCGAGTTCGCGACGTTTCGTCCGGAGCTCGACGGGCGGCCCGTGTCGGAGAACGACATCGAGGAGATCCTGCGGACCGCGAACGATGTCGATGTCCGCGAGCGCGCGTGGTCGGCATCGAAAGAGATCGGTGTGCGCGTGGCGGACCGGATCCGTGAACTGGCTCGCGTGCGGAACGAAGCAGCCCGGGCGCTCGGTTTCGCCGACTTCTACCGGATGTCGCTCGAACTCCAAGAGATCCCAGAGGACTGGCTGTTCAACGTCCTCGGACAGCTCGATGCACTGACGGCCGGCCCATTCCAGGAGTGGAAGGCCGAACTTGATGGACGCTTACGTGAACGCTTCGGGGTTTCGGATCTCTGGCCCTGGCACTACGCGGATCCCTTCTTCCAGTCCCTACCGCCGGAGGGGCGCGTCGGTCTCGACCCCCTGCTCGAGAGCGCGAGTGCATCCGATCTCGCCCGTGACACGTTCGCGTCGTGGAGCATCAACATCGAAGACGTGCTTGCCGCCAGCGATCTGTATCCGAGGACGCACAAATCCCAGCATGCGTTCTGTATCGACATCGACCGCTCGGGAGCGGACGTTCGGATACTCGCCAATGTCGTACCGGGAGAGCGCTGGGTCGAGATCATGCTGCATGAATCGGGCCATGCCGCTTACGACGTCTCGATCGATCCCAAGCTTCCTTTCCTATTGCGCCGAGCGGCGCATACCTTCACCACCGAAGCCGCCGCGCTGTTATCTGGACGCCTCGTGCGGGATCCCGAATGGCTGTTGGCGATCGCCGGATGTGATCCCGACGACGTCGCCAAGATCTCCGATGATCTCCGCACGGAAAACGCGTCGCAAAGCCTGGTGTTCGCGCGCTGGGGTCTCGTCATGACCCATTTCGAACGGGATCTCTACTCCGATCCGGAGGCGGATCTCGACGCGCGGTGGTGGGAGCTGGTCGAGAGGTTCCAGGGGGTGCGCGTGCCGGCACCGAGGGACACGCCCGACTGGGCGGCGAAGATCCACCTGGCGGCGGCGCCCGTCTATTACCAGAACTATCTCCTCGGCGACCTCCTCGCATCGCAGTTGAAGGCCACGATCGAGAGCCGTTTCGGTGGGCTCGTGAAGCGACCCGAGGTCGGCGGCTTCTTGATCGACGAGTACTTCCGCCCGGGAGCAAGCTTGCGCTGGGACGCTCTCGTCGAGTCCGCTACCGGCGCACCGCTCGCGGCCGACGCGTTCGCTGCAGAACTGGGAGCTTAGAGAGAGCCGTTCATACGGAACCGCTCATAGATCGAGTGCGCGCTTGATGAGATGAACACGACGCTCGCGGCCCCCACGGATCCCACGGACACTGGGACCGTGACGTTACCCACGTCGCGGGGTCGCACCTCGGTCGCGAGAACCCCGAGCCGGAACATCTCCTCCGACGACATCTCGTAGCGCGCGAAGCGCTGCGTGATCGCCATCCAGCGGAGCATCGAAGCGGGACTTCGGTCGACCTGGCGTCGCAGCTTCTTCAATAGCGCGATCAGGAAGTCACCTTGGTTAGTGGTGCGCGTGATGTCCCCGCCGCCGAAGCTGTGGCGCGTACGCAGGTATGCCAGGGCTTGGTGCGCTCCGAGGTTCTGGGTCCCCGCCCGCAGGCGTGCACCGGAACCGGTGGGGTCGTAGACCGCCGTCGGGAGATGCATCTTCACGCCACCGAGGGCTTTGATGATCTTGCGGAAGTCCTGGAAGCCCACCATCGCCCAATAGTCGAGCGTGATCCCCGTGAGGCCCTGCAACGTGCGAGCGAGAAGTTCCGGGCCCCCGTGATACAGCGCTTCGTTCATCTTGCCGTGCCCGTA
>JALZEA010000125.1 GCA_030862265.1 Actinomycetota bacterium | reverse complement strand
GCCATGCCGGCCCCGATGACGACCACCTTCGCCGGCCGCACGCCCGAGACCCCGCCGAGGAGAACCCCACGGCCGCCGTGCGTTCGCTCTAGCACGTTGGCGCCGACGTGAGGGGCCATCCGTCCGGCGACCTCGCTCATCGGAGCCAATAGCGGAAGCGATCCGTCGGGGTCTTCCACGGTCTCGTACGCCACCGCCGCGGTACCGGCGTCCATCAACGCTCTCGTAACGGGCTCGCTCGCGGCGAGATGCAGATAAGTGAACAGAATCAGGCCGTCGCGGAGGCGACCGAACTCCTCGGGGATCGGTTCCTTGACCTTCAACACCATGTCCGATTCTGCGAAAACAACGTCGGCGTCGGGCACGGTCTTGGCGCCGGCCTTCTCGAACTCGTCGTCGCGGATACTCGATCCCATCCCGGCGCCAGCCTCGATCAGCACCTCATGACCAGAAACGACGAGTTCACGAACGCCCGCGGGAGTGATCGCGACGCGGTATTCGTTGTCCTTCAGCTCGCCCGGGACGCCGACCCTCATCGCGGTGCAGCCTAAGCGCGTTGCCTAAAGGACTACGAGGGATGCCGAACGTCGATCGGTGGCGCAGGCGCGTCCACCCTCGCCTCCGCCCCGTGACTTCTTTGCTTGAGCGCGGCGCCGACAAAGTCTCGGAACAAAGGGTGCGATCGATCGGGGCGGCTCTTGAACTCCGGGTGGAACTGCCCGGCGACGAACCACGGATGATCCCGCAGCTCGATGATCTCAACCAGCTGTCCGTTGGGCGATTCTCCGGAGCACCACATGCCGGCATCTTCGAGCCGCGTGCGCAAGCGTGGGTTCACCTCGTAGCGGTGACGGTGGCGCTCGTAGATCAGTTCGTTGTCGTAAGCCGCGGCCGCCTTGGAACCTGCCGCCAGCCTGCAGGGATAAGCACCGAGTCGCATCGTTCCCCCGAGGCTGTCCAGATCCTGACCGGGAAGGATGTCGACAACCGGCCACTGCGTGTTGGCGTCGAATTCCGAGGAGTTGGCGCCTTCGAGCCCAGCGGCGTTCCGGGCGAACTCGATCACCGCACACTGCAGGCCGAGACAGATCCCCAGGAACGGGACGCGACGTTCACGGGCGTAGCTGATGGCGCGGATCTTGCCCTCGATCCCCCGCACCCCGAAGCCCCCGGGCACGAGGATCCCGTCGACCTGACCGAGTTCCTCGTCGAGGTCCGACGTCTCGAGGTCGTCCGACGCACGCCAGGAGATCTCGACTTCGGCACCATGCGCGAACCCGGCGTGCTTAAGGCTCTCGACGACCGACAGGTACGCATCCGGAAGCGTCACGTATTTGCCGATGATGCCGATCCTGACCTTCCGCTGGCTCGAATCGATGCGGGAAACAAGCGTCTTCCATCCGGTCAGGTCGGGCTCGGGAACTTCCATCCTCAAGTGGTCGATGACGAATTCGTCGAGCCCTTCAGCCTGAAGTACAAGCGGGATCGCGTAGAGGTTGCTGGAGTCGACCGCCGAGATGATCGCTTCGGTGCGGACGTCACACAGGAGCGAGATCTTGCGCTTGAGGCCGGGGCTGATCGGACGATCCGAACGACAGACGATCGCGTCGGGCTGGATACCGATGCTGCGGAGCTCTCTGACGGAGTGCTGCGTCGGTTTCGTCTTGAGCTCCTCGGCGGGGGCCATATAGGGAACGAGGGTGACGTGGATGTAGCAGGAATCGTCGCGCCCGAGCTCGGTCTTCAGTTGACGGATCGCCTCCAGGAAAGGAAGAGACTCAATGTCGCCGACCGTGCCGCCAATCTCGGTGATGACGACGTCGGCGCCCGTGTCCTCGCCGAGGGAACGGATCCGGTCCTTGATGGCATTGGTGATGTGGGGGATCACCTGCACGGTGTCCCCGAGGTAATCGCCTCGTCGTTCCTTGGCGATGACGCTCTGGTAGATCGCTCCCGTCGTGACGTTGGAGGCCTTGAAGAGGTTTTCGTCGATGAAGCGTTCGTAGTGGCCGAGATCCAGGTCCGTCTCGCCCCCGTCCTCGGTCACGAAGACCTCACCGTGTTGGAAGGGGTTCATCGTTCCCGGGTCGACGTTGATGTAGGGATCAAGCTTCTGCATCATCACGCGCAGTCCGCGGGCTTTGAGGAGTCGACCCAGAGAGGCTGCCGTAAGCCCCTTCCCGAGGCTCGAGACGACGCCACCCGTCACGAATACATGCTTCGCCACCAGTCCTCCGTTCGCTAGTCGAGTAAGAGCCAGTGACGACCCCCGAGAACCCCGGCACGGCAACGCCCGGGAAGTGATTCTGGGGGGAAGTCACATCACGCTAACACGCGACCCGCGACGGAAACGTCATTCGCGACCGAGATGATCCAAGCGGGCTAGGAGCGGGTTCCTCGCGATGATTTGGGAGAAAGACCACTTCTCCGACGCAAGATTGAGCGCGAGCAGAACCACGGTCAGGAGCAGCACACCAACGGCCCCCCAGCGATCGATCACCCCGAGGGCCAGCGCGAGCCCGAGGAAAGCTCCGGTCAAGTTCGCCCCGGAATCACCCAGCATTGCCCGCGCGCGAAGATCCCAAGGGAGCGCGGCGAGCATCGCCCCGATTGCACCAGACAGGATCACTTCGGTTCCGGCTCTAAGCAGCGTGGCGGGGATCGCAACTATTAAGAAAACCTTCCCCGCGCGGCCCGGGGCCCGATCGAAAAGATTGATGAGGTTCGCGGTCAGAGCTATGCACGCCGCCACCGGGACCATCTCCCAGACGAAGTTGAAACCGCCGAAGATCCAGATTCCAACTAGCGCGGTCAACGAACCGCCGACCAACTTCACGAGCCCGCCCGTCCAGTGCGCCTCTCGGAGGGCAGTCAGGTGACCTTTAAACCCGCGTGGCCGCTCATCTCCGCGGAGGTCGTCCCACAGCCCGACCGCGAACATCCCTACCGATAGCACCAACAGGCTCAGGAGGATCTCCCAAGGGAAAAGGGCGAGAATCAGGTCACACTTAAAGCCCGGTCGGCACAGGACAGACCTGTACTCGATGTAGGCCGCGGCAGCCCATACCAGATGCCCGGCAAGGATCCCGGCCGCCACTGCCCAGCCAAGGACCGCAGGGACTGGGCGGTCATCCAGGTTGATCCGCACCAAAGGCTCAGGAACTCGACGAAGGACCCATCTTGATACCAACCAACAGGTAATGGCCGCCGTCAATAGCGCGATCGCACCGACCGTCCACCCGTAGTTCAAGGCGAACTCTCACGTTCGAGTTGCAGATGTGTGACGAGCGCGACGGGTACCAACATCGACAACACGACGGCGGGCACCACGATGCCCGAGTCGTTCACCGCGAATCCGAGAACCGCGACGATGAGGCCACCCAGGATCCCGGCGCGGATGGCCGGGAAGCGCTCTTCCAGAGCCGCCCATCTGCCGGGTGGTCGCAACAACAGCCAGCCGACGAATACGAGCAGCGGCGGTACGAGATAGGTCCAGATCGTGGACGTGAATACCCGGAAGTTCGCGCGCAGTTTCCTAACGATCGTCTCGTTGAAGACCTCCGCGCCCCGCCCGCGAACGTCCTCGAAGAAGCGGCCGAGATGCGTGCGCGAGTCCTCCGGCAAGCTGAGATCCCACGCGATGAAGGCCCCCACGACGACCACCGCACCGACCGCGCCCAGCAACAGCGATCTCCAGCTTGGTCGCCGGCCGCTCAAGAGGACCCACGTCAAGGTGAAAGCAGGCACGAATGTGAGCACGCCGCCGACGTCGCTGCCGAACGCGGGGGCACCATCGATCGCGACGGTAGCCAGGAACAGCACGGCGACCGCGATCAATATCCGCCGATTCCGCCCCCACCGGTCGACCATGAGAGCGCTCGCGATTACGACGGCAGCACCCAGAACGGCGAAGCCGATGTTGCCGATCCCCGAGAAGCGCCCCGCCACGAGAGGCGAATAGCTGAAGACGGTATTGAGCTGCAGGTGGCTACCGGTGACCAGATCCACCAGGAGTACGACCGCGGTCGACACCGTGATCCAGAGGACGCGCGCACGCGCATCATCACCCGCGATCCACGCGGCCCCGAGCACGGCCCCGGTGACACCGACGAGCGCGATCGGATACCCGAGTCTGCCGAGCTCGTGGGCGCTTACCGTGCCCATCAAGAACGTCGCCAGCGGGAACGCGAGCAGCGCGAGCGCCGCAGCCTCGAGGGCGGTCTGCGACACCGAGATGCGCCCCAGCTTGCGGCGGCCTCGCCACAGCAGATACGCGATCGCGCCGTAGACGAGCAGTTCTGCGAGCACGAAGCCGGTAAAGATCGGCGCCCGCACGCGATCCACGAACCCCGATTCGCGATCTAACTCCAGCGCCGACGACAACCGGTCCTCGGAGGTCGGCTCGCCGACCCACGGCCGGCCCAGCATCATGGCAGGTCGTTCGATGTCGAGATGACTCAGGACCGTCGGCGCGATGCCGGGAAGCGTCACGATGCCCGCGCGCCTTGTCGACCCCGAGTTCAGCGCGTCACCCGGCTCGAACCCTGGGCCTACGGCCACTGCGATCCCGAAGTGAGTCGTGGGGTCTCCTGACGGCGAGGTCGGGGACGCGATCAGCAACAGGTCTCGCTCGCTATCCAGGCGCTCCATCACCAGCCCGAGCAACTCGTCTGCGCTCGCGAGCGCCTCGCTCCAGGAACTCGCAGTTGCGATGCCGGGCGTGTCGGCACGGATCAGATCGCCCGGGTCGATGACGGTGACGGCGCACCCGTTTTCGAGCGCAGCATCCACCAGCGTAGTCATCGCTACAGGGTCGGACGTAAGCCCCTCGCGCGAGGCGAGCAGGACATCATTATCGACACCGGCGAGATCCACCACCCCGGTGGCATCCATCGCGGCGAGCAGGGCCCACCGGCCATAGCCGAGAGGGACCGGCGGATCTAGCGCGAGGTCGGAGTTGCCGATCGCGATGCTTGGGATCGATCCCAGCGCGTCGCCCAGCGCGCCGGGAACCGCGCTGTATCCGGCGCCCTCGGCGAGATCGCGCATCTCCTCGACACCGGCCGCACGCACATCCGGCACCAGCGCGATCGTTTCCCCACTCTCGTCGCCCACGATCCCGCCGGTAGTGCGACCACCATCGACGCGGCTGCCCGCGCCGATCGTCGCGAATCCCGACGCGTAACTCGTGCGCGCACTGTTAGTTCGCACCGAGAGGGATGCGGCCGCACCTTGCTCGATCGCGGCGAGCAACGATGTCGGCCGATAACGCGCGACATCGCTCCAAGTGACGCTCGGAAGCGTGAAGACGACCACACGGCTGCACGATTCCTGCGCCTGAGCGGGACGCGCCGAAAGAAAGCAGGCCAGGAGCGCGACGGCGGCAACGGCCTTATGTCGCATACGCGGTCCTCAGCGTGTCGAGCATGCGTTCGGTCGAGAACTCCTCCTCGAGATGCCGGCGCGCCGTCCCGACGTATCGCTTCCTGTCCTTCTCCGACACGATGACCTCGGATAGAGCCGCCGCCAGGGCCGCGGGATCTCTCGGGGGAACCAGGCGCCCCGAGATCTTGTTCGCGATGAGCTCTCTCATTCCGCCGACATCGGTCGCCACCACCGGTACGCCGAGCAGGATGGCTTCCTGGGCCGCGAGGGGAACTCCCTCCCAAATAGACGAGAGACAGAAGACGTCGGCGGCCGCGATGAAGTCGGTCGCATCCGGTCGGAAGCCCATGAGGTGGACGCGATCCGTCACGGCAAGCTCACGCATCCGTCCGTGCAGCCCCGCGCGGTCGGGACCCTCACCGACGATCGCGAGTACAGCACCGGGAAGTCGCTCCAGCGCGGCCAGCAAGGTCCCGAGGTCTTTCTGTGCGACGAGGCGCGCCACCGTCACGACCAGGGGACGACCGCCGGCGCCCAACTCGATCCGCACCTCGGCAGCAGTACGCGTCACGGTCGGAGCATCGCCGACCCCGAGGTGAAGGACCTCGATCTTCCTGCTCGCCGACGGCCACGCGCGCCGAAGCCTCCGCGCCATATCGTCCGAGACCGTGAAGACCCGATCGTTGAGTGCGACCGTCAGTGATTCGATGCGATTGTAGAGAGGTCCCCTCAGGCCTCCGGCCAACTGCGGACGTACGAGGTTATGGATCGTCACGAGCTTGCGGCAGCCGCGCGTCGCGATGCCGACGTCGGTCCCCGCGCGCAGCCCATGCGCATGTACGACGTCGTATCCGGCGGCGAGCTGGCGCACGTGGTGGATCGCACGCAAGTGTCCGCGAACTGGACCATGCGGGATATCCAAAGGCAAGAGCGCCTTCGGCATCGCGATCGGCACCTCTCCCGGTCCCGCGATGTCGATCGTCAACCCGCCTTCGCCATCCAACGCGTCGACGACCTGGGCGACATGACGCGCGATGCCTCCCGTCGAGCGCCCGAGGACCTGTAGGACTCTAGTCATCGCGCGCGCCGGGCGAGCGATCCGAGCCTTCCGAGCTCGGGTGACCGCATCCACGCCATCAATCCCAGGTAGACGACTACCCCGGCGCTCCCCGCGACGGCGACCGCTGCTCCCGATGGGGCGCCGGCTCCGCCGGGCAATCGCCACGTCAATAAAGCCATGATCGCCAGCGCACCCATGCCGGCGAAGATCGCACGCACCCACGCGGCGACGACTTGGGTCCCGAAGATCCGGCCGAGACGCAGAGAGAGAACCCGCCCGAGCAGAACCGCCCCCGTCGAGAAACCGATCGAATGACCGAGAGCGAGGCCGGCGATCTCCCAGCCCGCAGGAGCTGCGAAGAACAGGATGGCGCCCAGGGCACTCGTTACCCCTACGGAGAGCGCGTTCATCAGAGCGGGCCGCTTGGCGTCGGCCAACGAGTAAAAAGCGCGCGTGAAGATCAAGAATGCAGAGTAGGAGGGCAGTCCCACGGCAAAGGCCGCGACGACGCGCCCGACCAAGCGCGCGCCGGCTTCGGTCATCACACCGTATCCGAGCGTGACGTTCGCCAGATCATCCGATAGGGCGATCAGTGCGGCCGCGACGGGAACAAGGACGAACGGCAACATGGTGAGGCCCGACTGGAGACGCCTGAGTATGCCTCCTCGATCTTGAGCCGCGGCATGCTCCGACATGGCGGTGAACAAGACGGCGAAGATCGGAACCGCGAACAGAGCGTGCGGGAGGTAGAAGAACGTGTAGGCCCATTGATACGCGGCGACCCCTCCTTCGATCCGGTTCGCCAGCATCAATACGACAATCAGTCCCGCCTGATACCCACCGGCGTAACCCAACGCCCAGATGCCGACCCTGGCGCCTTGTCTCACGGCGGGATGCGACGGTTGCCAACGGAGCCTGAAGCGCCACCCCAGTCCACGCAGGTGTGGGATGAGGCTTGCCGTCATCGCGAGGACACCTGCGGTCGTACCGGCCCCCAACAAGAAGACCTCGGCATCGCTGATGCCGGTGAGGCTCGGAGCCCGGTCGCCGCGCATCGCCGCGTAGGCAAGGTACACGCCGATCACCACCACGTTGTTGAAGATCGGGGCTACCGCCGCGAGCGCGAAGCGACGGTGCGCGTGAAGTACGGCGGTCATGATCATCCCCGCCCCATAGAGGACTAACTGGGGCGCGAAGAGTCTCAGCAACCTCGCGCCGAGCGCTACCTCCTGAGCGCGCAACTCCGGGTCACGAACCCCCAGGGTGAGAGCACGCATAACTAAGGGAGCGGCCAATGCCAGGGCGGCCGACATCAGGATCAGGCCGACGAGGGCGACCGAAGTCAGCGCGTTCGCGGCCTCCCACCCTTCAGCTCGTCGGCCCGACGCGATGTACGAGACGAAGGTCGGCACGAATATCGAGGTCAGAACACCCGCGGCAACGAGCTCGAAGACGACATTGGGCGCGGTGTTCGCTGTCTGATACGTGTTCGCCAGGAAGGTCGTCCCCATCGCGCCGGCGACAACCACGACGCGCAGGAATCCCGTGACGCGAGAGATGCCGCTCGCGATCGTGATGACAGCGGCTCCACGCGCCAGAGACGGCGCGTCGCCGGTGGCCGCGGTGCTCATCGCCTAATCGTTCGGCAGGCGAGCCGGGATCACTGCCGTGCGGCCGGGCTCGAACCCGTAATGGCCGACCCGTCCCGCCGATGCTTCTGCCAACCCCAGGACGGTCGCGATCTGCCCGATCGTCGTGCCTCCGTTGTCCACAGAACTCACGACGCTGCGCGCCTCAACGTCGCTTCGGAGGGACTGCACGATGCCCCACCCGCTCGCCTGTGATTCGACGACGACCACCGGATCGTCGAGCTGCGCCAGGGATTCGGCGAGGGTCACGGCGAAAGGTGCGGGATCGAACCCCGGGCGCTCGGTCCCGCCTCCGACGACCACGAACATGGCGTCGTTCGGTATGAGCCGATTGGGATTCTCGGTGGCCACCCCGATGAACTCGGCGCGCTCGAGCGCATCCGCCAGAGTTCGGGCGCGCTCCGCGGACGCACCCGCAGGTGCGTCCGAAGGCGGGCGCTCGGCCGCGGCTGCGGCGACGCGTTCGCCGAGCAGCGTTGCGGCCTCGACGCGCAGTTCTCTCTCGTCCGCTGAGAGGGAGCCCAGAGCCAACGCCAGCTCGTCCCTTGCCGGCTGGCTCGTGAGCGCGAACTTCTCGGCGAGCGTTATTTCGGTCGCCAGCGCGGCACCCGATGCCCCAACAGCACGCTTCACTCCGTCGATCAATGCGCCGTCGCTGCCGGCGAATTGGAAGACGACGACACTGCGGCCCTCGAGTACACCCTCGGTGAGATAGCGATCGGCGAGACGCGCGAACGCTTCGTCCTCCTCCACGCGATCAGTCAGCACCCCGAGCTCCGCCCGAAGAGAACTGTTCGTTTCGCGCAGTTCTCGCACGTCTCCTTCGAGGTTCTGCAGGATCGGGCCCCCAAGGAATCCCGAGCCCGCGAGGATGCCCAACGCCAGAGCGAGGATCACACCGATCAACGAGATGAGGTGGTAGCGGAAATCAATCACCTAGAAGAGATCCGACGTGATCTGAAACCAGAGGTTCTCCAACTTCGACCACCACAGCTCGAGCTGGAGGCGCAGCACGTCGGACGCCGCGAACATGATCACCATCGCGAATGCGGCCGCGCCGATAAGCATCAGAAGGTCGCTACGTCGAACCCGTCCCCGGTATATGCGACTGACGCCTTTCGCGTCTACGAGGATCGGTCCGACGCGAAGCCTCGTCAGAAAGGTCGAGGCCATCCCTTTCCGACCCTTGTCCATGAACTCGATGAGATTCGCGTGTGTACCAACGGCAACGATCAATTCAGCCCCGCGGTCGTACGCAAGCAACATGGCGATGTCTTCCGACGTGCCGGGGGCCTCGAACACAACACTCGGCACCCCCAGCGCGTGAACACGCTCCAGACCCGGCGCTTCCCCTCCCGGGTACGCGTGAACGACCAGTTCCGCGCCGGACAGCAGGGCCTCGGTGGTGACCGAGTCCATGTCGCCGATGATCAGGTCGGGCTTCAACCCCACATCCACCAAGGCATCGGCGCCTCCATCCACCGCGACGAACAAGGGTTTCACTTCGCGGATGTAGGCACCCAGAGCGGCGAGATCCTCCTTGTAGTCGTAGCCCCGTACGACGACCAGGACATGTCGCCCATGGAAGTCGGTCTCGACTTCGGGAAGGCGAGCGCCTTCCAAAAGGACGTCGCGCTCATCTTTGATATAGCCGATCGTGTTCTCGGCGAAGCGCTCGAGCTCGGTCGCGATCGATTGCTTCGCACCGTCGAGCCGCTTCTCGATCTCATCAAGCTCGAGGACATGGCCGCGCGCGATCTCGGTCCGGCCGGCGCCGTTACCGGCGAAGATGTGGCCTCCGTCGATGAATACCCGCGTCCCCTCAACCAGATCCATGACGCTGATTCCGGCGTCATCAATGAGACGGATGCCCGCGGTGCAGAGAAGCAAGGGGCCGAGGTTCGGATAGCGCCCCGTCATCGACCGCGACGCGTTCACGACCGCCTTTACTCGTCGTTGCACAAGGCCTTCGGCGGAGATCCGGTCGATGTCCTCGTGGTCGATCACGGCTATCTCGCCGGGCTCCAGGCGCGCCAGCAAGTTCTTCGTGCGGCGATCGATACGCGCTACGCCGGCGAGGACGTTGGGATCTTCAGGATCGATCTTTCGGCGGCGGAAGAAGGACATCATCCGATCGACCGTCCCGCTATCTCGAGTAGCTCCTCGGCATGAGCCCGGCCGCGCTCGCTATCGGGAAGACCCGCGAGCATCCTTGTGATCTCGGCCACCCTGTCGCCGGCTTCGACCTCCTCGATAGCCGCACCGGTGTGTCCTTCATCTGCGACCTTCAGGATGCGGAACTGACGATCTGCGAACGCCGCAACCTGCGGGAGATGCGTGACTACAAATACCTGTCCTGCGGACTCCGACGCTAGCTGCGCGAGCCGCGCTCCGACCGCCTGGGCGGCCTGCCCTCCCACTCCGGCGTCGACCTCATCGAAAACCATAGTTGCGCCCGCCGATCGAGCGGTGAGGAGCCTGAGGGCAAGCGAGATGCGCGACAGCTCACCACCGGACGCGACCTTGGCCAAAGGCTTGGGTGGCTCTCCGGGATTGGCGGAGACCGCGAAGGTGGCTGAGTCTTGGCCACCTTCGTAAAGCTCTCGTTCCTCGAAAACGATTTCGAACGCCGCACCCGGCATCGCAAGCTCGCCGAGGAGGCGTTCCACCGCCCGTGCGAGCTCGGGCGCCGCGCGCTGGCGTGCCACCGAGAGTGCGGCAGCGCTCGCGCGCGCGTCCGTCTCCAAGCGCTCGACCTCGAAAGTGAGACCTGCGATGTCTGCGTCCGCGGCTGTGAGTTCGGCAAGGCGACCCTCGGCCTTGGCGAGGTGGGCCAGCACGGCAGTGTCGTTCGGGCCGAACTTGCGATGCAAACGCGCTAGCGCGTCGAGTCGCGAGCGCGCCTCCTCCAGTGCCCGCGCGTCCGGCGCGATCACTCTGCCGGCGAGCTCGCTCGCGACGTCGGCGACGTCGATCTCACTTTCGCGTAGCCGCGCTATCAGGGGTTCCAAGCCGGTATCGCGCGCGGCCAGCGGTTCGAGGGTCGAGCGAGCCGTCGCCAGCGCGTCGCCGGCCCCGCTCTCACCCTTCAACGTGTGGATGGCGGCACTCAGGCCGCTGGCGAGGGCTTCGGCGTGCTCCAGTCGCTGCGCGTGCACCGTCAGCTCCTCGGTCTCACCCGCGGTCGGCGCGACGGCTTGGATCTCCGAGATCTCGTATTGCAGGATGTCGACCTCGCGGACCCGTTCACGCTCCGTGGAGGTCAGCTGCTCGAGTCGAGACCGCGCAGCACGCCAGGCAGAGACCTTGTCTGCGACCCCGATTGCGAGCGCGACGATCTCGGGTCCCGCGAATTGATCCAGCAGCGCACGTTGCTCGCTTGCGGAGCCCAGGCGATGGTGTTCGTTCTGCCCCGCGATCTCGATCAGCTCGCCACCTACCGCCGACAATGTATTCACGGTGGCGATCCGTCCATCGACGCGCGCCTTCGTTTTCCCATCCGCGGCAACCGTCCTTCCGAGCACGATCTCGACCGACCCGTCGGGGCCCGCGTTGACATCTTCGATGTGCTGCAAGACGGGATGGTCGCCGTCGACCACGAACATGCCCTCCACTCGCGCCGCGGTCGCTCCCGCTCGCACGAGGGTGCGATCGGCGCGGCCCCCCGCGAGGAGACCCAGAGCCGTCACGAGCAAGGTCTTGCCCGCGCCCGTCTCGCCCGTCAGCGCCGTGGAGCCCGCGTCGAAGGCGACCTCGGCGCGATCGATGACACCGAGGTTCTCGACGATGAGTTCCGTCAGCATCTAGAGAACGGCGTGGACGGCATCGGGGGCACTTCGAAATCCTCTCAGACGGGCAGATCCAACTTGCGTCGTAGCCTCTCGACGAACCCCGGGCCACCCAACCTCACGAGTTTCAGTGCCTTGTCATCACGATGAACGGTCACCACCGTGTCCGGCGCGAGATCGCGACCGAGGGCGCCGTCCAAGGACACCGATGCACCTTGTTCGGATCCGCCGACGGTGATCTCAACGGTCTCGTCGGGTGCAAGCACGAACGGCCGCGAGAAGATCATGTGCGCGCTGACGGGGACCAAGATCAAACAATTCGCCCGGGGGGAAACGATGGGTCCTCCCGCGCTGAGCGCATAGGCGGTCGATCCCGTAGGGGTTGCAACGATCAAACCATCCGCGTTGAATGCCGCGAGTTCTTCGCCGCCGATCCTCACCGCGAGACGCACGAGCCGGTGACGACCGGAGCGGTCGACCAGCACCTCGTTCAAGCCAACGTAGTGCGAATCTTCGCCTCCGGATACCTCGCAGGCGAGCATCATGCGCTCTTCGATCTCGAAGTCGCCTGCGAGTACGCGCTCGAGAGCATGACGCGCGCTGTCGGGATCGACCTCGCTGAGATATCCGAGCAGGCCGAGGTTGACGCCGAGCAATGGAGCGTCCAACGAATGAGCGAGTTGCGCAGCGCGCAGCATGGTGCCGTCGCCGCCCAATGAGATGACTATCTCCGCTCGCTCGCCGTCGATCGCCACACCTCGTTCCCCAAGAAATGACGTCAAACGAGCGGCGAGCTCGACCGCGGCCGGTTTACCTTCGTGGACGACCAGCACCGCGGCAGACACGCCGTTCACAAAGCGACCTGCTTGATCGCGGTCGTCAGCACCGCAGCGTCGGAGGCACCATCTCGCCGGAGGTGCAGGAAGAACTCCCGGTTCCCCGCGGGTCCTGGAGGGTCCGAATAGGTCGCGCCGACAAGGCCCAGGCCGTGCTCCCTCCCCGCCTCGACCACGTGTGTCATCGTCGCTAACCACACGCCGGCGTCACGCACGACTCCCCCGCGGCCGACGCGATCCGGGCCCGCTTCGAACTGCGGTTTCACGAGCAGCACGTGGTCGGCGTCGGGCGTTGCGCAGGCGACGAGAGCCCCTATCACCACGCGCAGGGAGATGAAGCTCAGATCGGCCACGACACCGTCGGCGAGGGCCGGCAGCGAGGACGGCACAAGATTCCGCACATTGGTCCGTTCCAACACGGTCACTCGTGGATCGTTCCTTAAGCGCAGGTCGAGTTGCCCATAACCGACGTCCACCGCGACGACCGAGCGAGCGCCGCGTTGCAACAGGCAGTCCGTGAAGCCCCCGGTCGAAGCGCCGGCATCGAGCCACGCGCGATCGGCCACCTCAAGACCGAGCCGGTCCAGAGCGCCATCGAGTTTCTCGCCACCGCGAGAAACGAAGCGTCGTGCGGGCCCATCTAGCTTGATCGACTCCTCCGCGTCGACCATCGTGGCCGCGCGCGTAGCCGGCACGCCCTTCACCAACACCTGCCCGCGGACGATCGCGTCCTGAGCTTCGGCACGCGACGACACGAGACCCCGGCGGACGAGCTCAGTGTCCAGGCGCCGGCGCGTCGCCACCGCCCTCGAGCTCCTTTGCGAGGTCGTCGTGGACCTTTTCGATCGTCTCGAGTCGTCCCGACTCGTCGGCATCCTCCGCTTTGTCCAGGTCGCGCTCGACGTCTTCGACCGGATCTCTGTCTCGTTCGACGCTCATCCGCGGCTCTTGGTCGCGCTCGTCGCTTTGGGCGTTCGGGAGGTCTTTTTCTTCGCGGTCGTCGTCTTCTTCCTATTGGTCGTTTCGATGCGGCCCACGCGGCGTTCCAGACGCTCGATATCGCGTTTCGTCGCGACGCCGAGCGACTCCAGCTGATTCGAGATCTCGTCCCGGATGAGTCGGAGCAATTCGCTGCGGTTCTGCTTGCTGCGCTCGAGGAGATCGCGAGCGAGCTGTTCCGCGCGATGCCGGGTCAACTCGGCGACCCCCGAGCCGAACAACGCCACCCGTCTCAGGTCGTCCTTCATCTCTTCCTCCCTATACTTCGGCGCAGTGTTTTCGCTGATCCCGATCTCGGATGCGAATCCCACCCGCCGATTCTCGGTAGTAACCCTCGCACTCATCCTCGCGAACGTCGTCATGTTCTTCCAGGAGCCTTTCGCGCGCGGCGCGACCGCCCTGACGCGCTACTTCTTCCGCGAGGCACCTGTGCCGTGTCAACTGACGGATTCATGTCCCACTGGGGAGATCGGCCTCGGCCAGGGGGTCTTCGTCGAGATCCCACCTCGCGGTATCGGATCGTTCCTCTGGGCGGTACTTCTATCCACCTTTCTGCATGCGAACTTCCTTCATATTGCCGGGAACATGCTCTTCCTGTGGGTCTTCGGCAACAACATCGAGGACTACCTCGGTCGCGTGAAGTACCTCTTCTTCTATCTCGCAGGGGGGTTCGCAGCATCCTTCGCGCACGTCCTGTGGGAGCTCAAGGACCTGCCGTGCACGAACGAGAGTTTCGGGGCGTGCGTGCCGTCGGTAGGCGCGTCGGGCGCGGTTGCGGCGGTAATGGGCGCGTACCTTCTCCTATTCCCTCAGGCACGCGTGAACGTGCTCGTGCCGATCTTCTTCTTCATCAGCATCGTGCAGATGTCCGCCTTCGCCGTTCTGGTTCTCTGGTTCCTCTACCAGTTCCTGATCGCAGCCCAAGAGCTCGCGGGACCGAGCGGGGTCGCGTGGATGGCGCACGTGGGCGGTTTTGTCTTCGGACTGATCGCGATCTTCTTGCTCGGCGGTAGGCCTCACCGGGCGAGACCCGCGTGGGTGCCGAGGGATCGTTATTGACCGACCAGTTCGGCGAGGGAACCGATAACGAGGTCCGG
>JALZEA010000137.1 GCA_030862265.1 Actinomycetota bacterium | reverse complement strand
CACCAGGTGGGTGCGACGAGCCGCGGCATCCTCTTCCCGAAGTTCCGCGGCGACCTGCTGGAATGTGCGGTGGTCGTCGAGAGGATGCGCACGGGCGAGATAGAGGAGTTCCACTACCCGCGCAATCCGCTCGATGTCCTGGCCCAGCAGATCGTCGCGATGGTGGCGATGGACGACTGGAAGGTCGAGGAGCTCGAGGCCGTGATCACGCGCGCGGCTCCGTTCCACGACCTCCCTCACAGCGGTCTCGAAAGCGTCCTCGACATGCTGTCGGGGCGTTATCCCTCCGACGAGTTCGCCGAACTGCGCCCGCGCCTTAATTGGGATCGGGTCACCGACGTCATCACCGGACGGTCGAACGCGCAGCGTCTCGCGGTCACCTCCGGTGGAACGATCCCCGATCGTGGTCTGTTCGGAGTCTTCCTCTCGGGCGAGAAGGGTCCGCGCGTCGGTGAGCTCGACGAAGAGATGGTCTACGAATCGAGGCCGGGCGAGACGTTCATCCTCGGGGCATCGACGTGGTTGATCGAGGACATCACCCACGATCGAGTCATCGTGTCGCCCGCCCCGGGCCATCCCGGCAAGATGCCGTTCTGGCACGGCGACGCCCTCGGACGCCCGATCGAACTCGGGAGGGCGATCGGGGGTTTCGTGCGCGAGCTATCTGCGATGCCGCCCGAGGAGAGAGGCTCTCGACTTCGAACGGCGGGACTGGATGACTTCGCCACGAACAACCTGCTCGCGTACCTGGACGAACAGCGAACCGCGACGGGGACGTTGCCGGATGACAGGACGATCGTGATCGAGCGTTTCCGGGACGAGCTGGGGGACTGGCGTGTCTGCATCCATTCGATGTTCGGCGCGCGCGTTCACGCTCCATGGGCACAGGCCATTGAGGCGAACGTCGCTGCCCGCCTGGGTGTCGAGATCCAGTGCATCTATACGGACGACGGCATCGTCATGCGTATCCCGGAAGCAGACGAGGCTCCACCGTCGGACGCTGCATTACTTGAGCCGGACGAGATCGAGGATCTCATCGTTGGAGTGGTCGGAGACTCGGCGCTGTTCGCCAGTCGTTTCCGAGAGTGCGCCGGGCGCGCCTTGCTGCTTCCCAAGCGTCGTCCCGGGATGCGGACACCTCTTTGGCAACAACGGCAGAAGAGCGCGCACCTGCTGCAAGTGGCGAGTCGTCATGCTTCGTTCCCGATAATGATCGAGACGTTCCGCGAATGCCTCCAGGACGTCTTCGACGTCCCGGCGCTGGTCGACCTGATGCGCGCGATCCACCGCCGCGAGGTTCGGATCGTCGAGGTCGACACGCAAGTCCCGTCGCCGTTCGCGAGTTCGCTGCAATTCGGGTTCGTCAGCGCCTTCATGTACGAAGGCGATACGCCTTTGGCGGAAAGACGCGCGCAAGCACTCTCGCTCGACCGCTCTCTGTTGGCCGAGATCATGGGTCACGAGGAGCTCCGCGAACTGATCGACCTCGATGCGCTCGAAGACCTCGAGGCCGAGCTCCAATTGTTGACGACCACACGGGCTCTCCGCTCGGCCGACGACCTGCACGATGGCTTGCGCTTGCTGGGTGACCTCAGCATCGATGAGATCAGGGCGCGTGCAACCGATGCCTCCAGGGCACGGGAGTGGCTCAAGAAGCTGATCCAAGAGCGGCGCGCGCTGCTAGTCCCGATCGGGGGAGCGGAACGGGCGATCGCGATCGAGGATGCCGGCCGCTACCGCGACGCGCTGGGGGTCCCCCTACCGGTCGGGGTGCCGGATGCCTTTCTCGAGCCGGTCGCGGATCCGTTGGGCGAACTCCTCGCTCGTTATGCCCGGCGCCACGGACCCTTCGTTGCGGCCGACCCCGCGGTTCGATTCGGTCTCGGACCTGCAGTTGTTGAACTCTCGCTGCGCGGGCTGGCCGGGGCGGGGCGGGTTGCACAGGGAGAGTTCCGCCCCGGCGGCACCGCACGCGAGTGGGTCGATCTCGAAGTTCTCAGAAGCCTGCGGCGCCGCTCTCTCGCCGCGTTTCGCAGAGCCGTCGAGCCCGCGCCACCGGAAGCCCTCGTGCGTTTCCAGCTCGCGTGGCAAGGCGTCGTTCCCGCCGCGCGTCCCGCGCGTACGGGAACGATGGATGACCTATATGGGGTTATCGAACAACTGCAAGGCGCGCCGATCCCCGCGTCGGCTCTCGAACGCCAGGTGCTGGCCGCGCGCCTTCCGGGTTATCACCCCGCATTGTTGGACCAGCTGGGTGCTTCGGGCGAGATCGCGTGGTGCGGGGCGGGGGCCCTCGGGAGCGACGACGGATGGGTCGTCCTCGCGCTGGCCGATAAGGCTCCGTTGCTGTTGCCCGGCGTGCAGCCGGACGAGCTGAGTCCCACGGCAGAGCAGATCCGCGCCGCGCTAGCCGAAGGCGGGGCGCTGTTCTTTCGGCAGATCGCCGACGCCGTCGGTGCGACCGACGATGCCGAGCTCCTCCTCAGTCTGTGGGAGCTCGTCTGGTCGGGGCACGCGACGAACGACACGCTGGCGCCGGTGCGCGCGCTTACCGCAGGGGGCCGTAGCAGATCGAGACGGTCGACTCGGAGGCGACGAGGTCCCTCGTTCCCATCGCGTCTCGGCCCTCCCGCGGCCGCAGGCAGGTGGAGCCTCGTCCCGCGCGAGGCCGCGGATGCCACCCGAAGGATGCATGCGCTGGCCGAACAGTTGCTCACACGGCACGGAATCGTCACACGCGGCGCGGTGATGGGAGAACGCGTTCCGGGCGGATTCGCCGCGGTGTATCAGGTCTACAAGCTCATGGAAGATACGGGTCGCGCGAAACGTGGCTACTTCGTTGAGGGACTTGGAGGCGCGCAATTCGGCACGAGCGGTGCCGTCGACCGGATGCGCGGGTTCTTGGAGCCCGCCCACAAGGAGCCACAGGCGTATGTTCTCGCCGCCAGTGATCCTGCGAACCCGTACGGTGCCGCCCTTCCGTGGCCGGAAAGAGAAGGTGGCCATCGACCCGGGCGCAAGGCGGGGGCCGTTGTGGTCCTCGTCGACGGCGCGCTCGCGCTCTATGTGGAACGCGGCGGTAAGACCTTGCTGTCGTTCACCGACGATGACGGCACGATCACTCCCGCCGTCGACGCGCTGGCCCTGGCCGCGCGCGACGGTGCCCTCGGACGGCTGGCCGTCGAACGTGCCGACGGGGGTTCGGTGCTGGACGACTCACCGTTGGCTAGGGCCTTGGTCGAGGCCGGGTTCAAGCCGACCTCGCGCGGCTTACGTCTGCGTGCCTGAAGGCGACACGGTCCATCTCGCCGCGGATCGGCTCGATGCCGCGCTCGGCGGCAAGATGATCACTCGCAGCGATCTCAGGGTGCCTCGCTTCGCAACGAGCGACCTAAGCGGCCAATGCGTCCTAGAGGTCGTGGCGCGTGGGAAACACCTTCTCTTCCGGACGGACGAGGGGATGACCTTGCATACCCACTTCAAGATGGAGGGAACGTGGCACATCTATCGTGCCGGCCAAGGGTGGAGAGGCCCCGCTCATCAGGTGCGCGCGATCCTCGAGGCCGATCCGGTGATCGCGGTCGGGTTCCGGCTCGGGATCTGCGAGCTACTCCCGACCTCCGAAGAGGACCGAGTGGTCGGTCATCTCGGCCCCGACCCGCTCGCGGATGACTGGGATCCGGAGATCGCGCTGGCAGGTTTGCTCAAGGATCCATCGCGATCCGTGGGCGATGTTCTCCTCGATCAGACCGTGCTCGCGGGACCGGGCAACATCTATCGGTGCGAGACATTGTTCCTCGCAGGACTGCATCCGAAGACGCCGGTGAGCGAGGTCGATCGCCCCGGCGACCTCGTGGCTCTAGTAGCGAAGCTGATGGGAGCCAACCGTAAGACCGGCATGCAGATCACCACGGGGGATGCTCGACCAGGTCAGACTCACTGGGTCTACGGTCGCCATCGCGACGCCTGTCGCCGTTGCGGGACGGCCGTCGCGCGAACCCCCAGTACGCCCGGTGCCGACCGCGTAACGTACTGGTGCCCGAATTGTCAGCCCGACAAAGTTGGTGAGGCGCGGGGTTAACCTGGCGGCATGTACGACGCGTTCAAGAACCAGCTCCCGGACATCGATCCCGAGGAGACCGAGGAGTGGCTCGACGCCCTCGACAACATCATCGACGCGTCCCCCGCCAGGGCTCGTTTCCTGTTGCACCGAGTGCTGTTGCATGCCCGTTCGCGGCAGGTCGGTTTGCCCTCGATGGTGTCGACGGACTACATCAACACGATCGCGCCGGAACAGGAGCCCTATTTCCCCGGGAACGAGGACATCGAGCGCAGGATCAGAGAGATCATCCGATGGAACGCGGCGGCGATGGTCATGCGCGCCAACAAGCGCTCCAACGGCATCGGAGGCCATCTCTCGACCTACGCGTCGGCGGCATCGCTGTACGAGGTCGGGTTCAACCATTTCTTCCGAGGCAAGGACCATCCGTCAGGCGGAGACCACATCTACTTCCAGGGTCACGGTGCGCCCGGCATCTACGCCCGGAGTTACCTGGAGGGCCGGTTCACGGAGGAGCAGCTCGACAACTTCCGCCGCGAGGCGTTCGACGGCGGCCTGTCGAGCTACCCGCACCCTCGTCTCATGCCCCAGTACTGGGAATTCCCGACGGTTTCGATGGGCCTGTCGCCCTTACTCGCGATCTACCAGGCCCGCTTCAATCGCTACTTGCAACACCGCGGGATAACTGACACCTCCGAACAACGCGTTTGGGCTTTCCTCGGCGACGGCGAGATGGACGAACCCGAATCGATGGCCGCATTGTCTCTGGCGGCGCGCGAGGGTCTCGACAACCTGATCTTCGTCGTGAACTGCAACCTCCAGCGGCTGGATGGACCGGTGCGCGGTAACGGGAAGATCATCCAGGAGCTCGAGGCGATCTATCGCGGCGCGGGATGGCACGTGATCAAGGTCGTGTGGGGTCGTGAATGGGACGACCTGCTAGCGCGCGATCACGACGGTGTCCTCGTAAACAAGATGAACACGACTCTCGACGGCGACTTCCAGAAATACGCCGTCGAGTCAGGTGATTACATCCGGGATCATTTCTTCGGCCCCGATCCGAGGCTCAAGCAGATGGTCGAGCATCTGTCCGACGACGACCTGCGGCGTCTGCGACGCGGGGGCCATGACTACCGCAAGCTCTACGCCGCTTACGCGACGGCCCTCGATCTCAAGGACGCGCCGACGGTCATCCTCGCCAAGACGGTGAAGGGCTGGACCCTCGGAGGCGCGATCGAGGGTCGCAACGTCACCCACCAGGCAAAGAAACTGTCGTTCGAAGAGCTCAAGACGTTCCGCGATCTGCTGAACCTCCCCATCACCGACGACGCGATCTCCGGTGAAGAGCCGCCCTACTACCACCCGGGGGCCGAGTCGGACGAGGTCGAATACATGAAGGAGCAACGTCGGCAGCTCGGCGGCTTCATCCCCGAGCGCCGCGTCCGGCCCAATCCCGTCGAGTTCCCCAAGGATTCGGTTTTCGAGAAGCTCCAGCAAGGATCGGGCAAGCAAGAGGTTGCGACGACGATGGCTTTCGTTCGTCTCCTGCGCGACCTGCTGAAGGACAAGAACGTCGGCAAGCGAGTAGTGCCGATCATCCCGGACGAAGCCCGCACCTTCGGGATGGAGTCGCTGTTCCCGAATTTCAAGATCTATGCCGCGCACGGTCAACTGTATGAGCCGGTCGATGCCGAGCATCTCCTCGCGTATCGCGAAGCCCGAGACGGACAGATCATGGAGGAGGGCATCACAGAGGCCGGCGCGATGGGGTCTTTCACCGCCGCGGGCAGCTCGTACGCCACGCACGGCGAGTACATGCTGCCGTTCTTCGCCTTCTATTCGATGTTCGGTTTCCAGCGAATCGGGGATCTCGTGTGGTCGGCGGGGGACCAGCGTTGCCGCGGTTTCCTCATGGGAGCCACGTACGGGCGAACCACTCTCAACGGAGAAGGTCTGCAGCACCAGGATGGCCATTCACTACTGCTCGCGGCAACGAATCCGGCGGTCGTCTCCTACGATCCTGCCTTCGCTTACGAGGTCTCGGTGATCGTCAAAGACGGGCTGCGACGGATGCTCACGGCCGACGAAGACGTCCTGTATTACCTCGCCATCTACAACGAGCCTTTCGTCCAGCCGGCGATGCCGGATGGTGTCGAGGACGGCATCCTGCGTGGCCTCTATCCATATCGGCTATCGACGGAAGACCGACACTTCAAAGCCCAGCTGTTCGGCTCAGGGTCGTTGATCCAGCAGGCCCTGCGCGCGCAGGAGATCCTCGCGGAGGAACACGACGTCGCCGCCGATGTCTGGAGCGCGCCGTCGTACCAGCAGTTGCGGGTCGAGGCGCTGGAGGTCGAGCGGTGGAACCGCCTACATCCGGAAGATGACCGTCGTCGTCCCTACGTGAGTGGCGTGCTCGATGGCAAGGAGGGCCCGGTCGTCGCCGTGTCCGACTCCATCAAGGCGGTGCCGGATCAGATCGCGCGCTGGGTCCCGCAACCTTTCGTGCCGCTGGGTACCGATGGCTTCGGGCGCTCCGATTCGCGCGAAGCCCTGCGCAGACATTTTGAGGTCGACCCCCAGCACATCGTGGTCGCAACCCTCGCGGCGCTGGCGGAGTTCGGCGATTACAAGCCCGAGAAGGTCACCGACGCGATCTCTCGGTACAAGCTCGATCCGGACCGGGTGGATCCCTACCGCGCCTAGATCTACCTGAGCCGGATCCCTACGAGACGTCCCACGATCGCGTCGGACCCCATGTCCTGATCGCCGCCTTGCGGGCACACCATCACGCAGGCATCCGTCCATGAGCTCCAGACCTGACCGTCGGGGGCGATCGTGACGTCGATGAAGTCAAGGATGTCGAGCCCGCACCGTCCCGGACCGCATATGCCCCGCTTCAGGGGATCGCGCTCGTCGTTGACCGTCGTCGAGTAGAAGACGGGGTCTTTCGCGAGGGCGTTCTTCGTTACGGTCACGTATCCGTTCCATGTCGTTTTCTTGTACTCCTCAGGCGTGGGGCAGGGGAGTTGCGCAACGAAGCAGTCCGGATTCGTAGTCGTCCCCGTGAGCGGCGGGAAAGGCATCCCGGGCGAGTTGGTCGTGCCCATGTAGGCCAACGCGACCTTGCCCACGCCGCCGACATCGAGGCTGGGAATGTTCGTCTCGTTGACGCCGGGCGCCGCGACCATCATCGGTTTCATCCAGGTCTTTCCGTCGTCGCGCGAGACGACGAGATACACCATCCGGTCCCGGGCCGCGTAGGTGTAATAGATGTTGCCTTTGCGATCGGTCGCGACGGAGGCTTCATGGTGCACCACACCATTTTTGGCGACCTGAACGGACTCCCAAGTCGCGCCTTCGTTCTTGCTGATGGCCAGCCACGGTTGGCCGCAGTGACCCTTCGGGAGATAAACGGTGCCGTCGAGCCCTACATGCCCGTGCCCGTGAAGACCTCCACAACTACCCTCTTGGCCTCGCCACGGCTTGGTTGGATCCCCTATGCCCGGGTCCTCGGCATTCGGATCGACTCCGGGGAACGCGGGACTCCCGGTCGGGAGGAACGTGATGCCGCCGTCGAGAGATCTCGAGCATGACGAGGTGGCAAGGTCGTTCCAGCAGTAATACACGACGTGAGGGAAGCCGACCATGGGGGTGATCGCCGGCGGACCGGAGAACAACGTCTGGTGGTCGTTCACCGGCCGACCGCACGCCAGAGGATTCGTGATCCACGTCTTTCCTTCGTCGTCACTGAACGAGAGATACGAACACGCGATGGTGAGGTCGATCGTGAAGATCCGATCGACACCCTCCGCATCGTCGACCCACAGATAGGGATCGAACGTGAGGAGCTGCGCGTTGCGTCCGTTCGGGAATTTGGGCGACACGACGTCCCACGTCCGGCCGTCGTCGCGCGAGCGAACCACCTCGATGCGCGTACTGGTCTGCACCGCCGTGTAGAAGATATTGCCCTCATTCGTCACGCCCAGCGTCGGCTCACCCGACCGGAGGGGGGCGTCGTCGACGATGATCCGATTCAGGCGCGCATCGGGACCGGGCGGCGCGTCCCCGATCGGGATGCCACCGGCGCGGTGAGCGACGGCGCGACCCCCCGAGCCACCCTCGCCGGCAACCACGGTATGACTGCCGCCACTCAGCAAGGA
The DNA here is from genome assembly GCA_030862265.1 of Actinomycetota bacterium. Lineage (GTDB taxonomy): Bacteria > Actinomycetota > CADDZG01 > CADDZG01 > WHSQ01 > JALZEA01. The sequence continues at coordinate 43,204 of JALZEA010000137.1, read as the reverse complement.
AATGATCGCAACAAGCGCGACGGCGAGCACGAAGGTCGTCCGCTTTCGGGTCAAAAGATGCTTCCTCCAGCGCCAGAGATGTCCCGTTTGTGAGTATTCGTCAGGGGGTGGCAGAAACCTGCCTAAAGCGCCTCCGGTGACGCGCCGATGACCCGGAGTGACTAGTCCGGATTGCCTAGACCCGGGTGGTATGCCTTGAATAGCGCTCCCAGCACCGGGGGCACGCGGGGCCCGGGCATCAACCGGGCGGAGATCGAACGGCTCCGCTCTCGGCTGCTCGTGCAAGCGGTCGTACTCCTGGTCGGCGTGGGAGCCGGGGCCGTCGCGCTGAGCTATCTCGGGCCATCCACGGCGGCACCACTCAGGCTTACTCCGAGCGCCGCCCGGCTCGGGTTCCTCGCTCTGCTCATCGGATTCGCGTTCCTGACCCTGCAGCGGCATCGGGAACTGCGAGAACTCGGTCTACAAGCGGAACGCCACGAATCACTCCTGGCCGACGTCCGAGCTCAGCTGTTGGCGCAAGAACGCGCTTCGGACGCCTACCTTCAGGCGGCGAACCTCGTCCGTTCCCGCTTCCTTCAAACCGTGTCGCACGAGCTGCGCACACCGCTGACTTCGATCTTGGGTTACTCCCTAACGCTCGACAAACATTGGCATCGTTTGGGCGACCAGATGAAGAGGGAATGTGCCCATGCGATCGGCGAGCAGGGGGCCAAGTTGGGGATTCTCGTGGATCGCATCCTCGAAGCGGCCCGCGTAGAGCTCGAAGGCGTGACGATGAAGAAAGTCAGACACGACGTTCGAGGATCCGCAGCCCGAGCGCTGAGATATCTGTCGCGTGACGACGTCGAAAGGGTTGAAGTGGCCCACCCGGCCCGGCCGCTTGATGCCGAGATCGATCCCTTCGTGGTCGAGCAGGCGGTCCTGAACTGTGTCGACAACTCGCTTCGCTACACACGAGGCAGAGTGAGGGTTTCGCTCGATCAGTATCGGTCCAGCGTGCGACTCGTGATCGCCGATGACGGGCCTGGCATGAACGCGGCGCAACTCGAGCAGGTCACCAGACCGCTGGCGCAACCCGATTCGGTCCGGAGCGGAGCGGGCTGGGGCCTGCACATCGTAAAGACGCTGGTCGTCGATCACGGAGGCAAGTTGCAGATAAGGAGTGGCCCGGAAGGAACGCGCGTTGAGATCTCGTTGCCCCGGTGGGTGGAGAAGCCGGCACCGCAACCGGTTAGCGAAGGCGCGAGATAGGCATTTCGTGCTATTGAGGTCATAAGGAGCCAGCCTCAACATGAGGGCATGGCCGACCGCCCGATAGTGCTACTCGTCGACGACGATCCTCAGATGAGAGAGCTCCTTACGACGATCTTCAGCCTGCACGGAGGCTTCCGTATCGGCGGCGTCGCTGCGGATGGTCTCGAGGGAGCGATGCTCGCGGCCGATCTCGGTCCCGACCTTGTCGTCCTCGACTTCTTCATGCCGCGTTGGGACGGGTCCAAGACCGCTGAATTCATCAGGGAGCACTGTCCGAAGGCCAAGATCGTCGCGTTCTCGGCGGTGCTGACAGATCCACCCGAATGGGGCGACACGTTCCTCATCAAGAACGACATCACGCGGTTGCTGCCGTTATGTGAGGAGATGCTGCGAGCGGCGGCTTAGACGCCTAGATCCTCTCGATGATCATGGCCATGCCCTGGCCGCCACCGACACACATCGTTTCGAGCCCGATCGTCTGATCGCGCGCGTCTAGGTCGTTCAGCAGGGTGCACATGATGCGCGCGCCGGTCATGCCGTACGGATGGCCGAGAGCTATGGCGCCACCGTGCGGGTTCAGTTTCTCACCGAATGGATCGACACCGAGTTCGCGGCATACCGGGATGACCTGCGCGGCGAACGCTTCGTTGAGTTCCATGGTCTCAATGTCGTCGATCGACATGTTCGCCTGCTTCAGCACCTTGCGCACGGCTTCGATCGGTCCGACACCCATGATCTCTGGAGCCACACCGGAGACGGATGAGGCCAGGATCCGTGCACGCGGCTCGATCCCGAGCTGGTTCGCTCGCTCGTCGCTCATGACTAGGACCGCTGCGGCACCGTCGTTGAGGGGACACGAGTTCCCCGCGGTTACCTTTCCGCCTTCCGGCTTGAAGGCGGGCTCCAGCTGGGAAAGCTTCTCCACCGTTGAACTCGCGCGGGGGCCGTCGTCGATCTCGAAGGTTGATCCGTCGGCCTTTGGATAGGGCGTGATCTCGCGCGCGAAGAATCCCGACCCTTGGGCCGCGACCGCGCGTTCCTGTGATTGCTGAGCGAAGGCATCCATGTCCTCTCGGCTCACGTCGTAGCGCTCGGCGACGTTCTCCGCGGTCATACCCATCGGGATGTACACATTGGCGATCGCCGCATCGTCACCGAACAACTTGGGGTGTAGCTCCTCCACGTCTTTCGGGTAACCGTCGACCTGCGTGATCGATTCGACGCCCGCGGCGATGAACGCATCGCCTTCGCCGGCCTTGATCGCGTGGTAGGCCATGCGGATCGTCTGCAAGCTCGAGGCACAAAAGCGATTGACCGTGGTCCCGGGCACGTGGTCGGGGAGGCCCGACAGGAGGGCGGCGCGACGGCCCAGGTTCATGCCCTGCTTCTGTTCGGGGAATCCGCAACCCACCATCACATCCACGATCTCGCCGGGATCGAGCGCGGGCGCCTTCGACAGAACGTCTCGGATCGCGAACGCGACGAGGTCGTCGGGTCGCTCGTCGATTAAAGAGCCCTTCTTGGCGCGTCCGATAGGTGTGCGCGAGGTAGCGACGATGACTGCTTCAGGCATTTTCCTGGCTCCTATCCGTAGCGGGTGTCCGCCGAACCCTGGAGACCAACGAGCCTATCTGCCCAGGGTTATGCGTTTGGCCGTCCGGAGGTTGAGACCGTCCGACTTCCACACGAGCCGGAACGTGCCGCATCGCGGTGCCCGGATCCTGAAGCGCGAGTTGTCGCCTAAACGACCGCTGCGGACCTTGACCCACTCACCCTGGCGGCGTCGCTGCAGGGAAACGCGGCCTTCATCACGGGCCGGCAGCAACCGCCCGGTGATGCGGCCGCGACACCTCGCCGGGACCTTGGCGATGAGTTTCGCGCGGACGAGCACGTCTGTGGGGGCCGAGCTCTGCCCCTCGCAGCCTCCAACGGAACGAGCCTTAGCGATGTATGACGCGTTCTTGCGACCGCGTGCAGTGTAGGTCCACGTCATGTCATCCGAGACGTCGAGCGTGGCGATCAACTTGAACGAGTTCGCCCCCGCCAGTCTTCGAGATAGCTCGACCTGGAACGGCCCGCCACAATCGCGCGGCGCGTCGATCGAACCGGAGAGAGTGAAGGGCCGTCTGAATCTAACCTTCGAACGGTCTGCCGCGATCGTCGTACTGATGTCGCCGATGTCGTCGCTGGCTTGCGTGCTTGTCGGTTCCGGTGAAGGGGACGTCGTCGACCCACCGCCCGAACCTCCTCCGCCTCCTCCACCCGATTGCGGCGGGCTCTCGCACGCATCGCCGCGCGCATCGCCATAAGTGTTCTCCTGGCCCGGGTTCGCATGGTTCGGACAGTTGTCGCGGTCGTCCGATACCCCGTCACCGTCGGCATCTGCGGACGTTGCCGTCGGTGATGGCGACGCGGTCCCCGTGGGTTCCGGTGTGGGCTTCGGGTCAGCTGTCTGGTCGTCGGTAGAGGTCGGCGTGGGGTTCGGCTCGCATGCGTCGCCACGTTCGTCACCGTAGGTATTTTCCTGGTTCGGATTCGCGTGATCGGGACAGTTGTCGCTGGCATCAGGTACTCCGTCGTTGTCGCGGTCGGCCGGAGGGATGATGTCGTCATCGCATGCGTCACCGACGCCGTCGCGGTCTGAATCCTCCTGTCCCGGATTCGCCGCGTCGGGACAATTGTCGACATCGTCAGCGACGCCATCTCCGTCGGCGTCGCCGGCCGGCGGTTGTTGGCCCGGCTCGAAATCAGGCTCGTGACAACTGGGCGTACCACCGTTCGCAGGATGTCTCCGCGTGAGGTAGTCGCCGCCCTGACAGACGTCGATCATCTCGCCTGTCAGGAGGAAGTGAGCCTCTTGCCACCCGGCCGCGGGTTCGTTGCGCGGGTGCCCGTGAGGATCGCCGTTGTCCGTTGGCGGGATGTTCCCGTTCGGCGGGCGCGCGTTGCCGCTGTCCCAATAGACGAGAGCCGAACCGTCATGAGGATAGGTCGCCGTAGGACCGAAGTAGGGCACCATCTCCCAGTGCTGGTGCTGCCCGTCGCCGGCGTCATGCGGAAGTCCAGGATCCATGATCGGCGCTCCGATGGTGCGCGCTTCGACCTCGGCCGACACGTTGGCGACCTGATGGTCGCTCCACGCGACCTGAAGCATCACATCGTGGACCGGCGTGTCCGGAAGCGGATCGCTCGTCATGTGGTGCGCGTAACCGTTGGCTTCGCCGCGGTCCCACAGCATCTGCATCAATCCGAAGAGAACCTGTCGCTCTACTACGTCGCGATACGACTGATAGACCGGGAAGCTGTAGGGCGGAAGATCAGGCTCCAGCTGGAATTCGCCTTCGAAGTCCACGCTGCGGTTCAGCAGGGTCGAGTAGTTCATGCCCGGGACACCGAGGATCGCGCGGTTGATATCGGGGGAGACGGCGACCAGCGAACCGCCCATGATGCCGCCCTGGCTGTTTCCGTCGTAGACGAGCTCGGTCTCTTCGTTGATCGGAGACGCCTTTACGAGCGACTCACCGTCCTGTTGGAACGTCGGGTCATTCGCGAAACCATCTGGGTGCGCCGCCGCACGCCCCAAGAACATGAAGTTCAGGAAACCCTGCTGGGCCCGATCCGGGATCGTCGGGAAGTGCGACATGTCGGTCGTTGCCGCCAGTACCGTGGGCAAGTCCTGGGTGGCCATCCCCCACCAGTCGGCAGCGCATCCGAACATCGACGTCATGCGTCCCGGTGAGCGGCGGAAGTCTTGGATCTGGTCGCGGGCTTGCCCCAGAAGGCCATGGCCGTAGAGGCCGGGGACGTTTGGCTCTCCGTTCAGCGGCACCTCGCAAACGAAGTACACGTTGACGGTGGGTTCGACCGGATTCTGATCAGGCAGTCCGTCACGGTTGAGATCGAGCAGGCGTGATCCAGGTGCCGGCACGTCGTATTGGACGCCATCAACCGGATTCCCCGGAAAGTCCTCGTGCGGGCGGGGCCAATCCGGTATCTCCCCGGTTCCTTTGACCTTCGATTCGGTCTGTTGAATGCGGTCCATGAAGTTCGGAACCGTGACGCGGCCTTCGATCCGGCGGTAGAGCCGCGTGTGGGTAACGCCGCGCGAGTCTGTCCAGGAATCGTTGAACTCCGACGTCGCATCGATCGTGAAATCAGGAGCGGCCCCCTGTATGCGCCGATCACCCATCGACATGTCCTTGAGACCCGCGAAGGCCTCGTTCCGCATATGCAGGATGCGCTCGGCGAGGTTCTGCTCGCTCGCGACCGTGAAGTCCCAAGCCAGGTAAAGGTCGTCGCGGGCGATGCCTGCAGATTCGAGGACCGGGAATACGTTGCTGTTGAAATAGGCCTGGCGCTGTGTGTCGCTGCCGGTTCTGTCCCGATAAGAGGCGAAAGGTGGTCGCGCCGCGATGACGGTACCGTCCGCCCGTCTCAGATCTCGCAATCCGACTACGTAACGCTGGCCCTCGTCGAAGTTCACGGCGGGCCGCATGATCAATGTCTGTCGGCTCGCCCTGACCGCGTCGGGATGCGTGTCGAGCTCAGACCAGATCGGGTGACGTTCGCCAGTGTCTGCATTGATGATCACGATCGGCGCATCGGGATCCGCGTAGAGGCCGATGTCGGCGATGTGATCGCGGTGATCGAAATAGGACGGATCATTCGGAGTGCCCGCGCGCTTTCGGTCCTGGGTACCCCACGTTGCGTGCAGGTCGATGCCGGGCACGTAGGTCATCACCGGTGATCCCGGTGAGAAACCGTCGTTGCGGTTCCATTCCGTCGGATCGACCGGCTTGCCCTCGCCGCCGTCCGTGATCTCCGTACCTGTGCGTGGCATCGCGAGAGGGTTGAAGTTGACGCGGCGACCCGTATCGGTCGTCTCATCGGCGACCGTGAAGAGGTCATTCGGGAACGGCAACAGGCACTCCGTGGGATCAATGGGATCGCACCCCGCGTTCGTGGAGATCGCCGGGTCGGGGTCCGATGGTGACCCACTTGAAGTCGGAGTCGGACTCGCGCTTGATGTCGTGCTGGGCATAGGGCTTGGAGATTCCGCGGGGGCCTGATCACGTTGCTCGGGAGTCGTGTGGGCTACAAGAGGCTTCTCGGAGTGGCGACCGTACGTGTCTCCGACGTTGCCGGGGTCGCCCGGCAGGATCACCGCGCGCTGTTCGGTGTCGATCTCGGTCAGTGGCACCGTTGTTCCCGCGTTGTCAGATTCGGCGATCGCGAGGATGTGTACGCCGTGCGTCCCGATCGATCCCTGGAAAAAGCGGCAGCCGGGAATCTCGGCGGTGATGTTCTTGAACCTCGTGCTCTCGTTGTCCGACGCGACTGGATCGACGACCTTTTCGGTGCATAGGTAGGAAGTGCCCAGGTCGGAGACGTGCTCGGGATTCGAGGAATCGAAGCACTCACGTGAGTATGTGACGCCGTCGGTATCGGTATAGACGTCGTAGGGCGACGTCGCCTCATCCACGCCGCGCTGGTTCAGGTGGGGTCCCGGATCTGACCCCGTCCCGTCGTCGAAGCACGCGTCGTCCCGGTAATACGGCGCCGCGAGAAGTGCCTGAGCACTGCCGGGGGTGAACTGTTTGATCGCGCTGCGGAGCACCAGCGAGCCGTTCGGGCCCGCAATCTGCTCCCAGTTGAGACCCGCGTTCACGCCCGAGAACGTGGGATCGGGACTGTCGATGTCGTTGTAGATGCACGCGTCCTCGAGTTCGTCGCGGATTTGCCGGGGAAGCTGTTCGTAGTAAGGAGCGTGCTCGTCGACCGGCTTGCAGCTCGGCTCATTTGTGGCGCCAACGCCCTGAGTGTCGGACCCCGTAGCATCATCGAGCGCGTCCGAGACGTCGTCGTCCCCATCGTAGGAGACACCGTCCGGACCTACATGGACCCGTGAGTTGCCAAAGCGCTCGTCGTTTTTCCCATCTATGGCGACCCCGTCTGGGTTGAAGGGGTTGTAGTAAGTCGTCACCTCGGCGAAGTTGTAGTCCCACTGGGAATAGATCCCATCGAGCGGCGGGATCACGTGCACACGCAGGAAGGCGCCGAAACGAATTTCGTCGCGATAGAAGATCTCGCGCCGCACGACGTTCGTGCCGGAGTCGGCCCCCCACGTCTCCCGGATAGTGCGCACCGGTCCGGACCGTTCGCCCATAAGGATCGAGGATCCGCCCCAGTTGTTGACCTCTTCCTCGAACCCGCAGCACGGTGTCTGGCCGCCCGGACGTTGCTGGAACGCGCGCGCTTTCCACTGGTCGATGAGGTCCGGCCCGTATTCCCAGTTGCCGTCGGGATGTCCCGATACCTCGAGCGCGGTCATCAACCAGCGGCCGTCGTATCGGAAGCGATAGCGAGGTGTCGTGATGGTGGCTTTGTCGCTCGGACGACGCTGCTTCCAGTCGGCCTCGGCGCTGTGGCATGTTCCGGTCGCGGGGTCGTACCAGGGGCCCCTCGGGGCCGCGCCGTAGTTTTCGAAGGAGCTCTGAGAGAAGAGCAACAGGTTTCGGTCTTCTGGATCATCCCGCTGATAACGCACGTAGCCGTTAGACGCGTCGAACTCGGGCGCCGGTCCACCCTCCGCGGCCCGCATGACGTAGATGTATTGCCTTGCACCGGTGAGAGGGTCGACGACCTCCACTTCGAACGAGTCTTCGATCCCTTGAGGCAAAGGCGCGTTGGCGGTGGCGCGACCTCGCGCGTCGCGTGCCATGAACACGAGCTCGTCATCGCTATCGAGTCCGGCCAGGGGATCTTCCGCGACGTCGCTGTCAGGTTTGGCGATACACGGAGCTAAGGGATCGCCCGGTCGTTCGGCTCCATAGTCCTGGGTCCATCGGAATCCTTCGCGATCGAACGCGTAAGACGTGTGCTGGTCCGTCTCCGAATAGAACGAGAATCCCGAGTTGTTATTCGAGAGGTACCGGACGAACATCTCGTCGACCTGGAATGGGATCTGTTCGAAAGAATCACCGTCCCATCGATAGCCCAGAAGCCTCTGGACGGGTACTCCGGAAAGTCCGGCGGCGTTAGTAGCGGTCGACGAGGAAACCTCTGGGTCCTCGTAGGCGTTATGCGTGCATGCTTCTTCAGAACCGATAGGTTCCGGCGCACCTTCCTTGCTTGCTTCGCACCTGGCGCCGTCGACGGTCGGTACCTTCGCCGTTGTATCGGCGGGGACCGCCCACTCGCCGAAGTGAGCCCCCGTCAGCACCACCGGTTCCGTCTCGCGCGCGACGCCGAGGGGGGAGGCGTCTTCCGCGGTTCGGGCCGTGGCGACCGTGGGGACAACGAACGGCAGGAGGCCTGCGAGCAGGGCGAAGCTCAGGCCGAAGGCCGCGGATCGTCTCGGAAAAGTCGCTCCCAGCGCATGTCGGGTGTTCACATCAGCCGCCCTAGCCCGGCACCGGTAGTAACCGAGATGTAGTCGCGGTCCTGCGAGCCGGCGTACGTATCGGTTCCCGCAAAGTCCGTAACGACCTCATACGAGCCAGGAGGCCCGTGCGCGCGGACGGTGACGCTTCCGAGACCGGAGTCGTCGGTCGTAGTCGCGTAGGTCTCGCCGCGGAACGTAAACGTGATCGTTTGGTTGGCAAGAGGAGCACCCGTTGAGTCGAGCAACGTTGCAGCGAACGTCGCGCTGTCACCTACTTTGACATCCGTCGTCCCCTCATACGTCAACAAAGTCGCGGGATCGAACTCCGGTGATTCGAAGTAGATGGGTGACGTGATGGCTATAACGGCCAGCCGATTTTCGCAGTATGTGTTGGGCTCGTCCGACAGTTCCTCATACAGGTCCTCGAGGCGATCGCAATACGGCTGAAGCTGCCGACGGCTCTCACGACCATCGGGATAGAAAATCTCGACCCTTACCCAGGTTGAATCCCCAGGAACGTCCTCGATCGTCAACGAGTAGTCGGGGGAGTCGATCGTTTCTTCCGCCAGCACGAGCCCGCGGTCGGTTAGGACATGAAGAGTCGCTCCCTCGGCGTCGTCGACGCGTACTTCGATCGGGCTCCCCGGCGTAACCGTGTCGCCGACCATCGATTCGAAGGTGCCCGCCTTCAACGGGTCGTCTGCGAACAAGTAGGCGCGCGGCCCTCCGTAGGCCGGCGGTTGGTTCGATACCGATGTTCGATTCGCGAGGACGCCTTCGATGATGGCGTCTGACGTTCGGGCCTCGGCGCAGACCCACGTCGTCGGTTGTCCCACGCCCTGCAACGAAACGGTCGAACGCCAGTGGTTGTCGCTTCCTCCCGTGCCCGCTACGTGGAACCCTTGATCGAGCAGGTCGTTCCACATGTCGATCACGAACTCGTGATCGTTGGTCGCCGGCGCTGGTGGTTGGTAAGGCCAGGCTCCGATGTTCCATACCTCGAGCGCGTCGGGTGCGAATCCGGGGTACTCGTAGTTGCCGGCATCGTCGTGCCATCTCATATCGGCCGGGTGATTGATCTGGAAGGCCCCGTCATCGCGGTCATGAAGCAACTCGGCTGTTACCGCCGGGCCGACCACGTCGGGCGCTTCGTACTCTGCGAAGTGCGCCGCCGTTGCCCCGTGCATCTGCGCGTGTGCATTTCCGGTTCCTAAAACCGAGTTTTCGTAATTCGGTACCCAGATCAGATCATGGCCACTGGGTGGGTTCGGAAGAGAATCCTCGCCGTATTTCGGGAAGAGGGGATCGTTCTTGAACCACTCGTCCCCATTCTGCGCGCGAATGTCGTCGTGGTCCGTGATCGCGATGAAGTCGAGCCCTCGGCTTTCGGCGATCTGTCCTTGTTCGCCCGGCGACAGGCCCAACGTGATGGCATCTTCGATCGCTTTATCGGGACGGCTCGGAAGGTGCACGAAGGGATTCGTGTTGTCGTCATCTGATTCCGGCCCACCCCACGAGTCGTGTGAGTAGACCGTGTGGACGTGGAAGTCACCGGAGAGCCACTCGCACGGTGTCCCCTCAGCCCGCGCTGTCAGCTGAAGTCCCGCAATTAGTGACGCGATCAGCGCCAAGAACGAGACGACCGCCGTGCGCCTGATCGGTCTAACGCGTGGCATGCAGGTCTATGAGGCCGGCGGAACTGAAATGGTTTGAGCGTCTCCCACACCCATCAGCTTCAGCGTCTCTTCGAGCACCATGTCGCCGAAGCAGTGGTCGATCGAGTATGCATCTTCGTACTCGATCCCCGACTGGGTAACAGCTGTGCTGAACCCGAGACCCTGCCGACCGAGATGATCCGTTTCGAAGCTCTGCATGATGTAACCGAGTGCGTCGTTGACCAGCGCCAGGGGCATGGTCACTCCGTTCGGGTTCTTCTCTTTGATCGTGTTCGTGATGTTCGAGAAGAGCTCGCCCGGTCCGCCGGTGATCCAGAGGCTTCCTATCTTGGCGGCCGAAACGGCGGTTCGAACCGAGACGGGCGACGAGGAGACGCATTGCTCGGGAACGTTCTTACCTGCGCGAACGGCAGCTGGAGTTTGATTCATGGGACGGTCAAACACGCCCGAAACACCGCCTCCAGCGAGAACCGAGTTCGTAACGGGCTGGTTCCAAAAGGTTTGCGCGGTCCGAATGTCGATCGGGCCGGTCGAGTTCTGCAACAAGTGCCCTTGGCCGAGGTCCGGAAGTAGAGCCGCAAGTCCGTTACCTACAGTGTGGTCACCGCCGCCCTGCGACATGTTGCCCAGCCCGGTCTCGAACATCAGTCCCACACCCCCGAAGTCCTGCTCGACCGCGTGGTTGAACGGGGCCACCCAGTCCGCGTGAGCCTTGCCCTCACTGACGCCGCTGGCCGGATGCCCCGCGTAGGAACCAACCGTCGCGATCGCACGCAGCAACCGCACGTCGTCGCACGCGTCCCCCTGGCCGTCGCCGTCCTCGTCGTTCTGGTCCTGGTTCGCGACCCCAGGGCAGTTGTCGGATGAGTCGGCGACATTGTCGCCGTCGGCGTCTTCGTCACACGCGTCGCCGGCGCCATCGGCATCCAGGTCACGCTGGTCCGCGTTCGCGACAGCCGGGCAGTTGTCCGAGGTGTCGGGAACACCGTCACCATCGCCATCTGCCGGCGGAGGCGGGGTCGGACTCGGTGTGCGGCACTTCTTAGGCTGACTGCCGCTCGGCGAACAACCGGGTTCCGGCGTTGACGCGGCCGCTTCGACCGACACCGACGTGCCAGTAACCGTGCGTGTGGTTATTCCACCCGGGCACGCGTCGATGCAGAACTCACCCTCCGCGTTGTAGTCGATGGCGGGATCTGGGGTCGGTTGGCCCGGCTCCACGACGCGAAACCACGCCAATGTGTTCTCTTCCGCCGACCGATATGCGTCACGGCGTTCGTTGTTGTACTGACGGGCGAGCTCGTCTCCGACTTCGATCAGGGCTGGTCCTCGCAGCGCCCATGCGGCTCTGATCGAGGCCTTGATGGCGGCTTCGACTTGGTCCATGTACCACTGCGGCACGCCGCCCCAAGCACCCACGAAGTCGGGCGATGCATGCGCGTGAGTAGAGGCGAGCATGAAGCTGCTGGGGTCGACTCCCAGCTCAGCCCCCATGTCTTCTTGGATGTCGAAGAAACCGCAATCGTTCTTGGGATCGTCCACGGCGGCGTTTGGATCGGTAGCGGTCGGATCCCATTTCGTTGGATCGTCTGGGACGTTGGTGCTGCCACACATGTTGTTGTACTCGCCGAAGTAATAGGCCCCATCGAGGATCGTCATGATGAGGGCGTCTTCTCCGTCGCTCATTGCGACCGAACGAGCCCACAGCCCGAACTCGGAATCGAAGTTAGTGATGGCGTTCATAGGGCCGATGCCATTTCCGCCTGCGTAGATGCAGTTGGAGGCCTCGACCCAACGGATGCGAAAGCTCGTCGGGTGTGCGTTGACGATCCCAGGCCCGAGGGCGTTGCACCCTTCCGTGCGCCACTCGCCACCGAAGTCCTCGGGGCGCGGGGAGATGCTCGCCTTAGCCGCGCCGGCCCAGATCTGACCGGGCTCCAGCTCGCCCATCGCAGCGGCCTCCTCGAGCTGTGCCACGACCTTTGTCCCGGTCTGTACTGGTTGGTTCTCGCTGCCTGGGCTGCCTAGTCCGGGAGGGGTGATTACCGATCCTGCCCATGCGAGACCCACTCCCATGACGCCTATAAGAAAAGAGGACACGAGATAGCGAAGGCGTGGCGACACGACGAGGTCTCCTTGTTATCGATGTGTGTAGGCCGAGCGCGCGGGGAGAGGCTCCGTGCTAATTACGGGATTCGCCCGATATGACCGAAGTCCTGCCGATTTGGCAGGACTTGGGGGTGTTTAGACGGGTTGTGTTCTAGCGGGAGAGGCCGCTGACCGACCAGATGAGGTCGGCCTGGAATTCACCGCTGTCGATCCGGCCTTCGGCCTCAAAGGCGGAGAGGCCCCGCAGCCACATGGGGTCAGGCTGCGTCCAACTCGGGTCGGTCGCGACGTCGGGAAGGCAAGCGTCCAGTACCTGATCGATGGGCAGATCGAGGCGGTTCATGTCGGCGATGTTGCGGGCCACGGCGCTCACCTCTTCCCGATAGGAGAGGGCTGACGATAGCGAGGGCGCTCTTGACCGTCAGGTCAAAGAGCGCGGGCTCAGAAGTTGCGCTGGAAGTAGTTCTGCATCTGCATCGCCCACATCATGTCGCCCTTGAGCTTGAGCTTGCCGCTCATGAACAACTGAGGGCCCTGCACCTGGTTGAAGATCAACCGCACGAAGTCGACGAGACCGATCGACATCGTGAGACGAGGGTCGTCGCTCGCGCCTTCGGTCGCGGTGCACGTGCCGTTCGAGATCTTGACCGAGTAGGACTTCGTCCCGTCGTCGGTTGCGATGTCGTATTGGACGGTGGAGTCCACTCCCGAAGCGCGGTCGGGGACAAATGATTCCTGCATCCCCTGGAAGATGTTTTGGAGGGTCGTATCTACGCCGATGTCTTTGATCGCTTGGGCGAGCTCTTCATCGCTCATGCCTTTCGTGGCTTCGGCGAGCTGCGCAGGATCCGCCTGCATCGACTCGGACATCTTGGCCTCCTCGTTCGGGGACCGACAGCTTACCGATGTGACATTCATCATGGTTCGGAGGCGGTCGCCTGAGTAGCGTCGGCGGGTGAGAGCCGGCCTCTTTCTCGTGCCTTGCGCGCTCGTCGCGTGCGCCGCGCAGGTTGATCTCCGGCACCAGGCCCCTGCGACTCGTTCGTTGGAACCACCCGGCGCGGAGCGAGCAACCGTCACTCGTGTGGTCGACGGCGACACGATCGAGGTCGAGATCCTCGATCGGATAGACGGCCCGGGGGCGGGAGCCGCCGAGGTAGGAGCTATCGAGAACGTTCGATTGATCGGCATCGACACGCCCGAGTCGGTCCGTCCTGGGACGCCGATCGAGTGCTTCGGGCGCGAGGCGTCGGCCGCAACAAAGGCATTGCTGGAAAGGCGCGAGGTCTGGCTCGTGAAGGATGTCGAGGAGCGTGACCAGTACGACCGTCTCCTGCGATACGTCTATATAGGAGAGGAGATGGCGAACGCGCGGTTGGTCGTCAACGGCTACGCGAGCGCTTACACGTATCCATCGAACGTCCGCCACGCGGAACTGTTCGTGCAACTCCAGCGCGAAGCACGAGAAGAGGAGCGGGGTCTGTGGTCATCCGATACCTGCAATGGAAGGAATTGAACAGATAAGAGAATGCATGTAAAATGCATGCAATGAAGAACATCCAGATTAGGAACGTGCCGGACAAGACGCATTCCGTACTTCGCCGCCGTGCAGCCGAAGCCGGGATGTCCCTTCAGGAGTACTTGCTGGGACTGGTGAATGAAATTTCGGCACGACCTACCGTCGAAGAGGTGCTTCGGCGTGCGGGCAGCCGATCCGGAGGACGCCTTTCCATGAGCCAGGTCGTTGAGGGCATAAGGAAGGATCGCGACGGTCGGTGATCGTCGTGGATGCATCGATCGTCACCCTGGCTATTGCCGGCGATGATGTCGACGGGGACACCGCCAGGAACCGATTGCTGGAAGAACCAGACTTGCACGCACCTCACCTGGTAGATCTCGAGGTCATGTCGGTTCTCAGACGCCTACATGCAGCGGGGGAGATCGAGTCGCGCCGTGCCGCACTCGCACTCGATGACTTAGCTGATCTGACCCTTGTCCGGTACCCCCACTGGCCGCTTGCCCCTCGCATCTGGGAACTCCGTCCCAATCTCAGCCCGTACGACGCGTCCTACGTCGCGCTTGCGGAGAGCCTTCGCTGCGCGCTGGTTACCGGCGATCGTCGTATCGCTCGCGCGACGGGTATCCGTTGCGAGGTGGAGATTCTGTAGAGAGCTTGCAACGCCAAGCGCGGGACAGTGGCCGAGGGCTTTGGGCGGCGGATACCTGTGACGGACGGCCCTAGCCAGCGGGAGATTTGCTAGTGGCTGGTATCGACGATGCAGAAGATGTTGCCTTCGGTGTCGGCCATGACGACGAAGTCCGGTGACTCGGGATAGAGATCCCAATCGACCCGCTTGCCGCCGAGGGACTCCAACCGGTCGACCTCGGCAGCCTGCTCCGCGGCGCTGTCCACATAGAGGTCGAGATGGATCCGTGGATGCTTCTGCAGCGGCGACTCACTCGTGTCGAGGGCGATCGCGGTGCTGTGGCCCTCGGCAGGGTCCAGGATGATGAAGTCGTCATCGGTACGGAGTGGGCGTCGCGGGACGTAATCGAGGGCCTTGGTCCAGAACTTCATCGCGCGACGCACGTCGCTCACGCCCATCACCACCGTCCCGACCCGCAACACGGGGCGATTCTGTCATGTGTTGCTTAGCCTCAGGCGTCAGGATCCTCAGGAGACGGGCGCCCATCGCCACCGCACGTGGTGCGGTACTTCGGTACCCGCAGGTAGACAGGCATGGTCTCGCCACTGTCGGTCAGGGTCTTAACGAAGGTGTACTCGAGACCCTTCACATCGAGAGTGCTGACGCAGTGCAGATGCGTTTCGAGGGAGCCGACCGGGTCCGCATAGAAGCCGTTCATCACGTCATGCTCCGGATGCTTCCGTTCTGAGGTCGGGTCGATGCCTCCCTGGCTGCCAACGTGGCCCAGCCCGAGGCAGTGCCCATACTCCTGGCCCATGACGTTGTACATGTCGGCATAGGTGAAGCTTCGGATGAACATCTGCGAGTTGTTGACGATGCAGGGTTCACCTCCCGCCGCGAACCCGAGCACGGGACCCTTGTTCTCGTCCGTCACCACCAGGATGTCGGGCGGTGATTGGTCCGGCAACTCGTCGCGGCCCAGCACGTACACGGACGCCTTGAAGCGTTTCTTCAGTTCCTCTGACCCGAACTGACGGATCCCGCGATTCCACTCCTCGATCGAGTCCTCGATCGCCCGCAGATAGCTGTTCTGGAACGGTGTGACCTCGTTCGGGTCACCACCTGCGAGAGGCCCCGAGCCGTTGTAGAGCTGCCCATGGCTCGGAGGCACGACATAAACCCTCAGCCGAGCCTTATCCCAGTCGTCCTGCGCGGGCAGCTCATAGACGCCGTCCTCGTGGTCCGCCAGAGCGGTCGCCGGCACGACGGCGAGCGCCAGGGCGGCCATCATTAAGAGATAGAGAATCTTGCGCATTTGTTGTCCCCCCCCAAATTTTGTCCCTATCTGGGGGGTTCGCCACCGGTCTTTCCACTCCTCCGAACCTCATCTAACGTTTGTCGGAGATGACCCTGTCCGTCCGCACCAAGATCGTGATGTCGCTGGTCGCGTTGCTAGGTCTCGTGGCTTATCTGATCGTGGTCGATCTCGGTGTCAGCGCCGGTCGGATCCATCATGGAGTGCGGATCGCGGACAACGCGGGCCTCGATCTCGGCGGTCTCACCAGGGAAGAAGCGACGGCGCTGCTTGAGGAACGAGAGCTCGAGCTCGCGCGGGCTCCGGTTTTCTTCACGCGCGAAGGATTCGAGTGCGAGTTCCTGCCCACCGAACTCGTCTGGGACGCTCGTCCCTTCGAGACGGCGGTTGCGGCGTTCCGCATCGGACGAGGCGAGTCACCATTACGTGCGCTGGGCGCCCGCGTCCGGGCTTGGGTCGGAGGCGTGAAGGTCGACTGGGCCGATGATCTCGACTCTTCCGCCGTCACGCGTTTCATCGACGACTGCGAAGTACAAGCCACCGCGTTCGGATATGACTTGAGGCGCTATCGATTACGGAAGAAGATCGCCCGGGCGGTCACGACGTGGCCGCGCCGCCCGTTCAACATCCCGATACGCGGCTAGGGCGCTGGGGACGAATCGCTTGTCGGCTCCGGTGTGGCTTCGTCGGTTGCGGAGGGCGTTGGTTCAGGGTCCGCCGTCCGTCGCGGCGAGGATTCCTCGTCCTGCTGTCGCTCGCGCCTAGGCGTCGCCGTCTTGTCTTGCTTCTTACTAGGACTAGGCGTGGGAGTTGGCTTCTCCACGCTTCGAGTGCCCCTCGTGCTCGGACTCTTGCTACGGCGGCCGACATCGAGGCCGCCGACATCGTCCAGCTCATCGTCGGCCATAGCGTTGGGGGCGTCCCCGCGCGCCAGGACCGAGACGCCGAGTGCCGCGAGCCCGATCACCAGGGTCGCACCAACCAGTACCCCGCGCCGCGCCCACCATGCCTGCGCCGGTATGAAGTCTTCCTCGAGGAGCGGCGCGGCCGCAGCCACTCTCTCGGGGTGTTCGAGTGCAACGGCCAACTCGTTGCCGTCGGAGAAGCGTTCCTCCGGATCCTTGGCGAGACAACGCAAGACGATGGCATCGACCTCGTTACCGATGTCCGGCACGTGGCTGCTCGGAGGAAGGGCGTCTTGCTCGACCTGCGCGATCGCGACGGCGGTGATGTTGTCGCCCTCGAATGGCTTCTTCCCCGTCAACAGCTCGTAGAGCAGGATCCCGAGCGAATAGACGTCGGAGGCGGGAGTCGCCATGCCTCCCGTCGCCTGTTCGGGCGAGATGTAGTGCGGCGATCCGATCGCGGCCCCCGTCGCGGTCAGTCTTTCCGAACGAGCGGACGCGGCGATGCCGAAGTCGGCGAGCTTGGGCGTACCGCTCTCGTCCAGCAGCACGTTGCCAGGCTTGATGTCGCGATGCACGATCCCAAGGGAGTGCGCGGCGCCCGCCCCACGTGCCGCTCCCGCGATCAACGCGAACGCCTCTTCCACCGGTCGTGGCTCGCCGGTGATTTCGGTGAGCGGCCCACCGGTCACCAACTCCATCACGAGATACGGAGCCTCGTCGTGCTCTCCGAAGTCGAGCACCTGGACGACGTTCGCGTGCGAGATCCGTGCGACGGCTTGCGCCTCGGAGAAGAAGCGCACGAGGAACTCGGGATCGGTCGAAAGCTGGGGTGCCAGGAACTTCACCGCGACCGATCGTTCGAGCCGCTCGTCGGTCGCCGACCACACCTCGGCCATCCCGCCGGCCCCGAGCGAGGAATCGAGGCGATAGCGCTCCTGGATCACGTCGCCGGCGTTCACGTCTGTTCATTGCCCACGCACTAGTACGGCAAACGCGCTACGTATCCGAGTCAACACGATGGGTGCTGGAGGGAATGGCGCCGGAACCGGGAAACATTACTTTGGCGGCACACGTTTATATATAGGAGGCAGCGATGCTCCGACGAACGATCTCGCTTGCGGTCGCCGTTCTACTGACGGCGCCGTTCCTCGTTCCCCAAATGGTGGCGGCGCAGGAAGAAGGGCCACCTCCCGCCATGCCCGACACGATGGTGGCGTACTCGATCGTTCCGCCCGGGCAAGAAGGAGACGTCACGGCCGACGAGGCCGCCTCAGGCGACTTCGGTCCGCACTACAACGATCAGCGCGACATGTACGCGAACCTGATCAACGACAACGACATCACGCGGGCGGAGCTGGGCGACTACTTCCACTCGATGCAGTTCGAGCCTCAGGGTGAGATCGAGGACACCTACCAACCGATGGAGGGGGTGACCGTCTACCGGGACTCGTTCGGCATCCCCCACATCTACGCGGA
Source organism: Actinomycetota bacterium (assembly GCA_030862265.1). GTDB lineage: Bacteria > Actinomycetota > CADDZG01 > CADDZG01 > WHSQ01 > JALZEA01. Next base: position 24,932 of record JALZEA010000137.1, on the reverse strand, counting down.
GAGCCTCGCAGCGTCGAGCTTCGCCCTCGGATACGTCACCGCCGAAGATCGACTGTGGGAGTCGGATGTCTTCCGGCACGCGGCGCGCGGGACGTTATCGGAGTTCATCGGCCCCGATTTCCTCGAGATGGACATCACCACGCGGCGCGAGGGCTATACGGAGGAGGAGATCCAGAAGATCTACGACGACTTCGACGACGAGTTCGGGGCCATCGGGGCGCAGGTGCAGGAGGGACTACAGGCGTACGCGGACGGGTTCAACGCCTATACCTCCGAACTAATGACGCGCCCGCAGGACTGCCCCGCTGAATACCAGGCTCTGGGTAATCCCTGTCCGGGGCCGCACCCAGCCGAATGGAGCCCGCTCGACACCTTGTTCCTGGCTGTGCTCCAACTGCGCGTATTCGGAGAGACCGCGGGTGGCGAGCTACAGAACGCCGCGCTCTACAAGCATCTGACCGACAAGCTCGGAGCGAAGCTTGGCCCGAAGGTCTTCGAGGACCTCTTGCGACGCAACGACCCGCGCTCACCAACAAGCATCGCAGCCGGTGAAGGTCGCTTCCCGTCCCAAGAGCTCGGCACGACGAAACGCGCGTCGTTCGCGATCCCCGACAATGCGATCGAGTTGGCGCAGGAATCGGCATTGGCCGAGAGCGCGCGCGCTCGGATCCTTGCGGATATGGGCTTCAGCAAACCTGCTTCGAATGCGCTGTTGGTTGGCGCCAAAGAATCCAAGACCGGTAACCCGCTCGAGTGGGGTGCTCCGCAAGTGGGGTACGCGACGCCGTCCTTCTTCATGGATCTCGCCGTCCACGTTCCGACCGAGGGCATTCATTTCCGCGGTCCCGCGGTGCCGGGCGCATCCGCCCTGATCCCACTTGGTCGTGGTGCCGATTACGCGTGGTCTCTAACTACCGGGTATTCGGACGCGGTCGACACGCGAGCAGAACTGCTGTGTGATCCCGAAGGAGGTGAGGCGACCGAAGACTCGAACGGCTACATGTTCAAGGGCGAGTGCAAGGAGATGGAGTCACGTAGCGAGACCTTCATCGTAAAGCCCTCGGCGGCCTCGACCGGTCCCCCCGACGTCCACGAAGAGACCGTGTACCGCACGATCCATGGTCCCGTCTTCGCCCGCACGAAGGTCGGCGGCAAACCCGTCGCCTTGGTCAAGGAGAGATTCTTCTGGCTGAAGGAACTCGATTCGATCCCGCAGTTCTTCCGGTGGAACGCGAAGGTCCAAAACGTCGGGGACTTCAAGGACGCGGCGTCGAAGTTCACGATGTCCTTCAACACGTTCTATGCAGATCACAAGGACATCGGCTACTTCCACGTCGGCTACTACCCCAAGCGCCCAAAGGGCGTGCATCCGGCGCTACCGACATGGGGTACTGGCAAGTGGGAGTGGGGCGGACGGATCCCGTTCAAGCTCCACCCGAAGGTGATCAATCCCGAGCAGGGCTGGGTCGCCAATTGGAACAACAAACCGGCTGTCGGTTGGGATAACTACGACGGCATCAAGTGGGGACCGATCCATCGCGTTGCATTGCTACAACGTCAGATGGCGAAGGTCGTCCGTGGACCCAAGAAAGCGGAGTTGTCGGACCTCGTCGATGTCGCTCGCATCGCGGCGACGCAGGACGCTCGGGGACTCTTCCTCGGACCCAAGATGCTGCGCATGGCGAGCAGCGGACCCGAATCGTTGGATCAGGCCATCGGCATCGTCCGCAACTGGGTCAAGGACGGCGCACATCGCATGAACCGTGACTGGGACGGTGACATGAACGAGGACGGCGAAGCCGACGGTGACGAGATGGAAGATAACGGGTCGGCGGCGGTCATCTTCGATACCTGGTACGAGCTGCTGGTACGCACTATCTTCGAGGACGAGATCGGTTCCGAGGGCTTCCAACTGACACCGACGCCGATCGCGCAGCGAAGCCAGTGGCACGACTTCTCGAGCTTCGTGTGGAACGTTTTCAACTCGAAGGCGCGGCGAGCTCTCGCGCGCAACTACTGCGACAACATCGGCACCACCGACGTGCGGGAGAGCTGTGGGTCGCTGGTGATCTCCACCTTGGAAGCGGCGCTCGCGGCGATCAGCTCGGAGCAGGGTGCCGAAATGGCAGAGTGGACTACTGATGCGTGGTTCAACGCGTTTCAAGAACTCGGTCTCGGTTCGGCGCGTGAGATGGCATGGCAGAACCGCGGTACTCATAACCACATCGTGGAGATCCTCGGACGCGCGAACGACGGTCCCAGCGACGGTGGCGGTTCGTCGGCTAGTCCGTCACCATCACCGAGCGAGTCATAGCGTGAGGTAGCCGTGCCGTAGCATCTCGGGCATGCCGGATCCGCGGAACCTGCCCGACATGCCCGCGCTCATGATCGCGGGACCCGGAGAACTGCACGAGGAAGACCTAGGCGTTGTCGGTCGCCAGATGATCGCTCATTACGGCGACGTCTGGGTCGGCATCCACAACGACCTCGTGGATCGCGTAGGTGAACTCATGGGTTCGGCCGACCGGCCCTACCTCATGCCGGGCACAGGAACGCTTGGGCTCGACTCCGCGGTGGCCAATCTCTTTACGGAAGGCGACAGGGTCGTCGTCCCCAATGCGGGATTCTTCGGGATCCGTTTGATGGAAGTAGCGCGCGCTCATCGTCTCAAGGTCGACGAGGTCGCCGTCGAGGTCGGCGCACCGGTGGATCCCGAAGCGATCGCCGCTCGGGTCGAGGGAGCAGCAGGCGTTCTGATGGTTCACGTGGAGACTGCGACGGGAATCCGTCACCCCATCGAAGAGGTGGCCAAGGTCGCAAACGCGGCGGGAGCGCTGTTCATGGTCGACGGGATCGCCTCGGTTGGTGGCGAGCTCGTCAACGTCGATCGCGACGGTATCGACGCTTTGGTCACCGGCACCCAGAAGGGACTCGAGGCCCCCCCAGGGCTCGGGATCGTAGCGCTCGGCCCGCGCGGACGGGAGCGGGTCGATTCCCACGAACCACCGCACTCTTGGTATCTCGATCTCCGGCGATGGGACTGGTATCGATCGGAATGGACGCACCACCCGCACCCGGTCACGATGCCGACCAATCTCTTCCTCGCGCTCGCGTCGAGTGTTGACCGGATCCTCGAGGCCGGCCTCGAAGCGTGGGTGGGACGACGCGCCGCGCTGGCGAAAAAGCTGCGGCAGGACCTTCAGGATCTTGGGCTCGAACTCGTCGCTCCGGCGGGTTATGAGGCAAACCTTGTGACCGCCATCTATGTAGATGATCCGCCGAGCGTCGTCAAAGGCTTGATCGCCGACAACGGGATCCAGATCTCGGGTGGGCTCGAACCGCTCGCCACCGACGTCGTCAGGATCGGGCTGATGGGCCGCACTGCGACCGAAGAATGGGTCGACCGCGTCGTCGCCGGAATGAAAGCGGCGCTGGCCTAGATAAACGCCCGAAGAGCTGCCGCCTCATGCTTGGTGTGGGCTCAGGCGGCCGGGCGAGATCCATTCATAGAGGCGATACGGAGGCCCCTATAGAGAAGGTGCTCGTCGCCGAGCCTGCGTCGTAGCTCGCGCTCGAGCCCCGCGATCGGGTGGAGGTTCTGCGGGGCTCGAGGGTCCTTGTGTGTCTGCGAAGCGAAGCGCGGCAAGGTGGCGGTCACGAGGTTGGCGGTCGCGATGACATCCGCGACCTCGACATCACCCGTGATCTCGCATCTGACGACGCCTGTCCACGCGTGATCGCGGATGCATGGAAGGCGGAGGTACCAAGAGTGTTTGCTCCACTTACCCCCTATAAGGAATACGGGGGTGCGCTCACCGCAATCCATCTTCGCGATGACTCCGTCCATCTCCGGAGGGAGATACGAGACCTGGTGTGTCTTCACGTAGCCGACGACATGGGCCATCCCGTGGCGGCCCTTCAGAGGGCCATCGACGATGACGAGGTCGGCCGGCTGCGCTGTAGCTAATGCCATCTCCAGCTCGCCCATCCGGTAATGGACGCTCAGGACGAGATCCTGCAGGGCTTCCGTCTCGGGTCTGCGGACGGGATAGATGGCGTGCTTGCACGTGATCGCTTCCGCGTCCTTGGACAACGTGAACAACCCGCGTTCGACTTCCGCGGCGACAACTCGCGCGCGTTCATCACAGACGACGGCTCCCGCGGCATACGACGCGCATAAGCCGGGATGACTCCCGCTTTCTTCGCCATCGACCCACACGCGCGCATCGACGCGGCGAACGCCGTCGGTGAATAGAAGCTTCTGCGGGAGCACAGTCGTCGTGGGTGGGGCGATCGGGGCCCAACGTGCCACGGGCATCTCGATCGACAGATCGACCTGGACGGTTGTGGGGTCGAGTTCGTCCAAGCCGATGGGCGCGCCATAGTCGGGGGCCCAGGATTCGACGGCGAACTTCATGCGCTCACCCGTTCGATCGTCGAGCCGCGCGGATCCTTCTTCACACGGAACTGCACGGGTACTCGTTCGGCGAGTTCTCGCACGTGCGTCACGACCCCGACCATGCGACCGCGCGCGGCGAGGTTCTCGACCGTTGCAGCGACCGTGTCCAGCGTTTCAGGATCGAGGGTCCCGAACCCTTCGTCCAAGAAGATCGCGTCCAGCCTCGCCGCCCCCTGCGCGGCGAGTTCGGCGAGCTGATCCGCGAGAGCGAGTGCGAGCGAGAGCGACGCGAGGAACGTCTCTCCTCCGGACAACGTGCGTGCCGATCGTTGCTCGTCGGCATTGTGGTGGTCGATAACGAGAAAGTTTCCGGTGTCGTCGATGGTCAGGGCGTACTGGTCGCCGGACAGCTCGCCGAGGATTTCGCTCGCTCCGATGACGAGACGGCGTACCGCTTCGTTCACCAACCACTTCTCGAATCCGCGCGCCGACAGGTGATTCGCCAGCGCGTTCGCCAGATCGTGTGCGCGCTTGTGGTCGGCTAGTTCCTTGCGCGATCTCTCCGCGTCTTTCAGAGCTTTGGCGATTCGTTCGACTTCGTTTGTGGCACGAGCGAACGCATCGGCTACCGCGTCGACGAGATCCCGACCGTCCAGATCGATCTCGCATTCCTTGCAGGACGCTTCGAGCTCGTCCATCAACGCCGCCCGGGCCTTGACCGCGGTTGTATTGGCGGTCTCCGCCTCATTCATCGTTTTCATCAGCCGAGGCTGCTGCTTCTGAGCCCAGGTGATGAGCGCCCTCCAGTCGGCCGCGAGGTCTTTACCGGTTGCTGTTGGGGCCCCCAGCGCGACCAAACGGTCGCGCGCGTCGCTGAACTCACCTCGTGCTTCCCGCTCGCGCTCGGCAACCTCATCTGCGATCTTTCGGATCTGGTCGAGCGAGTCGTACGCCGCGCGTTCGTCGTCGCGCGCGGTCTCGAGGTCCTTCTCGGCCCTATCGATAGCTTGCAGCTGAGCCGTGATCGTCACCGCTTCAGGGTGTTTGGCGACGAGCTTGTCCAGTTGCGAGGACTCGCGCTCCTTGAGCTCGACGGTGCTGGTCCACCGCGTGAAGGCCTCTGTGACCTTCTCTAAGTTGCGGCGCGTACTCGCGACGAGCTTCTCGGACTGGGTCACCGCTTTGTCGGCAGTCGCGATGGCCCTCGGAGCAGCACGTTTCGGGAGGGTCGCGACCTTGTGGCCACAAACGGGACACGGTTCGCCTTTCTTAAGTTCTTTGGCGAGCCCGTGCGCGGCATGATCCAGCTCGATACCTCTGCGCGCGGCGATGGCGCCGGCCAGGTCGGCTTCCGCCTGCGCCAGTTCCTTGAGCTCGGAATCCCGTTCCTTGGTGGCCTTCTGCAGGGCCGCCTGGGCCTCCGCGATGGCACTCGCCAGCGCGGCTTTCCGTTCGTGAGCGTCGATGGCGGTGACCAGGGGGTCGCGCGCCGGCAATGCAGAGCGCGCCTTCGTCGCAGTTTCGACCCCTTTGCGAGCGCGGTCGGCTTCCTTCTGTGCGGCAACGACCGCGGCCTTCGCTTGTTTTATCGCATCGGAGAGCTCGGCAACCTCGGGCGGCATGTCCAGTTCTTCGATCGTGCGCAGCGCGGCCTCGGTCTCCTGGAGCCGTTTCTGGGCATCGGCCAACTGGGATTCGAGATCCTTGAGAGTCGGCGCTGCGGCAGCAACCCGGGTTCGCAGCTTCTCCACACGCGCGGCGCGGGCGGTCGCGGTATTTAGGGTTTCTTCGGTAGCGAAAGCGAGATCCTCGGCCAAACGCTGCTCGATGGCCGCGATCTTGCTCTTGGCGGCCGAGGCGCGCAGGCCCGCGGCGTAACGCATCCGTTCGTAGACGTCGAGGTTCAGCAGCCTCACTAGGAGGTCTTGGCGACTCGCCGGCTTGTCGTGCAGGAAACGAGCGAACTCACCTTGAGGAAGCACGACGCAGCGCGTGAATTGCGAAAACGAGAGACCGATCAGACGTTTGACCTCGTCGGAGACCTCGTCTGCGGTCCCCGCAAGGATCTCGCTGCCTTGTTCGAGGCGGGCTTCCTTGGTCGTCGCACCCTTGCCGCTGCGCCGGACCACTCGGACCGCGGTGAAGAGTTTGTCTCCGATGGTGAAATCGAGACGCACCCGGGCTTCCAACCCGCCTTGGCTGATGACGGGCGCGACGAGGTTCTCGTTCTCGTAACGCGGCACCGACCCGTAGAGGGCGAAACAGATGGCATCGATGATCGTCGACTTGCCGGACCCCGTGGGACCGACGAGCGCGAAGTAGTTCGCATCGTCGAACGCGACGGTCGTGGGCTCGCGGAAGGTGCCGAAGCCGGCTATCTCAAGCGTTACCGGTCGCATCTACTTCCTCGTAAAGCTCGTCGAACAACGCGACGAGGGCGTCGTCCTGTATGTCCTTCTCGGTGAGGTAGGTCGTGAACAGGTCGTGGGGAGACGCGGCCTCGTCACGCGCGGCCCCCCCGACGGTCTCGTCACGCTCCGATTCGACGATGACCTTGATCGTGTTCGGGAACAGCTCACGCACCTCGTCCCCAAGACCGACATGGGCGGATCCGCGCACGCGGACCCGCAGGTACGCGTCACCCATGTCCGGCAGCGTTCGCAACTGGTCGAGCGTCCCCTCGATCGTCTTCAGCTCCCGCCCACTGTGCAAGTCGATCGCTTCGATCGCTGCGGGTTTGCCAGGCGCGGCCTCGACCACCAGCACCGACTTCGTGTCCTGCGTGTCGGAGAAATCGAGTTGCAACGGCGAGCCGCAGTAACGGATCGGGCAAGGCCCGGGCATGGCTTGAGCCTTGTGTATGTGACCCAACAACACAGCGTGAGCTTCGGGCGGGAAAACCGTGGGATCCACCCAGTAATCGAAGATCGTCTGTGCGGTGCGCTCGCCGCCCCCTAGCGCGGCCCCCGCGACCGTCACGTGACCGACCATCAGGTTGACCGCGTCATCTGAGAATCCCGCGGCCAGCGACGCGATGATGCGCTTGACGCGTTCCGCATACGTGCCGGCGTGCTCGAAGGCGTCCTTGGACATCAACTGGTCCGCTTTGACGACGTGACGCTGCGACAGCCACGGCAGCAACGCGATCCGTAGGGGCGTTCCATCTGCCGTCGACATCTGTAGGCAATCCGGCGCCAGGAACGGCTGCGCGGTGACATTCGTGTGCGCGAACAGGGGTGCGACCGCCGCGAGTCGCCGCTCGTTGTCGTGATTGCCTGGGATAACGATCGTGTGCGCTACACCAGACAGTCCCAGTAAGGCTTGATAGACGATGCGCTCCGACTCCGGTGACGGTGCTGCGGTATCGAAGAGGTCGCCGGCGACGACGATCAGATCCACGGCGCGGTCCCGCGCTATCAACGTGATCTCGTCCAGCACGGCTTCGTGCTCGGCCGCGCGACTCCGGCCCCCGAGCGTCTTGCCGACATGCCAGTCCGCGGTGTGGAGGATCCTCACTTCGTCGGAAGGCCGTCGAAAGGATCGTCGGGCTGGTCGGCGCTTGCAGGGTTGGCGCCGGCTTCGCTGGGACGGCTGGCCCACGCGGGGAAGGGGAACTCCACCACGAGCGGCACGGGGATCTCGGGCTGACTCACCATCATGGTGCCCGGCTTCAAGATCGTGGCGCGATCGCGGTGGGTGCCTCTAAGGAACCCGTACTGGCCGCGCTCGACCTCGGCGGGATCGATGCGTCCCACGACGCGGATCGATGACTGACCGACGATGCGGCCCTCGACCTCGCTCGCCGTCTGTTGTGCGCCGATCAGGATGACGCCGAGGGAGCGACCTCGTTCGGCGACGTCCAGCAGGATCTCTTTGATCGGGCTCGTCCCTTCGCGCGGGGCGTACTTGTTGAGCTCGTCCAACACCAAGAACAGCAGGGGCCGCGCCTGGCCGGCCCGCTCCTTCTCGGCGAAGGTGCGCTTCACGACGACACCGACCACAAAGCGCTTCGCCCGGTCGGGCAGGTTGTGGATGTCGACCACGGTGACTTGTTTCTCGAGCGCGACTTTGTGCTTGTCGGCATTGGGGATGTCGCCACGGATGAGTCGCTCGAGTGGTCCAACCGCGGCATATAGACGCCGGATGAACGCGTTCACAGTCCCGACCCCGACCGGGCCGGACCATTCTGAGTCTTCTTGGACCTTCTTGATGATCTCTTGGGTGAGCTCCTTGAACGTCCGGCATTCGACCCCGTCGATCTTGACGCCGCCGTCGGGCAAGGGGACGGCGTCGCGCAGCTTGACCGCAACGTTGTAGATGACCATCGTGTACTGCTGACGCTCGTCTTCGGCATCCGCGAACAGGAAGGGGAGCAGCTCGTCGGCGCAGAACTCCGCGATCGTCCAGAAGAAGGACGTAACACCCTGAGTGCGGGCCGACACATCCGGCGCGGCATTACGGTCGCCGAGGCGTGGGGGAGCGAAGAAACCCGTGCTTAGGAATGGCCCGGGTTCCAGCCCGAGCTTGCGATAGCGAACGCGATCCTCGTCGGAGACCTGGATGTTCGTGTGATCGAGGAAGAGAAGATCTTCGCCTTTCACGTTGAAGATGAGCGCCTTCGTGTTGATGGCATCCTTGCCGAGGGCGCCGGAGTTGAAGAGGCTGTAGAGGAGAAACGTTGCATAGGTCGTCTTCGTCGCAACACCTGAGATGCCGGAGATGTTGACGTGGGCGCCGCGTGTGCCGTCGATGAATTCGAGGTTGATGTAGATGGGCTCGTCGTCGCGCGTCAGTCCGGCAGGGAGCCGTTTCTCCATGGAATCGAAATAGAGGGCCTGGTCGCGCTCCTTGCCCTCCGCCTTGCGCACAAGGGCGCCCGGTAGCGGCGGAACGAATACCTCCGGCTCGACTCGCGTCAGCGTCACTTGTGCGGCCTCGGTGACCTCGCCCGGCAGCACGCCGTCCTCGATCAGGAAGACGTCGGAATCGAAGCGCGCGCCCTCGTAACGAGCGCGCACCTGGGATACGACGCCGAAGATAGAGACGGTCTCCCCGCCCGGTGGGGTCCGTTCGGTGGCAACGACGTCGTCGAGCTGCAGGTAGCTGCCCTCGGCCAGGCCCACCCAGAACTCCAAAGGGGTCGAATCTTGGGTCCCCAGGACTCGCCCCACGGTCCCGGGCAGCTTGTCGGCAGTCATCTCTGACAGCCTAGAAGGGGGCTACGACAGAAACAGTTCTTTCCGGGAATTCGGCCTCGTTAAAGCCAGCGGGCATCGAATCGGGCGGGGCCCAAGTGTACGAGCTGCACTTGTACGCTTGATATGTGAACCAGCAATTATTCGAACAGCGAGCGAAGCGCCTGCGGGACGCCACGGTGGTGGCCATCCTTCGCATGCAGGCCCCCGCCCACGCGGTCGAGGCCGTGGGCGCAGCCGTGCGCGGTGGCTTCGAGGCCGTCGAGATCACGATGAACATGCCCGAGGCAACGGATGCTCTCGCCGAGGTCGCCGGCCAGGTCGATGCGATCGTCGGGGCCGGCACCGTCACCGCCCCCGAGCAGGTCAAAGAGGCCTACGACGCCGGCGCGGAGTTCATCGTCACCCCGATCCTCATCCCTGAAGCGATCGACGCCGCCCACGACCTCTCCATACCTATAGTCATGGGCGCCTCGACCCCGACTGAGATCTTCACCGCCCGCCGTGCCGGGGCCGACTGGGTCAAGATCTTTCCCGCCGAACAGCTCGGCGGTCCCGATTACGTGGCCAACGTCTTGGGGCCCCTCGCACCTCTTCCTATATGGGTGAGCGGGGGACTGACGGCGGAGAACTACCTCGGCTATCTCCATGCGGGGGCCGAGCTATGCGGGTTCGCGAACTCCGTGTTCGACGACGACATCGCCGCCGAGGGCGACTACGAGGAGCTCGAACGCCGCGCCATCGAGGTGTGCCGGCGTCTGGACATGTACCACTCCAGGGGCTAACCGCGAAATCACCCAAGCCCTTCGAAACGCCCTCCCCTGACGGTACGGTTGTCACCGGGCTGCCGTGTGGGAGCGAAAGAGATGGCAGAGGTTGCGCACTTTTAGCCACGATGCACCGGCGCGACTAAACAGCATTGCGCTGGGTCTCCTTATCGTTCTCACCCTCGCTGGGTGTGGAGGCGCATCCTCCCGATCCGCGGCCGATGACGTCCCGAACAGCACGAAGGGCCGCGGGCAAGACGCGCGAAACGAGCCGCCTCTTCCGGAGGGCGAGCGCTACGTCATCGCGTCCGGTCGCTTCGACAGCGGTGAGTGGGGTGAGTATCAAGGCAAGGAATGGCGATACATCGCTTGGGGTGCTGAGGACGGCTACTGCACGAGGCTCGAGGTGGGTGATCCGGCTCCCGAACGCCAGGGGGTGACGTGCACTTTTCCTGACACGGCTGTTGAGCGCGAATACATCCTGCATCGAACCTATGACCCAGGCGGTGGCCCAATCCTCTCCCTCACGTATGGCGTAGCCGACCCTGCAGTTGCCGTTATCGCGTTCGAGCTGAGCAACGGTGATAGGAACGAGGTCGAGACGATCGTCGCGCCTTCGGAATCGGATTTGCCGGTTCGCTTCTGGGTTACTCCCCTAAGCGCAACAGAGAACGGTCGCGTTCTTGCCTATGACGTTGACGGCAACCTGCTGGAAGAGAAGAAGCTGTGCGAACAAACCTGCTTGCGCGGCGCCCGTCCTTGAAAGCGTCCGCTCCTCGCGGGAGGCGCGGTTCCTTCTACTGAGCTAACGACCAACCGGTCGCGTCGGAGGTCGTCTCGAATCGCGCCTGGACTGAGGAGCCTCGCGACTCGACCTCCAGGTAGCGGGAGTCGAGACCGCGACGCCGAGCGGATCAAACCTCTCTTAGTGCTTTTCCTTCAGGACGGTCAGGCGCTCTCGGTATTCCTCGACGGTGTAGTCATCGATCCGGTTCCTTGTGCCCCGCGTGGTCGTGAGGGCATGAGGAACTGGGTCGGTTTGCCTAATGCCTAACGAGGCGCGTTATCAGGCTTCTCGGAAGCTCGTGCCCTCTGGAGCATTCAAATGGAAGGTCTCGTCGCCGAGCGTCTCGTCGAAATAGATCGATTCCACCTCAACGATGCGGAAAGGGTTTCCCTCTAAGAGCGCCTCGCTGCGGAGTAGAACGCCGCTCTCCGAGTCCACTACGAGTTCATATGCGTCGGCCCCACTTCCGAGTCCATGGAGATGCGACCGAGCCGACAGATCCCCGTCGTCGTACGGCGTCCGTTCCTCCATCGGGACGGGGCGAGCTGAAACTCGAACGACTGAACGCTGAACGAACTCGGACTCATTCCAATCCTCTAGATGAAGCGAAGCCAGTGCGCGGTCGAATCGGAAGAGAGGCTCTGCGGGTCCGAGCCCATGCGAGTGATTTTGCCTGCCACTATTTGTACGAGGCCCCCTGCTCGGGCTGAGACTCCACCACCAATCACCGTCGACGACGGCGGTGACTTCCTCGTCGCCCACCATGAAAACGGTCCGGTGGGTGGATGGTTGCCGGATCCACAAGCGCCATGGTTCGACGGACGGAGGTTCGTCAACGGTCTCACCGTGCGCGACAGCGGCTGAGCGCCTGGGTAGAGCACGCATGAAAGCTTCAATGTTCAGTTTTGGGTCGCGCCACTCGGTGCCCTTCGCTCGCAGGGTTTCCCATCTCGTTGAGGATGTGTGCATGAGCTCCAGAAGCTCGCCCAGTGTCATAGCCGCTATCTCCGTTTTCGAGGAGTCGGACTGAAGAGCTCATCGGCGAAGGTCTCGTCGTAGCTGATGTCGTCGACGCGGACGTGCGGCGTGCGCAAGACGACCCCGGTCTGTGCATCGATCGCGACCTCGAACGGTTCCCGATAGTCCCACCAACGTGACCCACCCTCGTCATAGCGTGGGATGGCGCGTAACAGAGCGGCATCACGTGCAGCGATTCGCACTTGATCACGGAACTGGAGGAGAACGTCTCCCAACATGTCGCGGCCATGCAGAATCTCGATACCCGGTCCCAGTCCAACACCTACCTCAGAGTTGTCCTCGTTACTGATGACCTTGCCATCCGGCTGCGTGAGCCACCACCACGCGCCGTCGACAACGATGAGGTTGCCTCCAAATTGCTGCCGCACCCGGCGTGGGCCCGCCCACCACAGCTCCCAGCTCGATCGGCTCGAAGTGCCGCTGGCATGCAGGCTCCGGAAGGCGTCAAGGGATCGATGCAAGATCTCAAGGATGGGAGCCAGCTGACCCACCGCTTCATGGTAGGCGCAGCAGTTGCGAGCCCGTGGTCACCTGCAAAATGAAAGACGTTCGGCTCAACCCTCGACCGAGACGACATACGACAGCTCGGTACCGCGATAGGTGGCGGTTAACTCCCAACATCCAGCCGGGATCTCGATCCCCACGAGGATGAACTCGCCGATGTCCTTCCGGAACCCACCGCCGCCGGGCGCTTCTTCCTTGAACGTCCCGGGTCGATCGAGCCTTCGACCGACGAGCGTTATTGGAGCCAGGCCATCTCGCGGGGAATAAGCGTCCGACCACCAGAACGTCTTCTGTGTGAACCTCCCGTCGGCATCGTCGTCGGGGAGCGCTTGCCAGACCTCTCCTTCCGGACTGAGCATCGTCCAAAGCGCCGACGTGCCGTACCAAACGGAGTCGTAGAGATCGGGAGGTTGCGGGGGATAGGGCTCCGGAGGAACGAAGCCAGGCTGGGGCGGGATCGTTCGAGGGCAGTCGTCGGTCGCCTGCGGAGAAGGACCTACGGAGCTTGCGGAGCGCGAACCTTCCAACGCGGCTCGAGCATCGCTAGCCGGACGCGGCTCGCCGCACGACGCGAGCAGAAGAACGATAACGACGAAGTTCCGCACAACTCTTGTACTGATGACAAAGCCGATGGGTTCCGATAGTAGTAGATGACGTCCGATAGGGTATCGTAGAATGATATCCGATCGGATATCATAATCATATGAGCAATTGGGCAGGGAACCTCATACGGCTTGCTCGCTACGAAAAAGGACTCTCCCAACGCGAGCTTGCCCGCAGGGCGCGGACCTCACAGTCGACGCTCTCGGCCTATGAGGCGGGGCGCAAAGAACCGAGTCTCGAGACGCTCGCGCGGATCGTGCGGTCGGCAGGGCTCGACCTCCGCATCCAGCTCACGGCATCCGACGATCAGGACCGATCGGTGCGCGACTTCGAGGCGGGTTTGCCGGACAAGGTGCGCACTGCACTCAGTCAGCGTGATCTGGAGCTGATCAACAACGCCCGTAAAGAACGCGGCCTACAACCTGTGGGGTCCGACGACCTCGTATGAGTGAAGCCGACCGCGACGCAATCCTCAAGGTCCTCCTGGACCGCGGTGTCGACTTCGTGGTTGTGGGAGCGACTGCCGCAATCCTTCAGGGCGTCCCCATCGCGGCGACATTGGACCTCGACGTCGCCGCCGCCACGACTAAAGCGAACCTTAAGAAGTTGGAAGGTGCCCTGAAGGAGCTCGACGCGCGGCTCAGATTGCCCGATCCCGAGGAGGTGGTCGAGTTCGTGCTCGATGCCCGGATGCTGGCGAGCCTCACGGTCGTCACGATGATGACCCGCTTCGGTCCGTTCGACCTCCTCTTCGCCCCCGCCGGCTCACCGAGCTACGAGGAGCTAAAGGAGCGGGCCATCGAAGTTGCGCCCTTCTACCTTGCGGTCCGCGTCGCGAGCATCGAGGATCTCATCTCCATGAAACGCGCCGCCGGCCGTGAAAAAGACGCCGCCCATCTCACGGTTCTGCTGGAACACCTTCGGACGCAGCGCAATACCTAGGGACGTACCCCGATTCGAAGTCCTGAAGGGAACCGTGGCATCCTGCTCGTGTGACGGGATCTGATCCGAAGGCTCAACTGAGCCGTTATCTGCAAGGGGCGCGGGACGCACTTCTGTGGAAGCTCGACGGACTTTCCGAGTACGACATCCGCAGACCGCTGACTCCTACCGGGACGAACCTCTTGGGACTCGTAAAACATGTCGCGAGCGTCGAGGCAGGCTACTTCGGTGAGTGTTTCGGGCGTCCCTTCGAGGATCCCTTTCCATGGTTCGCCGAGGATGCCGGGCCGAACGCGGACTTCTGGGCGACTGCCGCCGAATCCCGCGACGACATCGTCGGCCTTTACCGCCGGGTGTGGGCGCACTCGGACAAGACGATCGATGCCTTGCCTTTGGATGCGATAGGTCGGGTGCCTTGGTGGCCGGCCGATCGGGCTGAAGTCACGCTGCACCGGATCTTTATCCACATGATCGCTGAGACACACCGACACGCGGGACATGCCGACATCATTCGGGAACTGATCGACGGCGTTGTCGGCATGAGTTCCGACAACGACAACATGCCCCCGGTCGACGAGGCCTGGTGGACGAGTTACCGCGCTCGCCTCGAGCAGGTCGCAAGCGAGGCCGCCCAGCGCTGAAGACGTTCGTGGGTATCGACCTCGGCCAACATCTCCTCCACATCGTCGCCCTCGATGGTTCCCTGGACCTCACGAAAGTTGAGGTCGTGGATGCAGCCGACAGTGACGGGCTCGCGCTGCTGTTATCCGCGGCCCACGTGGTCGCGATCGATGCCCCCGAGCGGCTGAGTACGGCGCCGCATAGTGACGAAGAGGGTCTGAGCCCGAAGTTCCGGACCGCCCGCTGCGCGGAGATCGCACTCGGTCGCGAGAAGCGCATATGGGTACCGTGGGTGACGCCGACGAGCGAGCAACCGTGCCCTGGATGGATGGAGGTCGGCTTTCGGGTGTTCGAGATCGCGCGTCGATGCTCGTCGAATGTCATCGAGGTCTTTCCTTACGCCGGCTTCCGCACGCTCGCGGGTAGCAGGATGCCCTCCAAACTGACCGCCGCGGGATTGCTCACACGTTCTGAACTGCTGGTGACCGCGGGCGTCAAGATTGAGGATCCAGAGATGTGGTCCCATGATTCGCTCGATGCCTGCCTCGCCGCCCTAGTCGCGCAACAGTTCGACGGCGGGATCGCCGACGCCATCGGCTGCGGACACGATGGGTCGGCCATCTGGCTCCCGCCGCTTCTGGGGCGTCAGTCTTCTTCGCGCTCCAGTAGATACTCGATGTAGATGGGCCGGAAGGCATCGGCCTCCTCGGTCGTGTCGGGATTGACCAGGTCCTGGACGCGCCGAGCGAGACTCAGGACATCTACCTGTGCTTCATCCAGGTGCCCGGCTGCGGCTTCCGCGGCCGGAACCGCTTCTAGGAGCTTCCAAAAGAAGCCGGCATCGAGGTGATTCCTGGCGAGGCTAAAAGCACGCTCGTGGAGTTCCTTGGTGGATAGTCGCTCGAGTTCTTCGATGCTTACCATGCACGTCATTCTAGGGACGGAACTGAGCAGGCGCGACCGCTTGAGCGTCAACGCGCCGGCCCGCGACGACCGCGCCGAGAGCGCCTACCGAGTTGACCCCGGCATGCAACACAATCGGCGCGACAAGACCGTCCGTTTCTAGCCGCAACCACGTCAGGCCGAGCCCCGCGATAGTCGTGAAGATGACCGCACTGGCGATGGTCATCCGAAGCTTCCTCGCGCTTGCCATGGGGTCGTTGATACTCACGAGGATGGCAGTAGGCGAGATGTGCCACAGCCCGAAGCTGACCGCGGCACATAGGGCCGCGGTCACGGTGGAGGCACCGGCGGCCCGCCAGGCCGCGAACAGCGCGCCACGGAACAACAACTCTTCGGCAAGCGCGGTGCCGAGCGGGATCCGCAGCAGGGAGTGATAGGCGAGTGCCGCGCCCTTGAGTCCATGGACGCGGCGATCGGCGATGAGATGGCGATAGCGCGAGAACGCGATTCCAAACGTGGCGAGGCCAAATGCAACGATGCCGGCGACCGGAATGAGCAGGTCGCCGACATCCCCAGAGAGACGAGATCGACGCGCGATAGACCGAGGCTCGCTGCGGTAAGCGCGGTGACCAGCATCGCGAACCCGAGATTGAGCGGGACGTAGACACCGCCGTGGAACGGCGGCCACCTGTTGAGCACGTAGTTGTAAACGATGCACGCAGCGGAAAGCACACCCGCCGCCACCAGTTCCATGCGTTTGGACGCTAGCAACTTAGTGGGTAAGAGATGGGTATGGCCACGCAGGTCGAAGATCACCTGGTCGAGAGCATCGATGCCTCCTCCGTCGCGCTCGACGCATCCAACGTCGACGCGGTGATCGACCGTGTTTCCGGTCACTCGATCGTCCTCCTAGGTGAGGCGACGCACGGTACACACGAGTTCTACGCGCTGCGCGCCGAGATCACGAAGAGGTTGGTGACTGAGCACAACTTCAACGCGATCGCGGTCGAGGCGGATTGGCCGGATGCCTACCGCGTCAACTGTTTCGTCCGCTGTCGTGGTTCGGACGACGACGCGATCTCTGCGCTCGCCTCGTTCACGCGCTTCCCGCGCTGGATGTGGCGCAATGAGGTCATCGAGGACCTGGTCGGGTGGTTGCGAGAGCACAACTCGTCACGTAAGCCGGAAGAAGAGGTCGGCTTCTACGGTCTCGATCTCTATAGCTTGCATCGCTCTATCGACGCGGTTCTGTCGTATCTCTCGGAGCGCGACCCGGACGCCGCCGCAAGAGCGCGCGAGAGATACGCGTGCTTCTCGGCGTTCGGTGAGGACTCGCAGGCATACGGTTACGCGGCTTCCACGGGGCGTGTCGAGACGTGCGAAGACGACGTCGTCCGCCAGCTCATCGACCTGCGATCGAGGGGAACATCCCCGGGTGACGATCCCGATGATCGCTTCTTCGTCGAACGAAATGCCATCCTCATCAAAAATGCGGAGCGCTACTACAGGGAAATGTTCCGCGGGAGCGTCTCGTCGTGGAACCTGCGTGACATGCACATGACCGACACGCTCGAGGCCCTTCACGACCACATCGGGCGGCACGCCGAGCCTCGGATCGTTGTCTGGGAACACAACTCGCACCTGGGCGACGCCCGAGCGACACAGATGGGCCGCGCGGGAGAGGTCAATGTTGGTCAGCTGGTGCGGAAACGCTTCGGTGGCCGCAGCTTCGCCCTCGGCTTCACCACGTTCTCCGGGTCGGTTACTGCGGCATCGAACTGGGATGCACCCGCCGAACTAAAGCGCGTGCGACCCGCTCTTGAGGAAAGTTACGAATGGTTGTTGCATCAGGCCGGCATCGGTGCGTTCCTGCTGCCACTTAGCGATCGCCGTCTGTCGGATGCGCTCGCCGGGCCGCGTTTGGAACGTGCCATCGGCGTGATCTACCGGCCGGAGACGGAGCGTGCGAGCCATTACTTCCATGCGTCTTTGCCCGGCCAGTTCGACGCGATCGTGCACGTCGACTCGACACGAGCTCTACGACCGTTAGACGAGGTGTCGGGGTGGAGCGACCGCGACCTCGCGGAGACTTATCCCCACGCCGTCTAGTCGTTTGACTTCGCTCTCAACCGCCTCCGGTTGAAGACATGAACAGGTCGGAGAACTCATCGGGAAGCTGCGCGAAGACGTCTTCCATCTCTCCCGCGGTGACGAGCTCGTTCACCTCGGCAAGGACGGCGCGCGCATGGTGCGACGCCTGGTCGGGATCACCCAGGTCGAGGGACTCGCGCACCCGGTCGAGGAACCCGTCGATCCCGTAGTTCTCGGTTCCGGCAGCCGTACGCACACGGTCACCGACCTCGTCGGGGAACTGCGCGGCGAGGTCGGTTCCCTCCTCCTTCGTAAGCCGGGCTCCCAGCGCCACGAGCACCGACCTCGTCACCGCGTCGGCTTCATCCTGGGATGACAGCCCGAGACGAGCACGTACGTTTGCGGTCAGGTCGTCATAGTTCATCAGCACGCTCCCAGATCGTCGGGAATGGCCACTCGCTACATGCGTACCCAAGGTCAAGGAGACGTATGCGGGCGAGCGCCGATGGTAGGCACGACGCGGTTTCTGGTGAGGATCTACCCCGTGACCGTGGCGGCGAGTTCCACTATCGACTTCTCGATGCCTTCGGCGAAGACCGCAAGGTCGCGCGCTGCGTCGAAGTCCCCAAGCAGACCGAAACCGATCTTGCCGTTGTAGGACAACAGACCGACGACAACCGCGGTGTTGTCCGAGATAGGCACGACCGGGTAGACCTCGAGCATCTCGCGGCCCATGGAATACAGCGGGAACTGGGGACCAGGAACGTTCGTGATGACGAGGTTGTAAGCGCGTTGCCGCGCGACCAGTCGGGCCGCTTGGCTCACGATCGTCGGCGGCGCCCATTCACCGATGCTCGTTAGTACTTGGGCCCCCACGGCCTGGCCGGAGGACTTCAGGTCCTTCATCGACGCGGAGACCTTTCGCAGGCGCACGAGGGGATCGGACTCGTTGACCGGCAATGGAGCCCATACCGAAGCGACCTGGTTCCCCAGAGCGCCTTTGTCGGCATCGGCGCGTACCGACACCGGAACCATCGCGCGCAGCTCGAGATCGTCCACCCGTTCGCCGCGCGTCTTCAGCAGCTTCCGTAAACCTCCGGTGACGACCGCGAGTACGACGTCGTTCACGGTCCCGCCGTGCGCGTTCTTGATGCGTTTGAACTCGTCGAGCTCGGTAAGAACGGTCTCGAACCTGCGATGAGGCCCGATGCGCACGTTCAGCGACGACGCCGGCGCGAAGTCGAGACCTCCACCTAAGAACGCGCCGAGAGAACGCACGGCCTCGATCACCTGGTTCGGCACCTTGCCGGGATCCATCGCAGCGGAGCGGATCACGCGCGCGACCTCCGCCGGTGAAGTGAGTCGCTCGCTCACCGCGTCGAGCAACAACTGATCGGGACTCGGCTCCGGCTCCGGACGCCACGGCTCGGGCTCGATCTCCTGGCCTTCGGGAGTGAGATCGAGGATCACCGTCATGATGTCGGCGCCCGACACCCCGTCCACCAGACAGTGATGCGTCTTCGAGATCAAGCCCCAACGGTCTCCGCCGAGACCCTCGACGAACCACATCTCCCACAACGGCTTGCTGCGATCGAGCTGCTGGCTCATGATCCGGCCCGCCAGGCGCTTCAGCTTCTCGTCGTCGCCGGGGGCCGGTAATGCGGTGTGGCGCACGTGATATTCGGGGTTGAAGTGCGTGTCGTCGGCCCAGATCGGGCGCCCGACCCCGAACGGGACGGTCATCAGCTTCTGGCGGAAGCGCGGCACCACCTGGAGTCGCTTGGTGACCGATTCCAGGAACTCCCCGAACTCCGGCGGGGGGCCCTCGAAGACGATCACGCCGCCGACGTGCATGTGGGTATTGGGACCCTCTATATGGAGGAACAGCTCGTCGAGTACGGAAAGGCGTTTGTAGCGGGACATGGGTCGGATGGTACTCGCGGAGGTATGAAGGAGGTCATGCCGCGCGACCAGGAGAGCCTCGCTTCGCTGATCGAGCAGGAGGGCCTTTCGCCGCGTGTCGTCGCCGCCTTCCGCGCGGTCGATCGGGCGGGCTTCGTGCCGCGTGACGCGCGCCGGGAGGCGTATCGCGATCGGCCGATAACCATCGGAGAAAACCAGACCACAAGCCAGCCGTCCTTGATAGCCCGCATGGTCGAGGCGGCAGAGCTGGAGCCCGACGAGCGGGTCCTCGAGGTAGGGACGGGCTACGGCTTCCAGACCGCGGTGTTGGCGCAACTCGCGGCCGAGGTCGTGTCGATCGATCGGCACGCGTCGCTGGTCGAGGTTGCGCGCGCGAACCTTGCCGCCGCGGGTATCGAAAACGTGGAACTGGTGGTGGGGGATGGATGGCAGGGATGGCCGGAGCGCGCGCCCTACGCTGCCATCGTTGTTTCCGCGGGGGCCGCGGAACTACCCACCGCGTTCGAAGAACAACTCGTCGAAGCCGGCCGACTGGTGATCCCGCTGACGGGCGGGCTCGGAGACGACGTCTATATCTTTAAGAAGGTCGACGGCCGACTCACCCGACAGCGGTTACTGACGCCGGCACGGTTCGTTCCCCTCGTCCGCGAGGACGAGAACCCCTGACGTCATCGACCCCACGATTTGCCGTGATGCCTAGGCGGGCACATGATTGCCTCCGCCCGTCCGTCGAGAGAGGAGCGACTGTGGCTGAGAGCGTGTACAAGATCATCGAGCTCGTAGGCACCAGCACCGAATCGTGGGAGAGAGCAACCGCGGCGGCGGTCGCGAAGGCGAGTACCTCCCTTCGCGATCTGCGCATCGCTGAGGTCTCCCAACTGGACGTACAGATCGAAGAAGGACGCGTGGTGAACTACCGGGCAAAGCTCAAGGTCTCGTTCAAGTACGAAGCCTGAGCTGCCCGCAGACTCGCTAGAAGCGGTACGGAGCTCTTCCGTAGGCCTTGATCGCCGCGATGTAGTACTGCGCGTGGCTGGTCACGTGTGGCTGACCGACCATCGTTTCGATGTGGTCGCGGTTCGGCTCGAACGCCATCCACGCCTCGCCGAGCAGCGACGTCTCGTCGGTCGTCGGGACCTGCGCGATCCAGGTCAGAGCGCGTTTGACGAGGGCCAGTTTGTCGGTGCCGGTCCACGCGAACGCGTGCGCGACCGCCAACCTCGACTCCTCACGACCTTGCGTGATCTCGCCGGAAAGGACGTCCGTCATGTGTTGCCAGTTCACGTCCGCTTGTGCCTGAGCGCGCGGCTCGGTGTAGGGAAGAAGTTGCGCCGGCCATAGGAGCGTCGCGCCGGTGATGTAGTTCTGCGTGTAGCAGTTGCACTCGTCGTCGAGGAACTGCTCGTCGATCGCGGCCCCAAGTTCCGCTTGGCGAGTCCTCCACTTCTCGGCGTTCAAGAGGTCCCCGTCGCGCCCGAACGTCTCGGCTGCGTTCGCGGCAGCACCGAGGCCCATCCATACCGCCTGCGCACCGACCAGGGACTGACTCGGGGTTTCGTTGTCCTCTTCATTGGCGATGCATTGCAGGCCGGTCGTCTCGTCGATGCATCCGAGGGGGGGCGGATCGGAGAGGTAGTGCGCCGCCCGCTGGATCGCTTCGTAGACGGCGGCCTGGGTGAGGTAATCCCTGTCCTTCGTCTGGGCGTAGTGATCCCATAACGTCCAGATCCCGAAGCCCGTGGCGTCGATCTCGTACGGGATCGGGCCCCCGACGACACCGTCGGCGTAGTAATTCTGCGACCAGTTCCCGGGCGGAACCGGACCGGGGTGTCCGTCGGGGGGATTCGTCGCGGTCACCTGCAGGCGCCCGTAGCGCTCGTTGTGGCTCGCCACGGTCGCCGAGTGACCTGCGAGTTGGAGGGCCCGGTTGATGTAGGCGCCGTCGCGTATCCAGTCGACCGAGTTCGGGGGCTGCGTGGCGATCGTCGCCACGATCATGTCGCGCACGGGATCGATCGCTTGGCGTATCGCTACGAGACTCCGCTTCGCGAGTCGGGTGACATCCTTCGGCGCACCTTTGGGTAGCGCCGCCTTCTCGAGCCAGGTGCGCCACCACCGAGACTTGATCCGGCGGAGATTCTGGGCCCGCTTCGCTCGTGCCGCGTTCAGCTCGCCGAACGCGTCTGCGCGCGTCAAGCCGGCGGCGACATAGAGAGTAGTGGTCGCGCGCCGGCGCTTGAGTCTGAGCTGATCGGAGATCGCGGCGTCGGCCTGACCCGTGGCGGCATCTGCACCCGAGAGCTTCCCGTCGGCGGCATCGTCGTAGGCGCTGTTGCCGTCGGCACCGGTCTCGTAGGTGTCGACCCCGACGTGATGCGATCGCGAATCCGCCGCGAAGCCCATCGCGAGCGCGGCGCCTGATTCTTCGCCGGTGGAGACGTCGGTGCCCGAGCGTTCGTGCACGATCGCGTCGAACCGCGGCGCGTAGCGACCGCCGGAGTCGTTGTCCTCTTCCGTGCACCAATCGTTGGTGGGGGACTGCGGCGTCTTCGAGAAGACCGGGTTGAAGTTCGCGAAGCCGATCACGCGCACCGCGCGTACGCGCGACCGACGCTTGCGCGTCACGGAGATGGTGCGCGCCAAGACGTCGAGGTTCGACGCAACGATGTCGTCGACGACGACGGTGAGTCCGATTCTGCGCTTGACGAATCTCGTCTTTATCCGGTCGCCGTCATCGCCGGCGTAGCGTTGGCTCGACGACCACTGGCGCAGCCAGTCGAAGTCCCATCCCCCCGAACCGCGCCGCCACGCGATGCCGATGAGGGCGCCCTCGTTTGGCAGCGCGCCCATGAAGCGCGCCGAGCGATCTGTGGTGCGGTACTTGATCTGGTCGTAGAACGACGGCGATGGCCAGCGCAGCACGGTCACGGTTGCGTCGTCGTTGAGCGCGACGGACAGCTTCTGGTTGCCGGACGTGGCCGTGATGTCGGTCGGTCCGAATGCCTCGGGTGTGTCGGTCGTCTGGCCGGCGCATTCGGCGGGGGCCTGGGCGCGTGCCGACACAGGCATCCCCGACAGGATTGCGACGACGAGGGATGCGCACACGAACTTGCGCTTCGAAACGATGCCTCTCACAGGTGGCCCTCAGGATAAATCCGCTTTGTTGTCACAGCCGACCTCTACCCTCAGATAACGATGGAAACGGTGCTGTGGTTGACGACGCTTGGGTCGCTGGCCCTCGCGGCTGGGCTCTGGGCGCGATCGCGCACGGCGGCGCGACACGCCGTCGCGGAGCGGGACGCCGTCCTTGACGTCCAGGCGGCGGCAGACCTCGAGGCTCTGCGTGCCGACGTCCGGCGTTTGACCGACCAGGTCACCGCCGACTCGGGGCGGCTCTCGGAGCGCCTGGAGGGCATCGACCTACGCATGTCTTCCACACAGAACACGAGCGCCGAGATGGCCCAAAACATCTTCTCCACGCTGGGCGAGGTCAAGACCGCCACCCAGACCGTTGCGACGCAGGCGCGCGAGTTCAGTGCCTTCCAGGATCTCCTGCGCGCTCCGAAGGCGCGCGGCGCGATCGGTGAAGCAATGCTGGAGGAGCTCCTGCGCCAGGTGTTGCCACCCAGCGCGTATGCGATGCAGCATCGCTTTCGGTCAGGCGCGATCGTCGACGCGGTGGTGAAGGCAGGGGGTCGACTGGTGTGCATCGACTCCAAGTTCCCGCTCGCGAACTATCGACGTATGTGCGAGAGCACGTCCGACACGGAACGCGCCGATGCCGAGCGCGCCTTTGCCACAGACGTAGACCGCCACATCAAAGACATCTCCGCGCGCTACATCGTCCCGGACGAGGACACGTTCGACTTCGCCGTTATGTACGTGCCGGCCGAGGGGGTCTATGCCGAGGTACTGCGGCTCGCGCATCGCCGGCGACCGTTGTTCGAGGCCGCGGTCGAATCGCGTGTGGTTCCGATGTCACCGTTGACGATGTACGGCTACCTGCAGACGATCCTGTTCGGACTGAAGTGCCTGAGTATCGAGGAGAGTGCCGAGAAGATCCTCGATTTCTGCGGACGACTCGTGCAAGACGTCGAGCGCTTCGCGACGGAGTACGAGACGTTGGGTCGTCACCTCGGCAATGCCCGCACCAAATACGAGGAAGGCTCGCGACGCCTCGACCGCTTCCGGGACCGGTTGGATCGGGTTGTCGACTTCGCGGGAGACGACGACGAAGCACGGCCCGCCCTGGAAGTCGTCGTCGGCGAGTAAGCATCGGTTACTTAGTCGTGGGTCCGCGTGACGTAGTCGTCGGCCGCATCCGCGAGATCCGCCACGAGGTCGGCAGCCGACTCGAATCCGTCCTCGTACAACCGGTCGCGCAGCCCGGCAAGCGTCGACGCAAGCAGCAGGATGATGAACTCGCCGAGATCCGCGAAACGATCCTCGGACGTCCTCATCGCTTGCCGCGCTTCGGCTGCATCACTTCGCGATGCTTGGCCCAGTAGTGCTTGCGCACCGCGGGCAGGTGCGACCAGCCCTTCGGCACGCGGATGGCAGCTCCGCACGTGTGACACCGCCAGGGGCGGGCGCGCCCTTTCGCCTTCGTGGCCATTGGCCACCTCCTTAAGACCTCGGGGCGCGCTGCTGGAAGAGACGCTAATCGGGGGGTACGACAGAAACGGCGTTCCTTACTGCGGTTGCCACTGCCTGCGTCGTGAGCACGCCCAGCAGATCCAAGGGCGGATCGGGCTCGCCGCCCGGAGCCGCCACCGCAAACGCGATGTCTCCGTCGTAGCGGGTATGGGCCGGACGGATCGTGACCGTGATGCCGTCGGCAGCGCGCGCCGCCAGCCATTGCACCTCTCGCTTGTCAAGATCGGCGCGCGTCACGGCCGCGACCAAGACGGTGTTCGGCGGTGGTTTCTCCTGAGGTGTGGCCATCATGAACTGCGGGTCGGGCGCGGTCGTCCCGGCCAACACGCGGCCGTCGGGTGCCATGATGTCGCCGATCGCGTTGACAACCGCTATCGCCGCCACCTCGGCCCCCTCGGCGCCGGCATGCGCGATGCCGACGCCCCCGGGGGCCGAGAAATCTCGCCCTGCCCATTTCCCGACCGTCGCTCCGGTGCCCGCCCCGACGCGGCCGACCGCAACGG
>JALZEA010000088.1 GCA_030862265.1 Actinomycetota bacterium | reverse complement strand
GGCTCCGGCAACCGGACGACCGGTCTTATCAACGGCGACTCAATTCAACTAGAGGACGTCGGCGTCTAGCGGATGGACCGTTACTTCGACGCCGAGCTCGCTACCGAGCGCGCGCAGGTCGTCTTGGACCGCGGGCTCGAGCGCGACCTCGAGCAGCAGGGCATAGATCGGCGCGTCGTCGGGGCCGAGCACCCGCGAGGTGAGATCGGTGATGTTCGCCCCCTTCGCGGCGAGCAATTCGGCAACCCGGAAAACGATCCCGGGGCGGTCGGCGCCGTAGACCGAGACCATGTGCGTAGGCGCGGCGTGGTGGCCGTGCACATCGGATACCCGGTTAACCGTCACCGCGATGCCGAGGTCGCCCGCAACCGCCCCAAGAGAATCACGCAGTGTGTCGTCCGAGGCATCGTTCGCGTTGACGATCATCACCATGGAGAAGTGCCCGCGCAGGATCGTGGACGTCACGTCTTCGAGGTTGCAGCCGCTCTCGTACAGCGCACGTGTCACACCCGCAACGATGCCGGGCCGGTCCTCCCCCACGACCGTCACCGCGAAGAGCGCAGCCACGCGCTCGACCCTATCCCTCACGCTCGTCGGAGGTCCGGGTCGTGCGCCCAACCAACGATCTCTTCGGGCGTCATCAGGTTGAGGATCTTGTCGCGCGGGATCCCGGCGCGGAGCGCGCTCGCAATCCCTATCGGCATGAACTCCATCTCGGCCTCGTTATGGGCATCCGTTCCCAGCGAGATCCAGGTCCCGGCATCGCGGGCGACCATCAGCAGTTCGACGTTGAGATCCTGGCGATACGGAAAGCAGTCGCATTCGAGCGCCTTACCTTCTTCTGCTGCAACCGCGAACACCTTCGGCCAGTCCGCTTCCAGTCCGGCGCGGAAGTTGTAGATGCGCCCGCGCGGGTGCCCCAGCACCTGGATGTCCGGATTGCGTAATGCTGCGATGTATCGGTCGGTCTGGTCTTCTTTCTTGCGCAGGCTCGAGTGGAATGATCCCAACACGATGTCAAGTTGCGCCAGGGCGTCGGGCTCCATGTCCCCGGTCCCGGCGGGATCAAGGTTCATCTCCATACTCTTCAGCACCTTGAAGTCGTGATCTTCGGTTGCCAGGTTGTCGTTAAGGGTCTCGATCTCTCGGGCCTGTTCGGCGAGCACCTCTTCGTCGATGCCGCCCGCGATCGGAAGACCCTTCGAGTGGTCCGTGATGCCGATAAAGCCGTAACCGAGCTCGATCCCCGCGCGCGCCATGTCCTCGATCGATGCGCGCCCGTCCGAGGCGACCGAGTGCATCTGGAGATCGCCCTTCACCCGGAAGGCGTCGGCCCCCCGCGCGTCGTTCAGCGCCTCGGCGAAAGACATGAACCCGGACCTGATGGGCGGTCGCTCAGGCACCTCAGGGGGTTCTTCGAGCCACGACCCGATCAACCCCGAGAGCTTCACCCCGATGCCTTTGAGCTCGGTGAGCGAACGCCCCGCGGCGACGATGTCGGCGACCTCTTCCGGCCACCGGAGCGCAGCGTTCGCCGCCCGCCGGTAGGCGCGCTGGCGGTCCCCGTCCAGCTCCGCAGCCCGCAGAGCCAGTAACTCAGCGACGTCCATGTTCGGCACCGACATGTCCCCAGGCTAGGCGCGGGAGGATCGGCCGATGGACCTGCCACTTGAGCTCGATCTCGCGCCGATGCTCGCGAAGCTTGGCAACGAGCTTCCCGAGGGGCCGGGCTGGAGCTACGAGCCGAAGTGGGACGGCTTCCGCGCACTGGTTTTTCGCGACGGAAGCTCCGTGCAGATACAGAGTCGCGACCAACGAACGCTCGAGCGTTACTTCCCGGAGCTCCCCGATCTGTTGATCGGGCACCTCCCGGCACGCTGCGTCGTCGACGGCGAGATCATCATCCCGGGGCCGGAGGGTCTCGACTTCGGCTCTCTGTTGCAGCGGATCCACCCCGCCGCGTCACGCGTCAACATGCTCGCCGCCAAAACACCGTCGAGTTTCGTCGCGTTCGACCTCCTCGCACTCGGCAACGACGCCTTCCTCGATGAACCCTTAGAGAAGCGGCGCGTGCGACTCACGGAGGAGCTCGGCTCGGATGACGGCGACGTCACGAAGGCGATCCGCAACCTCGCCACATCAGGACGCAACCTCCGTCGTTTCATGACCGGGACGTGGACCTCCGATGTCACCACCGCGCAGAGTTGGATGGACGACTTCGAGCGGATCGGCCTCGACGGCATCGTGGCGAAGCAGCTCGACTCGACGTATCAACCGAACAAGCGCGGGTGGGTGAAGGTGAAGCAGCACCGGACCGCGGACTGCGTGATCGGGGGCTATCGGTTATCGAAGGCCGGCGACGGGATCGGTTCCTTGCTACTCGGGCTGTATAACGCCGCCGGCGACCTCCATTACGTCGGCCATACGTCGTCGTTCAAGGCGCCCGAGCGCCGGGAGATCCTGAAGAAGCTCAAGCCTCTCGAGGGCGGCCGGAGCTTCGGCGGGGCGCGGGCACCGGGCGGACCGAGCCGGTGGACCGGCGGAAAGGACACCTCGTGGGTCCCGTTGACGCCCACACTCGTGTGCGAAGTGGGCTACGACCGCATGCTCGGCGAGCGTTTTCGCCACGCGACGACGTTCCTCAGATGGCGACCGGAGCGCTCGCCAGAAAGTTGCACGTTCGATCAACTGCCGGAGTTCCTGCGCCCCTGACGTCGGCGCGAAGGCTGCGCCCGTATCGGCTCGTTCTGCGCTTTGGGGAAATGTGGCGGCCACGGTGCATCGCCGAGACCACCGGACTCGTCGCGCCCGGCGAGGTCGAGTAATGCATCCAGACTGCCGACCGCGTCGTCGATGCCGGCACCGGGATCGCCCTTACTCGCGACGCGCTCCGGGACGCTCGCGATGGTGAAATCCTCGATGCGCGCGCTGGCGACCTCGTCCCAATCGAGTGGACAGGACACGGTCCCCGCCGCGACGGGGCGCACCGAATAGACGGACGCGATCGTCCGATCGCGCGCATTCTGGTTGTAATCCACGAAGACCCCGTGGCGCTCCTCCTTCCACCACGCGGTCGTCGCCAGCGCCGGCTCGCGTCGTTCGACCTCGCGCGCGAGGGCGAGGGCCGCGCGCCGTACTTCCGTGAAGCTCCAGCGGGGCTCGATGCGAACGTAGATGTGGATCCCCCGTTTGCCCGAGGTCTTGGGCCAACCGACGAGCTCGTGCTCTTCGAGGACCTCGCGCACGACCTGCGCGACCTCCCGCGCATGTTCGAAGCGAAACTCCGGCGTCGGGTCGAGGTCGACCCGCAGCTCGTCGGGGTGGTCCACGTCTGAAGCGCGCACCGGCCACGGATTGAGGTCGATGCAGCCGAGGTTGATCGCCCAGACGAGATGCGCGAGGTCCGCGACGACGAGCATGTCGGCCTGTCGGCCACTGGGGAAACGCACGACGACGGACTGCAGCCACTCCGGGCGACCCTTATCCGGGACGCGCTTCTGGAAGAACGCATCGTCCGGCGCGTCGACGCCGTTCGGCCAGCGGTACATCGTCGTCGGCCGGTCTCGGGCTCCCACGAGCGCGCCGTCGCCCACCGCGAGGTAGTAGCGCGCGAGGTCGAGCTTCGTCATCCCCAGGGCGGGGAAGAAGAGCTTCTCCGGGTTGGTGATGCGGACGTCTACACCGGCGACATCGAGCGTTACGGAGTCAGTCGCCACGGGGACGTGGCGCTCCGGCTAGCCGGATCTTGCTCATTCCGAGAGCCGGCCTGAAGGCCGGCTCTCGTCGAGGTCGTCGTCTTCGGGATCGAGCGAGGTATCGGTCGGCTCGTCCACGGTCACGTTGCCGGGACCCTCGGTCGGGTCCTCTTCGCTCTGTTCGCGCTCGAAGCTCAAGTCCTCCTCCTTTGCGACCAGGGGTCGGAGAACGAGTCTTTCAGATGCCGTCCGAGGAAGAGATACGAGCAGCGACCGCTTAACCTGTGCGGGAACTACGCGCCTCTTCCCAACGTTTTCTCACCTGGAGGCAGCAAGCAAAGGAGCAACCATGGCACCGGAGATCGTGCGTTCCGAAGAAGAATGGAGAGAGCAGCTCACTCCCGAGCAGTACGACATCCTGCGCCGCAAAGGCACCGAGCCGCCGGGGACCGGGAAGTTCACCTATAACAAGGACACCGGCATGTATCGGTGTGCCGGTTGCGGGGCCGACCTCTTCCATTCGGACACGAAGTACGACTCGGGCAGCGGGTGGCCGAGCTTCACCGATCCCGCGAACAACGCGAACGTCGAGCTCACCGAAGACCGTAGCCACGGCATGGTGCGCACGGAGGTCACGTGCAAACGCTGCGGCGGACACCTGGGTCACGTGTTCGACGATGGGCCGGGGCCGAACGGCAAGCGCTTCTGTATCAACTCCTGCGCGCTCGAGTTCGACCCGGAGATGGGCGAGAGCGAGCACGACGCGGCAGGCGTCTAGCGGCCCTCCCTAAGGCCCTCGATCTCGAACACGTCGAGGCCGGGCAGACCACTCGCGTAGATCCGGCCATTGTGCCAAAACGCAGACCAGTAATCGACGCCCGCGTCCTGGAAGTGCGCTACCTCATTCGGGTTCGCGGGATCGGATGCATTGATCACGTTCATCCCGCCGCCGTACCACGACGCCACC
>JALZEA010000077.1 GCA_030862265.1 Actinomycetota bacterium | reverse complement strand
CGACGCTCACGCGTTTCGCGTCGGGCCGGGATACCGACGTTTACGTCTTCAGGCCGTGCATCGTCGCGGGACCTAGCGCGCTGGACGTGATCGACAAGATCCCCTACGTGCAGCTTTCGGAGAGATTTCCACACCCGGTGAAGGCGCTGGTGGGCACGATCCCCTTACTGCGCCCAGTGATCCCCGACCCTGGTGTGGCATTCCAACTGGTGCATGAGGACGACGTCGCGCAGGCCCTCCTGGCCGCGGTTCTGGGCCGCGGCGAACCTGGGACCTACAACCTGGCGGCAGATGGAGCGATCACGGCAACAGATCTTGCGCACGCGCTTGGGTGGTACTCGATCCCCGTCCCGGAGCTTGCCGTCGATACGACCGTGAAGATCATCTCGCGGCTCCCGTTACTGCCTGCTTCCGCCTCGTGGCTCCAGTCGATCCGCGTTCCGGTCTTGATGGATACCGAGAAAGCCAAGACGAAGCTCGGTTGGCGTCCACGCTACGACGTGATGGAAACACTCCAAGAGACCGTCACCGCGGCACGCGACCAGGGCCTGATCCCCTGGCCCGACAGAGTTAACTAGCGAACGCCTCTTCGATCAGCTGTTCCTGTTCCTGCTGGTGAATCGTCAGACTCCCGGTGGCGGGACTCGCGCTCTCATGACGCGATGCGACGCTGAGCTCGATCTTGCCCGACAGTTCGTCGGCCAACTGATGGTGCACGAACGTCCAGGCGCCCATGTTGCGCGGCTCCTCCTGGACCCATCGGATGGACCGAGCGTTGTGGTAACGCTCGCGGAGCGCGTCGAGCTGTCCCTTGGGGAACGGATAAAGCTGCTCGACACGCACGACCGCGACCGGCGCGCTCCGCTTGTCTCGTTCCTCGAGCAATGGATAGGCGATCTTGCCGCTGCATAACAGGATCCGCTCGATCGCGGATGCTTCCGGGTCGGTGGGATCGTCGATCGTCTCGCGGAAGGACCCTTGCACGAGTTCTGCGGTTGCGGCGCGCGCGATCTTCGCGCGGAGCAACGACTTCGGGGTCAAGACCACGAGAGGCTTGCGCACGGAGCGCACGATCTGGCGCCGCAGTAGGTGGAAGTACTGCGCGGCGCTCGACGGTTGGGCGACCTGGATGCTGTCTTCTGCGGCCAGCTGTAGGAAGCGCTCGAGCCGGGCGCTGGAATGCTCCGGTCCTTGTCCTTCGTAACCGTGAGGCAATAACAGGACGAGGCCACTCTCCTGGTCCCACTTGTCTTCACCCGCGATAACGAACTGATCGACGGTCACCTGCGCACCGTTGATGAAATCCCCGAACTGCGCTTCCCATAGGACGAGAGAATCGCCGTTCGCGACGGAATAGCCGTATTCGAAGGCCATCGACGCGAGTTCGGACAGAGGACTGTCATAGACCATGAATGGGGCTTGGTCCTCGCGAAGCGACGCGAGAGGAACGTGCTCTTCGCCGTTCCTATGATCAACAAGGACCGAATGACGCTGGCTGAACGTCCCGCGCCGCGTGTCCTGGCCGGTGAGGCGAACGGAAAAGCCTTCGAGTACCAGCGACCCGAGAGCGAGCGCTTCCGCCCCTGCCCAGTCGATCGCGTCTTCGCTTAGAGCGGATGCGCGCGCCTCGATCATCTTCTTCAGCTTCGGATGAGGCTCGAAACCGCTCGGGAAGGTAGTTAGGACGTTCTGGATGTGATCGAGACGCTCTCGTTCGACCCCGGTGTCGACCGAGGGCAACACCCCTGTCGCCGCGGGCGGACGCGCCGCGCGCACGTCTTGGCCTTGCACCGAGTCCTTCGTCTGTTCAAACGCCTGCTGCATGCGCGCCCGGAAATCCTCGAGAGATGCTTCGGCGTCCTCAACGGTGATATCGCCCTGGTTCAGGAGCTGCTCCGTATAGAGCTTGCGGACTGAGCGGCGTTTATCGATCTTCGAGTACATGAGAGGTTGCGTGAACGCGGGCTCGTCGCCTTCGTTGTGTCCGTGACGGCGGTAGCAGAGCATGTCGATCACTACGTCTTTGTGGAACTGACGTCGGAACTCGTACGCGAGACGAACGACGCGCACGCATGCCTGTGGGTCGTCACCGTTCACGTGGAAGATCGGCGCCTGGACCATCTTCGCGATGTCGGTTGCGTACTTACTGGAGCGCCCTGCTTCCGGCGCGGTGGTGAAACCGAGCTGGTTATTGATGACCAGATGGATGGTGCCGCCGGTCGTGTAACCATCGAGTTGGGACAAGAGGAACGTCTCGGCGACGACACCCTGGCCGGCGAACGCCGCGTCACCGTGCAACAGGACGGGCAGCACCTGGTCGTGCGCGCCGTCGCCGATCATGTCTTGCTTGGCACGCGCCATGCCCTCGACAACGGGGTCCACGGCTTCGAGATGAGATGGGTTCGACGCGAGGACCACGGCCATCGAGTTGCCCGCCCGCGAGGTGAAGCGTCCGGTCATGCCGAGGTGGTATTTGACGTCGCCCGAGCCCTGCACGGAGTCGGGATCGATGTCGCCCTCGAACTCCCTGAAGATCTCCCGCAACGGCTTGCCAACGATGTTGGCAAGCACATTCAGGCGCCCTCGATGGGCCATGCCCATGACGCTTTCGATCATGAGATCGTCGGCCGCCATCTCAAGCAGGCGATCGAGCATCGGGATGACGCTCTCGGCCCCCTCGATGGAGAAGCGTTTGTGTCCGGTCCACTTCGAGTGGATGAAGCGCTCGAAGGATTCTGCTGCGTTCAAGCGCGACAGCAGATGCAACTTGTCGTCCCGCTCGAGGGTCTCCTCGACCTCCTCGACCCGGTTCTGGATCCAGTTCTTCTGTTCCGGATCGGATATGTGCATGTATTCGACGCCGACGGTGCGACAGTACGCGTCGCGCAGGGTGTCGATGATCTTGCGGAGCTGCAACCTACGGGGGCCGGGCAATCCGTCGGTCAGAAACTCGCGGTCGAGATCCCACACGGTTAGCCCGTAATAGGACAGGTCGAGTTCGGGATGCGCGAGCACCTCGAACCCGATCGGATCGAGATCCGCGAGCAGATGTCCACGAACTCGGTACATGTTGATGAGTCGGGCGACGCGTGATTGTTTCTCGAGCTCGAGGTCTGTCCCCTCCAACGCGACGTGATCGCGGCTCCAGCGCACCGGCTCGTACGGGATACGCAGCGAGGCGAAGATCTCGTCGTAGAACCGATCGGATCCGAGCAGAAGGTCGTGGATGTACGCGAGAAATTCCCCCGATTCCGCGCCCTGAATCACGCGGTGGTCGTAGGTCGATGTGATGGTGAACGTCTTGCTGACACCCATTTGGGCGAGCGCTTTCGGGTCCGACGCCTCGTACTCGCTGGGATAGTCGATCACTCCGACGCCGACGATCAGCCCCTGCGCGGGCATCAGGCGCGGTACCGAGAGGCGCGTTCCGACAGTGCCTGGGTTCGTGATCGTGATGGTGGTGCCGGCGAAGTCATCCGGTGTGAGCTTGTTGGCTCGCACGCGGCGGATGACGTCTTCGTATTCTTCCCAGAAGCCGGCGAAGTCGAAGTCGTTGGCGTCCTTCAAGTTAGGCACGTAAAGCACTCGCTGTCCATCGCCGCGCTCGACGTCAACCGCGAGTCCGAGGTTCACGTTCTTGTTCTGCACGACGTGCGGCTTGCCGTCGACGTCGAGATAGCTCGATTTCATCGCCGGATGGGCTTCGAGACCCTTCACGACGCTCCAACCGATCAGATGCGTGAAGGAGACCTTGCCGCCATCCTTCGCGGCCAGATGCCGATTGATGATGCGACGGTTCTCCTCAAGCAGTTTCGCCGGGATCGTGCGTACCGAGGTCGCCGTCGGGATGCCCAACGAAGCCTCCATGTTCTGCGCGATGCGAGCGGCGACGCCCTTGAGAGGGGATGCATCTTCGGGTGTGTCGACTTTGCTCTCCGCCACCGGCTCATCGACCGTGACTTCGTGGGTGTCGAGACGGACGGGCTCGGAGATCCGGGCGGGCCGCACCCGGCCCCCGCTAGGGGCGTAATCGTCGAAGAACTCCTGCCACGACTCCGAAACCGCCTTGGGGTTCTCCTGGTAGCGGCGGTACATCTCGTCGACGAGCCACATGTTCGGCCCGAACGACTCACGCTCCAGCTCGTCCATCTCTTGGTTATGCCCTTCCTCTCTATCTGTATAAAGGGTACGAGCACTTGACTGTTCCCACGACGGGAGTAGTACAACGAGGTAGGACCCCGAGAGAAGGAGGGATCGATGTTCGTACAGGTGATCCAGGGCAAGGCGAAAGACCCGGCCGGGTTGAAGAAGCAGTGGGAACGGTGGGACCAGGAGATAAAGCCCGGCGCCACCGGATATCTCGGCGGCACCGCGGGCGTCACGGCCGACGGCCAGTTCATCGGACTCGTTCGTTTCGAGAACGAGGACGCGGCGAGCGCCAACAGCAACCGTCCCGAGCAGGGCAGCTGGTGGGAGGAGACCGCTCAGTACATCGAAGACCCGATGTTCCACGACTGCACCGAAGTCGAGCTTTCCAAGGGAGGCGGATCGGACGACGCCGGCTTCGTGCAGGTGATGCAAGGCAAGGTGACCGACGTCACGAAGGCGCGCGAACTCGACGCCCGGATGGAAGAGAGGATGAACGAGTTGCGTCCCGACGTCATCGGTTCGGTCACCGCTTACCACGCCGAAAACGGTCGCTTCACGTCGGCCATCTACTTCACCTCCGAAGCCGAAGCGCGTGTGAAAGAGAAGGAGATGAACTCGAATGAGGCCGTCCAGGAGATGATGAGCGAGTGGCAGGCCATCTCCGACGGCGAGACCGAGTTCCTCGATCTCACGGAGCCCTGGTTCTCGAGCAAGTAATGGATCTCGTCTCGATGTTCCTCCGATCAGTCGATGAGTTCGACCGGCGAGTGGCGGCGATCGGTGACGACCAGTGGACCAACGCGACACCGTGTAGCGATTGGGACGTGCGCGCGCTCGTCAACCACGTCACGAGCGAGGCGCTGTGGGCGCCGCATCTCCTCGCCGGGAAGACGATCGAGGAAGCAGGCGACTCGTTCGAGGGAGACGTGCTCGGGTCTGATCCCGCGGGAGCCTGGTCGATCGCGGCGAAAGAGGAGCGCGAAGCCGTCCAAGACCAGGGCATTCTCGAACGGAAGGTGTACCTGTCCCGGGGTCCTACCGCCGCGTCCACATACCTCGGCGAACTGTTGAACGACCACGTCGTGCACGCGTGGGACCTCGCGCGCGGGATCGGAGCCGACGAGACTTTGGATGCCGACCTGGTCGAGGTCATCTATGCCGTGGCGGCACCGATGGAGGACGATCTGAAGGCGAGCGGGTTGTTCGGTGACAAAGTCGAGCCCCCAGCCGGTGCAGACACACAGACGAAGATGCTGGCTGTGTTCGGCAGAAAGGCCTTTTCCTAAAGGCCTTCCTGCCGAGTGAGCAATGGCCTTCGAAGAAGGCCTTCGCGTCCCCTGGTGGCCTAGGCGGGAAGAAGCTTCCGCGACGGCTGGTTAACGTGTGAAGGCCCCCGGGGACCCGGGGGCCTTCATCGGATTACTCGGACTTTTCGGGAGGGGCCCTGACCCAGCGCGCGTCACGACCTAGGCTCGTCACGAGGCCTTTCCTCCTCGTGATGCTCTCGAACTTCGCGTACTTCCTCGCGGTCGGCGCGACGTTGCCGGTACTCCCCCGTTTCGTCGAAGGACCGCTCGGCTCTGGCAGCGTTGCCGTCGGCATGACGTTCGGCGCGTTCGCGCTTTCGGCTGTGCTGCTACGGCCGTGGGTCGGACGGATCGGCGATACGCGCGGGCGGAAACTGCTGGTTATCTCGGGCGGAGCGCTCGTCGCGATCTCGGTGGGCGCCCAAGTGTGGATCTCCTCACTCGGACCCCTGCTACTGCTGCGATTGTTGACCGGCGCCGGCGAAGCTGCGTTCTACGTTGGCGTTGCGAGCGCGATCAACGACCTCGCTCCCGACGAACGGCGAGGAGAAGCGTTGAGTTACTTCTCGCTGTCGCTGTTTGCGGGCATCGGTCTCGGTCCCGTGCTCGGTGAGACCGTCCTGGAGGCGATCAGCTTCGATGCTGCGTGGCTCGCCGCCGCCGCGTTAGCCGCGACCGCGTCGGTGACGGGGTTGTTGCTGCCCGAAACGCGCCCAGACGACATGGAACCAGGTGAATCCGCGCGGCTCGTCCATCCTGCGGCGCTGATCCCCGGAACGGTGATGGCGGCGAGCATCTGGGGCCTGGCGACCTTCACGGCGTTCGTGCCGCTATACGCGTTGGTGATCGGGTTACCCGGTTCCCGTTTCCTCTTCGCGGGGCATTCCGCGATCGTGTTCGCGATCCGTTTGTTCGGCGCTCGGATCCCGGATCGTCTCGGTGCCCAGCGATCCGCAACGGGTGCTCTCATTTTCTCGGTAATCGGCTTCATGATCATCGGACTGTGGAACGAACCGACAGGTCTGATCCTTGGGATGGTGTTCTGGTCTATCGGGCACTCGCTCGCGTTCCCGGCGCTGATGTCGATGGCCGTCAAAGCCGCGCCCGCGCGCGAACGTGGTGCTGTCGTCGGCACGTTCACTGCGTTCTTCGATCTGTCGTTCGGTCTCGGCGCGGTCACCGCGGGCGGCATCGTCGGTGTCCTCGGCTACCGCGGTGGTTTCCTATCGTCTGCGGTGGCCGCGGGGGCCGGGCTCGTGCTCTTACAGACGCGCCGCAGACGTCAGAAACAGCAAGGAATAGAAAGGGCCCCTGCTACGCTTTCTGCGTAGCATGGCGGCCGTAGCTCAGGCTGGTAGAGCACCCGGTTGTGGTCCGGGATGTCGCGGGTTCAAGTCCCGTCGGTCGCCCTTCTTCGTCGCAAACCGGGCTGGATTCCGCGAAGTAGCTCGTACACTCGCCGTCGGGTCGCTAGCTCAATCAGGCAGAGCAACGGACTCTTAATCCGTAGGTTCAGGGTTCGATTCCCTGGCGGCCCACTTGACACGGCCACTTGACACTGTGAAGTCTCGGTACCTCTGTCTCACATTGGACTCGGTACCTGTGTCTCACTGTCCGGCCCGGCCTCGGCTCCTGGGCGACAGTGGCCTCGGTACCTGTGTCCCACCAATTCCACGTCTCTAGG
>JALZEA010000073.1 GCA_030862265.1 Actinomycetota bacterium | reverse complement strand
ACGAACTCATCCAGGAAGGCGAAGCCGGCGTCGGTTTCCTCGCGGCGACGGATGCCACCGTTACCGAGGACAGCACACGATTGCTGACCCAGGGAGATGATCTTTATGGAGCGCTGCAACTCGAGGCGTCGACGTCGGCGGTCGAGGAGAACGAAGAGGCGGACCCCGAACAGATCGGCACGGTCGTTACCCCCGCGGATACCAAAGCGTTCGTCGTGATGAGATACGACTACGGCAATCCTCTGGGTAAGGCACGCACGATCGCGGGAGGCACGCTGTTGCTGTTCATCGCACACCTTTTCGGTCTCTCGCGGGCCGAGCGCAAGGTTCGCCAGAACTACGAACGGCCGGAGTCGTGATCCGACGCGTGCGCTGGCTGTTCGCGCTGGCAGCTCTCGTGTCCATGGCTGCATGCGCCACGGGTATCGATGCCGGGGGTGAAAGCCTCGGAGAGAACGGCGGAGTCGCCTGGATACTCATGAGCGCCATGTTGATCAGCGTCGGCGGCTTGCTGTGGTGGATCATCGGCCGCGACGAATGATTCCCTTCTAGTACTCACTAGATCTCGACCGACTTAGGAATCCTCCTGCGCGCCTTCGGCGCCCTTGCAGGAGGTTCCCTAGCTCAGAGCCTCCGCAGCCGCCGTCGCGATCCGCTCGACGTGCTCCTCGGTGTGGGCCGTCGAGATGAACAGTCCCTCGAAGCGCGATGGCGGTAGGTACACGCCGTGCTCCAACATCGCTCTGAAGAAGCGACCGTATTGCTCAGCGTCAGTTGTTTTGGCCGACTCATAGTTCGTGATCTCGGTGTCGGCGAAACCGAAGCCCGCGAGGCCTCCGATCGCGCTCGCGACCATCGGGATGCGCGCGTTCTCGGCGGCGTCGACGAACGCGCGGGCGATGGAGCGGGCCGTTTCCTGCAAGCGGCCGTACAGCGCCGGGTCCGAGCGGATCAGATCGAGCGTCGCTATGCCGGCGGCCATCGCCACTGGGTTTCCGGACAACGTTCC
Organism: Actinomycetota bacterium; assembly: GCA_030862265.1. Taxonomy (GTDB): domain Bacteria; phylum Actinomycetota; class CADDZG01; order CADDZG01; family WHSQ01; genus JALZEA01. Next base: position 5,079 of record JALZEA010000073.1, on the reverse strand, counting down.
CGCCTGATAGATCGAGCCGACCGGCGCCAGCTGGTCCATCAACTCCGCCGGCCCGGCGACCGCCCCGACAGGTAAACCGCCGCCGAGCACCTTGCCGAGCATCACGAGATCGGCGCGCACACCGAAGCGCTCTTGCGCTCCGCCCGGACCCAGTCTGAAGCCGGTGATCACCTCGTCGAAGACGAGTAAAGCACCGGCGCGATCGGCGCGCGCGCGTAGACCCTTGAGATAGCCGTCGTGCGGAAGGACGAGTCCCATGTTGACGGCGACCGGTTCCACGATGATGGCCGCCAGGTCGTCACCATGTTTCTCCACGACGACGTCGACCGCGTCGAGGTCGTTGTACGGCACGACGATCGTGTCCGCGGTCGTGGCCTCGGTCACTCCGGGGGTGCCGGGGATGCCGAGTGTCGCCACGCCCGATCCCGCGTCGGCCAACAGAGGGTCGAAGTGACCGTGGTAACAACCGGCGAACTTCAACACCTTGGAGCGACCGGTCGCGCCCCGGGCGAGTCGGACCGCCGTCATGGCCGCCTCCGTGCCAGACGACACTAAGCGCACGCGCTCGATATCTGGAACCATCTCGACCACGCGACGCGCGAGCTCGACCTCGAGCTCGCTCGGGGTTCCGAACGACGTGCCGGCGCGGGCAGCCTCGGTCACGGCCGCGACGACGTCTGGATGCGCATGGCCGAACAAGAGCGCACCCCAGGACTGGACGAGGTCGATGTAGCTATTGCCGTCGACATCGACGATCTCAGCACCCTCGGCACGCGCGACGAAGAACGGCTCACTCCCGACGGCACCGAAGGCGCGCACGGGCGAGTTCACTCCGCCGGGTATCAAGGAGCGGGCCTCGTCGAGGAGCTTGTCTGAGCGGTCCCTGCCTAGGCCAGCCACTCGGCGGCCTTCTTGGCGTGATACGTGATCACAAGGTCCGCGCCGGCTCGCCGGATGGATGTCAGGACCTCGAGCGTCGCCGCGCGTTCGTCGAGCCAGCCACGCTCGACCGCCGCCATCAACATCGCGTACTCGCCACTCACGTTATAGGCAGCAACGGGATAGCCGAAGCGCTCACGCACTTCCTTGACGACATCGAGATAGCCGAGCGCGGGCTTCACCATGACCGCGTCCGCACCCTGTGCGATGTCCGCCTCCACCTCACGGATCGCTTCGAGGGCGTTGCCGGGATCCTGTTGGTACGCGCGGCGGTCGCCGAAACGAGGTGCACCTTCCGCCGCCTCGCGGAACGGCGCGTAGAACGACGATGCATACTTCGCCGCGTAGGCAAGGATCAGAGTGTCGTCATAGTGGCTCTCGTCGAGAGCTTCGCGGATCGCTTCGACCTGACCATCCATCATCCCGGAGGGGGCCACGATGTCGGCACCCGCCTCTGCTTGAGCGACCGCGATGCGCTCATACACCTCGAGCGTCGCGTCGTTGTCGACGACGTCGTCTTTGATGATCCCGCAGTGACCGTGATCCGTGTACTCGCACATGCATAGATCCGCGGTGACGACGAAGTCGTCCCCGAGCTCGTCCTTGACCGCCCTCAGGGCGACCTGGCTGATCCCGTTGCGCGACCACGCTTCGTTCGCGGCGGCGTCCTTGCGCGCCGGGATGCCGAAAAGCAGCACCCCGGAAACGTTGCGCGCGGCGAGTTCGCGTGCCTCTTTCGTCAACGATTCGATCGTGTGCTGGTAATGGCCGGGCATCGACTCGATGGGGATCGGCTCATCGATGCCTTCCTTGACGAACAACGGAGCGACCAGATCGCCCGGGGAGACGAGGGTCTCGCCGAACGCCCGCCGTAAGCCGGCGGTGCGGCGCAAGCGACGAGGTCGGTAGTCGGGGAAGGAACCCATGGCGCTAATTATCAGCCTGTTCGGGCGAGACCCAGCACGGCGCCGACCAAGCCTTCGGTTGTATGCGGGCTTGCCAAGGCGGCGACCTCGATCCCCTTGTCTCGTGCCGCGGCGGCCGTCTCGGGTCCGATGCAGACACACCTCGCATCCGCCGCGACCTCGCCCACGACCTCGACGAAACCGGCCACGGTCGAGGCGCTCGTGAACGTGACGAAGTCGTATCCGCCCGCACGGACGAGCTCCACCAGCTCCGGCTCAGGATCGCCGGACACGTTCCGGTAGGCGACGACCTCGTCGACCTCCCACGAGGCGGCCCGAAGAACAGTGGCCTTCTCGGCGGGGGCGTCGGCCGCGCGCGGCCACAGGATCGTGCCGGGCCCGAGACCGAGGGCTGCGGTCAGCGTGTTCGACGTGTGCTCCAGCGGAACTAGATCGGGGCGCAGTCCCCGCCGCTCGAGGGCACGCGCGGTAGCGGGGCCGACGGCCGCGACGCGAGACCCGCTGAAAGCTCTCGCATCGAGTCCGTGCGTATCCAGGCGCGCGAACGTCTTCTCCACCGCATTAACGCTCGCGAACAGAACCCATTCGTAACCACCGACGCTGAGTGTCTTCAGCGCGCGGTCTAGTTCAGAGGTGTCGTCGGGCTCGGCGATCCCAATCACCGGCAGATAGATCACCTCGGCACCAAGCGCGCCGAGGCGCTCCCCGAGTTCGGCAGCTTGCTTCCGGGCACGAGTGACGATCACTCGCCGACCCAAGAGCACTCGTTGTTCGAACCACGCGATCGACGCCCGCGCGTCGACCACGCGCCCGACCACCGTGGTGATCGGCGCTTGGAGACCGGCCGCGTGGGTGTCGGCTGCGATCTCGGCGAGGGTCGACACGATCGTCTTTTGCCTGGACGTCGTCCCCCACTCGATAGCGGCGGCAGGTTCGGACGGGTCGCGCCCACCGGCGATCAGCCGACCGGCCGCCTCACCGAGGGCGCCGGCCCCCATGAGCAGCACCACGGTGTCCGCCGACACGACCAGCGGCGCGGTGGACGGCCCGTCTCCGGGTTCCTCGCGCGCGGTCAATACCGCGAAGGACGACGACGATCCTCGCTCGGTGACCGGGATGCCCGCGTACGCCGGCACCGCGATGGCGGAGGACACGCCCGGCACGATCTCGAACGGGATCCCGGTCTCGGCAAGGAGGCGAGCCTCCTCAGACCCGCGCCCGAACACGAAGGGGTCGCCTCCCTTGAGGCGCACAACGCTCTTGCTCTCACGCGCCTTGGAAAGAAGCAACGCGTCGGCGACGACCTGACGGCTGTGAACCTCCCCCGGTTTCTTCCCGACGAAGACGCGCTCGGCGGCTTCCGGGGCGGCATCGATCAACTCGCGCGCCACCAAGCGGTCGTAGAGCAACACATCGCACGAACGGACGAGCTCGAGGCCGCGTACCGTGATCAGGCCCGGATCGCCCGGACCCGCGCCGACCAGATAGACGGTCCCGGCGATGGCTCTCACGGCTGGACGACCTCCGGGAATTCTGCCCGCTCGAGCGAATCCAGGATCTCGCGGCCCCCCGCGGCAAGTAGTGCATCGGCGAGCTGCGCCCCCAGTACCGATGCCTGGCGATCGGGTCCCGAAACGCGATCGCGCAGCGTCATGGAACCATCCGGAGAGCCCAGGAACCCCGTGGCCACCAACTGACCTTCACGGAAGCGGGCGAGACAACCCAGGGGAACCGAACAACCGCCTTCTAGCCGAACCGAGAAAGCATGTTCACAAAGTTTCTCGGACCGCGCGCCATGATCGTTCAAAGGACGTAGAAGTTCGATCACGTCCGCGCGCTCGACGAGAACCTCGACGGCTAAGGTCCCTTGCGTCGGTGCGGGCACCCAACGTTCCGGGTCCAGCGGGCCGACATCGACGGTCGCTTCCAAGCGTTCGAGACCGGCAGCCGCGACGATCGCGGCGTCGACCTCCCCTCGCTGAACCTTAGCGATGCGGGTGTCGAGGTTGCCGCGGAACTCGACCGCGTCGAGATCCGGGCGAAGTTCGGCAAGAAGCGCTCTACGGCGCATGCTCGACGTTCCCACGCGTGCACCTCTCGGTAGTCCCAGCAATCTCTCTTCTCCGCTTGTCCCCTCCCCCCCGAGAACGACATCGTGTGGTGCCGCGCGGTTCGGCACTGCGGCGATCCCGCATCTCCGATCCAACACGCTGGTCAAGTCCTTAGCGGAGTGAACCGCGGCATCGGCACGGCCTTCGATGAGGGCCCGTTCGACCTCGCTCGTGAAGATGGCCTTGGCGCCGATCTCGGCGAAGGGACGAGGATCACGATCGCCGGTGGTTGTCACCACAAGAACCTCGATCTCGATGCCGGGATGTGCACGACGGAGAAGACCGGCGACGATGTCGGTCTGGGCGCGCGCCAAGCGGGAGCCGCGCGTCGCGAGGGTTATCCGATCAGGAACCATCAACCTTTTTCACGAATGACGTCGGAATGACCGAAAAAAAGTTGATGGTCAGTCATCGTCGAGCTCGAACAGCTCCCGCAACGCGGTGAGGTACATGTACCCCTGCTTCGAGCTCGCCAGCTCCTTCGCCCGTTCGATCGGGGGCTCCAGGAGTTTGGACACGATCTGCTTGGTGACGTTGTCGAGGGCCGCGCGCTGATCTGGGGGGAGGCCAAGTTCATCCTGGATCCGGTCGAGCTCTCCCGAACGGATCGCCTCGGCCCACGCAACGAGTGCGGACGCGGTCGGAGTGACCTCCCTCGAGCGCTGCCACTCGAGGTAGCTGTCCACCTCCTCCGCGATGATCTCCTCGACGCGTTTGACCTCGGAACGGCGAGAACCGACTCCCGCCTCGACGACTTCGCGTAGGTCATCGATGTCGCTCAGCACGACCCCTCCGAGTTCGCGCACGCTCGGCTCGACGTCTCGGGGCACCGCGATATCGACGATGAACAAGGGGGCACCCGGCGACCGGTGAGCGAGCGCAGCCTGAACATCGGACCGCTCGATCACGGTGTGCGGCGCGGTGGTTGAAGTGATGAGGATGTCGACGTCCGCGAGCACGGCGGGAAGGTCACTCAGGGGCCGGGAGACCGCTGAGAAGCGCGACGCGAGCTCGTCGCCTCGCTCCTCGTTGCGATTCACGACGGTGACATCGGCGGCACCGGCAGACGCCAGCGCGGTCGCGGCGAGCGCGCCCATCTTGCC
>JALZEA010000134.1 GCA_030862265.1 Actinomycetota bacterium | reverse complement strand
AACGCGCACGCGTGGACGATGATCACGCTGACGATCATCGTCCTCTTCACTCTCTGGTACGTCTTCCTCGCCGAAGACGGTGAGTACTTCACCGAACCGTCCGGTCTAACGGCGTTACTCGCTCTCGTCATCGCGGGCCTCGTCACCATCGGTGGAACGATGGGCGGATCGCTCGTCTACGACTGGGGTTTCAACATCGAGACCGCCAAGGACCACCCGGTATGGCATCCGAGCGAAACAGACGTCATCCATCCCCACGACGTTCCGGCCGAAGGCGACCAGTCCTAGAAAGGAGAGAGACATGCAAGCGGACACGACGAGAACAGCCGGACAGCTCTACGCGCTCGTCATCGGGGCAGTTTACTTGCTGGTGGGCATCGTCGGGTTCTTCGTCGCCAGCGAATTCACCGAGGGCACGGCGGACGACGAGCTCATCATGTTCAGGCTCAATCACCTTCACAACCTGATCCACATCGTGCTCGGAATCGGCTGGCTCGCGGCGTCACGCACCGCGGCGCTATCGAGGACCGTCAACACGCTCTTCGGAGTGGTGCTGCTCCTCGTCGCGATCCTCGGGTTCACGGCGATCGACCTCGTGCACACGTTGCTCAACGTCACCGAGTCGAGCGACCCCGACAACTTCCTGCACCTCGTGACCGGAGGGCTCGCGCTCTACTTCGGGACGGCCGGCGACCGACGCGTTGTGGTGACGTGAGACCTGGATGGACAAGCGCCGGGTCTCGAGGGCGCTCGGGAAGCACTTCGTAAACCCTGTCGTGAAGCTCGTCGCGGGCTACGTTCCGTGGTGGGCTTTGCTGGAGACGATCGGCAGGAAAAGTGGCCGACCCTGGCGCAACCCGGTCGGTAACGGTCTACAGGGCAACGCGTTCTGGATCGTCGCCGAGCACGGCAACGAAGCAGGCTACGTCAAGAACATCAAGGCAAATCCACGCGTCCGGATCCGAGTCGGTGGGCGCTGGCGCACAGGTCTCGCACACATCCTCGAAGAGGACGACGCTCGGGCGCGTCAGCGCACCCTTCGCCGCATCAACGCAGCCTTTGTGAGACTCATGGGCACGGATCTCCTAACCGTGCGTGTCGACCTCGATCCATGAGCTCTCCATCGATCCTTCAGGACGGAGTCCGCGCCGCGATACCAGCGGCCCTATTCAGCGGACTGCCTTCCACCGTCCATGCATTGCTGACGAAGGCGAACCCGCTGGAGCCTTCGCTCGCTGCAGGTTCCATCCTGCTGCCGCGAGAAACGCGATCGCTCCCCCTGCTCGTCGCGGCAGTGCCGGTCCACATCGCGCTGTCCCTCGGATGGGGCGTTCTGCTTGCGGCCTCACTACCCCGCAAGACGCCGGTCGCGGAGGGAGTGGCCACCGGTCTCGCCATCGCCGCTTTCGACCTGGGTGTCGTGGGAAGTCACTACCCGCGTGTTCGTGCGCTGCGCCTCCTTCCCCAGATCGCGGACCATGTGGCCTTCGGTGTCGTCGCGTCGCTGGCGCTCTCCCGAGGGGACCGCTCGTGACCGAGCGCCCCATCGGCGACTACGCGCTCCTTGGAGATACACGCACCGCTGCGCTGACCTCGTCGGCCGGCTCGATCGACTGGATGTGCGCTCCCGCCTTCGACGGTGACCCCATCTTTGGCAGGCTGATCGGCGGGCCCGGCGCGGGGTCGTTCGCGGTGAACGTCGAGGGCGTCCGCGCGTCGAGCAGGACGTACCGCGGAGATACCGCGGTGCTCGAAACCGAGTTTCAGACCAACCGCGGTACCGGCCGCCTCGTCGAAGCGATGGCGATCGAGGTCGCCGGCCGCCTCTTGCCCCAGACCGTGCTCGTGCGCAAGTTGAGCTGCGATACCGGGGAGCTCGCCGTGCGTGTGTTCTTCGATCCGAAACTCGGCCTTCCCGGCAGACCCCCCCGGGCCGGCCGGCGTGCCGGAGGGCTGATCTGCGAATGGGGACCCCTGGCGCTTGGCCTCCAGGCCTTCCCGGACATCGAGCTCGTGGCCGGCAAAGAAGTGCCGGTCCGAATCCCTGCGGGTTCGGAGCTCGTCCTCGTCATGACGATCGCCGATCGGTCTCCCGCGATACTTGTCGACCGAGATACGGCACGTGACCTTCTGGATGAGACGTTTGGCTGGTGGCAGAAGTGGTCGGCAGACATCGACTACGACGGGCCCTACCGCGACGCAGTCATCCGGAGTTTTCTAACGCTCCAGCTACTTACGTTCTCTCCCTCCGGTGCGCCGGTAGCCGCCCCAACGACCTCTCTGCCCGAAGAGATAGGGGGGTCACGCAACTGGGACTACCGATACTCGTGGCCGCGCGACGCGAGCATCGGGCTCGCCGCGTTCCTAGATGTCGGAAAACCCGAGCTTGCGCACTCCTACATGCACTGGCTGCATCACGGCAGCCGCCTGTCGCGGCCTCGGCTCAACGTGCTCTACACGCTCTTCGGCAAGCCACCGCCCGAAGAAGAGGAGCTCGCCGGCGTCCCCGGCTACCGCGCGAGCCGGCCCGTGCGCACGGGGAACGACGCACGTGTCCAGCATCAGCTCGACGTCTACGGATGGGTCGTCGATGCCGCGTGGCTCCTGACCCGGGCGGGCCTCAGGTTGCACGGAGAGACGTGGCGCGCCGTTAAGGGCATGGCCGACTTCGTCGCCGATCACTGGGAGGAGCCCGACTCCGGCATCTGGGAAGTGCGCGGCGAGCCACGTCATTACGTCCACTCCAAGATGATGGCGTGGCTGTGCCTCGACCGCGCATCGAGGATCGCCGATGCCCGAGGAATCCAATCCCGCCGGGTCCGAGAATGGGACCAACAGCGAGATCGAATCAGATCAGCCGTGCTCGAGCGCGGCTTCGAGAAGTCGAGGAGCTCGTACGTGCGCTCCTATGGATCGGACGAGCTCGATGCGGCCTTGTTGATCCTCCCGGTTCTCCAGTTCGAGGACGACCCCGACAGCGTGCAAGGAACCATCGCTGCGATTCGACAGGACTTGGAGATCGAACCCGGCCTGCTGTGGCGCTATCCCCGCGCCGCCGACGGTCTCACCGGCGGCGAAGGAGCTTTCTTCCCGTGCTCTTTCTGGCTCGTGCAGGCGCTGGCGCACACAGGCCGGCAGGCGGAGGCGTCAGAGCTACTCGAAAGCCTCCTCACCAAAGCCAACGACGTGGGTTTGCTCTCGGAAGAGATCGACCCGGAATCCGGCGAGATGCTGGGCAACTTCCCTCAAGCCTTCACGCACGCGACTTTGATCCAGGCTGCACTGAGCCTCCAGGGAAAGGATGGGGACTAGTGGATTGGCAGGGATGGGCGACGTTCGGGTTCGGAGCGACTGTGGCGCTCACGGCCGTCCTCGTCGCAGCGCAGCTCGGTGGGCTCACGCGCATGGACATCCCGATGATGCTGGGGACGGTCTTCGTAGAGGATCCCGACAGGGCGCGCGTCGTCGGGTCTGTCGTCCACCTCATCAACGGACAGGGTTTTGCGCTGCTGTACGCATCTGGTTTCGATGTCCTGGGCGAGGCGAACTGGTGGCTTGGCGGGTTGTTCGGCGCGCTGCACGGCTTTGCTGCTCTTACATTGATCGTCCCGTTGTTGCCGGGGATTCATCCCCGTATGGCTTCTGAGCGATCCGGCCCGGCGGCACACAACGTTCTCGAACCACCCGGATTGTTCGGACTCAACTACGGCAGGCAGACGGCGCTGGTCACGCTGGTCGCCCACGTCCTCTACGGAACGTTCCTCGGCATCTTCCTCTCTCCTGGAGCATGAAACGGGCCGCAGCTACTCCGCGGCGCCGGAGAGCTCCGTGACCCTGAAGAGATGAGGTAACCGCGCGGAGACGTTGATCAGGAATCGTCCGCGGGGCACGTCTGGCCCGATCGGCGAACCATCCACCAAACGCGGCAAGATCAGGCTCGGATCGCGACTCCACTCCAGGTCGTACTGCGCGCTGTCACCAAATCGAACCTTGATCAGCGCCCGCTCCAGTCGCGCGACGTCGACCACCATCTCGTCGTCGGCTCCCCGCAAGACGTGCTCGAGGAACGCGATCCCGACCTCTTCGA
>JALZEA010000069.1 GCA_030862265.1 Actinomycetota bacterium | reverse complement strand
GCATGGGGGCGACGCGCGACGGCGACACCCCTCGACGCAACCACCTTCCGAGGCGGCACGTGCTGCGCTGCCGGCCAAGCCTTCGGGGTTCCTGCAGTGGGTTGAAGATTTCGGGCGGCGCCGGCTGGCGGGTGATTACCCGATCGACGACTTCGGCTACGACCCCGAGCTGGCGCGCGAGATCCTGCTGCCTCTGGCGGGGCCGCTGTACGAGCATTACTTCCGCGTGAAGACGCTGGGCATCGAGCGCATCCCCGATGAGGGTGCCGCGCTACTCGTCGCGAACCACTCCGGAACCATCCCGATGGACGCGGTCATGATGCAATACGCCGTCGCCATCGAGCACCCGCGCGAGCGCACGGTGCGCAACATCGCGGCGAACCTCGCCTTCCGGATGCCGTTCATCGGCCCCCTCGCGCGCAAGACCGGCAACGCCGTCGCCTGCGACGAGGACGCGATCGAGTTGCTCCGCCGCGGCGAACTGGTAGGTGTGTTCCCCGAGGGCTACAAGGGGGTCGGCAAGGGGTGGCGCGAGCGCTACAAGCTGCAGCGTTTCGGCCGTGGTGGCTTCATCGAGATCGCGCTCAAGACCGGCGTCCCGATCATCCCGGTCTCGATCGTCGGAGCCGAGGAGGCCTATCCGATGATCGCCGACGCTCGCTTCATCGCGAAGGCGTTCGGTTTTCCGTACTTCCCGATCACGCCGACGTTCCCGCTACTCGGCCCCCTCGGTGCCCTACCGTTGCCGTCTCGGTGGGTCATCGAGTTCGGGGAGCCGATCCCGATGGACGACTACCCGGAAGACGCGGCCGACGACGCGATGCTCGTGTTCGATCTCTCGGACCGGATCCGGGATCGGATCCAGCAGATGCTCTACGAGAACCTTGAGCGCCGCCAGGGAGCGTTTTTCTAGACTAAAGACTGGCGAGCGACCAGGCGCGGATCACGCCGAACACGCCGGCGATCGTTATCGCCACGAGCAGAAATCCCAACGCAACAACTGTGTTTCGCCTCATGAGGTCATGCTAAAGGCGGTTCGCCGAGGCCCTTGAACGTGACCGTGAAGCGGCGGTCGCACGACGCGCAGTAATAGGAATCATCGGCAACGGGCTCGATGGTCTGCTCCGCGCAGTAAGGACAGTAGAAGGGAACTGCGCGCACCGACATCGTTACTGCTCTGCTTCGGTCTGGCGTGGTCCGTGCTCGCGCCCGAAGCTGTGGATCCCGCATTCGCTCTTGCCCGTTCCGTCCCAGCGCCCCGCTCTTTCGTCTTCGCCTTGTCCTATCGGACGCGTGCAGGGCCAACAACCGATCGATGCGAAGCCCATCTCCAGCAAGGGATGCGTCGGGATGTCGTGGCGTGTGACGTAGGCGGCGACGTCCTCGCGCGTCCAACGGGCCAAGGGGTGGATCTTGAGGATCTCGTCGCCCGACGGGAGCATCTGGGCCTCGATGATCGGTGTCTCGGCGCGCATCGGCGACTGGTCGCGTCGGAGCCCCGAGATCCAACCGTCGTATCCGGCGAGGGCGCGCTGCAGGGGGAGGACCTTGTTGATGTGGCAGCACTTATCGGGATCGCCCTTGTAAAGCTCGGCCCCGTGCAACTCCGCTTGCCGCTGGATGTTGCCGTGTTCGCCGCGGAGTTCGACGACATTGAGCTCCCACATCTTCGCGATGCGCTCTTTGAAGTCCAGCGTTTCCTCGAAGTGGAAACCGGTGTCGAGGAACAGGACGGGCAGATCGGCCCTGATACCCCTCAGCATGTGCAACAGCACGAGCCCGGAGGACTGGAACGACGTGGCGATCGCCAGACGGTCGATCGTCGTCGCGCACCACGCCAGGATGTCGTTTGGTTGGGCCCGGTCGAGTTCGGCGTAATGCTCCTCGGGGGCGACGAAGGCGCGTTCGGGCAGGCTCATGATGCCCGCGGCTCCGCGATCACCGTCGACGCCGGCGTGGCGAGTAGGCCCGTGGGCTTAGCCCCGAATTCCACCAACTCGCGATCACTGAGACGGGCGACGAACGACGCGAACGTGTCGTCGGCGGCGCGCTGCGACCGGTAGCGGCGGATCAGCGCTTCGACGTATGGGCCCAGCTCGTGCGCCCCCACCTTGACGCCCTTCACCTTGCGTCCGAACGAGCGCGCGTCACCTAGATGTCCCCCGAGATGAACGAGATAGGCCTCGACCTTGCGCCGCTCTTCGATCTGTTCACCGAGGTGGTCGACGACATGGAACTTCTCGGTCACGAGGCAACCCATGAGGCCGATATCGGCGACCTGGAAGCGCGCGCAGGAGTTCGGGCAGCCGTTGACATTGATGCGGACATCCTCCTCGAAGCCCGGAAGCTTCCGTTCTAGGTAGCGATAGAGCTCCGCCGCGCGCCCTTTCGTCTCGACGATCGCGAGCTTGCAGAACTCGATGCCCGTGCAGGCCATCGTGCCGCGCCGGAACGCATTCGCCCTCACCGGCAGGTCGAGGGCATCGAGTTCCGCGATCAACGCCTCGACGTTGTCGTCGGGGACGTCGAGGATGACCATCTTCTGTTGAGTGGTAGTGCGGACGCGGCCGTTTGCGTAGCGCGTGGACAGGCGCGCGATCGCGCGCAACTGGTGCCCCGCGATGCGTCCCGCGCGCGGGGCAAAGCCGACGTAGCGCAAGCCGTCCTTCTGGTTGCCGACGCCTATGTGCTCGCGGTGTGACGAACCGTTCATCGACGGGGGATCGAAATCGGTCAGCCCGAACCCGATCGTGTCTTCGAGCACCTCGCGGAACTTCCGCGGCCCCCAGTCCTGCACCAAGAACTTCATGCGCGCCCGATTGCGCGCGCGGCGATAGCCCCACTCTCTGAACACCGTTGTGATCCCGAGCACGACGTCGGTCACCTGGTCTTCCGCGACGAAGGCGTTCAGCCGCTTGGCGAACATCGGGTTCGTACTCAGCCCACCGCCGACCCAGAGATCGAAACCGGGCGCTCCTTCCGGTCCGATCGTGCCGGCGAGCCCGATGTCGTTGATCTCGGGTTGCGCGCAGTGATGGGCGCAGCCGGAGATCGAGATCTTGTACTTGCGCGGCAGGTTCGAGAACTCGGGATTGCCGACCAGGGCCGCGTTCGTCTCGGCAAGCACGCTCGAGGCGTCGATGTACTCGTCGGCATCGACGCCGGCCAAAGGACAACCGAGCAGGTTGCGTGGTGTGTCTCCGCACGCTTCCGTCGTGGAGAGCCCGACCCCCTCGAGCGCGTCCCAGATCGCGGGCATGTCTTCGATCCGGATCCAGTGGAGCTGCACATTCTGGCGATCGGTGACGTCGGCGACGTCCCGCCCGTAATCCTCGGAGATGGTTCCAATGACCTCCGTCTGCGCGGCGGTCAGCTGCCCGCCGGGGATGCGGACGCGCAGCATGAAGTAGCCGTCCGTTTCAGGGCGCTGGGTGTACAGGCCGTGCCAGCGGAAGCGGCTACGCAGGTCCGAGGGCCAGATCGTCGCGAAGCCCTTCTTCGCGTAGGTCGACTCGATGCGGGCGCGGACGTTGAGCCCGTCGTCTTCCCGCTTGGCGGTCTCCGCGGGATTCAAGGGTTCGAGATAACCCAGCGCCCACTGGCCTTCCGCACGCCGTTGCGCTTCGGGCTTCGGGGGGCTAGGAATGTAGCAACCGCACGTCTCGCACATCGAAAGGCCCTCCTGAAGAAGGGCCTATATCTACTGTGTAAACAGTACTAAGTCAACCACCCGCAGGCTGAGATTGCGTCGGTAGCGGAAACCGCCACCGCATGCAATCTCGGCGGAGTTGGTCAGCCCCGGCCGAGGTCGCGGCACAGCTCGGTGATGTGGCGCTCGAGCTGGTTGAGGCCCTCGACCTTGCCGATGCACAGGGCGACGCCCGCCGCTTTCGCCTCGGCCTCGATCTGCGGGTCGAGATAAGCGGTGTAGAGGATGATCGCTTGCTCGCTCCGCTGGGCGCGGATCGCCCGCGCCGCGGTGAGGCCGTCCATCCCGGGCATCTTGTAATCCATCACGATGACGTCGGGCCCGCTGCCCTCGACGATGGACACGGCTTCGTCGCCCGAAGCCGCCTGGCCGACAACCTCGAACCCATCGAGCTCCAGCATGTCGACGAGCATGTTGCGCACATGGTCGGTGTCGTCGACCACTAATACCCTGACGCTGCGCTTATCGCCGCCAGACGCGCTCATCTCGGACGTGGCATCCCTTTCGCTACCCGGTCGGTTCCGGAGATCCGATCCTCAACGTACTCGCGGTTGCGCCTCAGCATGGCCACGAGCTCTTTGGGTCTCTCGATGTAGCGGCGCACCGATACCTCCAACGACACCGCACCGTCATAGTTGCTCCGATGAAGCTCGCCGAGGAGACGGTCGAGCGGCAGGATCCCTTGCTCCAGCTCGAGGTGGCCGTCGCGTCCATCCCCGGCATTGTTCGAGAGATGGACATGGACGAGCCGCTCCTTCAGCGCCCGATAGGAATCCAGGATGTCGTGGCGGGCGACGGTGACGTGGCTCGTGTCGAGGACGACCATCGGGGCGGCCGCCGCCAGGGTGGCCGGCTCGAGCCATCGGTAGGCTCGCATCCTGCGTCCCGCCATCCAGACCGGGTACATCGTTTCGACCGCGACCCGCACCCCTTCCTCGGCGCTATAGGCCTCGGATTCCGCCTCGATCCAGCGCGCGAAGCGGCGCTCCCATAGGAAGGGGGGGTGGACCACGTAGGTGTCGGCGCCGAGCTCGCGGGACATGTCGACCCCCCGGGTCACCTTGCCCATCGGGTCCTGACCCCAGACCGTCTTCGTGATCGCCAGGAAGGGTCCGTGCACGGAGGCGATCTTCAGCTTGCGTTCGGCGGCCAGGCGTGCGGGGATCTCCGCATGCTGGGTGCGACGGTCGCGCGTGACCATCAACTCGATCTCGGTGAAACCGGCCTCGGCGATCAGATCGAGGGTCTGGTCGAGCTCGAACGCCCAGAACGGACCGGTCGAGCACTGGATCTGCGGGGGTGTCGTCGGCATGAGGGTTTGGATGTTCGCACCGCTTCGGGCCCCCCGCATACGGCCACGCAAGAACGCCCCCGGGCGAACCCGGAGGCGTTCACGTGGAGTCTCTAGACGTGGGCCGGCTTGGGCGGGCTGGGAGGCTCGTGTCACGGCTTGAAAGCCGTGCGATCCTTCGTCCCACCTTCCAAAGACTCCGTTCCTAGCTTCGGCGTCGCCCCCCGGGGCCTTGAGATATTTCCAGGACTTGGGAGTTGCTTGTGGCAAGCAAACGCTTGCAAGAGTTTGCAGAAGAGGCCGAAACGTTAGAGGATTGGACGTGATGGGGCTCGCCGAACTCCTGCGCAAGACCGCCGCCCGCGCCGGGTCGAAGAAGGCATTCGTCGTGCCCGACGGATCGACGGTGACGTTCGCCGCCTTCGACGCGGAAGTGGATCGCGTCGCACGCGGACTGATGCAACTCGGCGTTCAACCCGGTGATCGTGTCACCCTCGCGATGAGCAACGTCCTGCATTTCCCTTACGCCTATTTCGGGATCCTGCGCGCGGGTGCCGTCGTCGTACCTCTAAACGCGATGCTCACGGCACCCGAGATCAGACGCGTGATCGAACACTCCGAGAGCAAGGTCGTCTTGACCGGGGGCACGTTCGGGAAAGTGGTTAAAGCCGCGGTCGATGACGTCGACATCGTCACCATCGACGAGTGGGACCGACTCGGCCCTCTCGGCGAAGCCGCGCCCGAGATCGAGATCTCCGACGACGACCTCGCGGTGCTTGCCTACACATCCGGCACGACCGGCGAGCCGAAGGCCGCAATGCTCTCCCACGGAAACCTGCTTGCGAATCTTGATCAGCAGATGCAGATCCCCGATGCGCACGTCACCGAAGACGACGTCCTTTTCCTCGCGCTTCCGCTCTTCCACATCTTCGGACTCAATGTGACGTTGGGATTGCTCGTGATGAACGGAGCGACCGGTGTTCTCGTCGAGCGCTTCGAACCCGTCGTGACGCTCGGCTGGATACAGCAGCACAAAGTGACGATCTTGTTCGGCGCTCCGCCGATGTATAGCGCGTGGTGCGCGACGCCGGGAGCAGATCAGTACGACCTTTCGAGCGTGCGTCTGGCGATCTCCGGAGCGGCCCCCCTGCCGGCGGACGTGTTGCGTGAGTTCCGCGATCTGTTCGGCATCGACATCTACGAGGGTTACGGACTGACCGAGACGGCACCCACCCTGACATCGAACCGCATGACCGACAAGCCGCGTCCTGGTTCGATCGGCATGGCGCTGCCGAATGTGCAGCTCAGGTTAGTCAACGAGGCGGGCCATGACGTGGAACTCGGGGACCCGGGCGAAATCGTGGTGCGGGGGCCGAACGTCTTCCAGGGTTACTGGCGTAACGACGAAGCCACTAAGGCAGTGCTGCACGATGGATGGTTCCACACCGGCGACATCGCGGTGCAGGACGAGGATGGCTATCTCTACATCGTCGATCGCAAGCGCGACCTCATCATCGTGTCCGGTTTCAACGTCTTCCCTTCGGAAGTGGAAGCCGCCTTGATGGCCTTACCGGAGGTCGAGGAGGCGGCCGCGGTCGGGTCGCCGCATCCATACACGGGCGAGACGGTCAAAGCCTTCGTGGTGCTCGCTCCCGGTGCAAGCGCCGATGAGGAGGCATTGCTGGCCGGTGTGCAGGAGCGGCTGGCGCGCTTCAAGTGCCCGACCTCGATCGAGATCGTCGACGAACTCCCGCACCTCCTGACGGGGAAGGTCCTGCGGCGCGCTCTCCGCACCTGAGGTAGTCGAGCGCGTCGGGCCGCAGGATCCTCAGTCTCCGGCCGCGATAGTCGAGCACTCCTTTGTCCTTGAGGGCGCGCATCGTCTTGCACGCGCTTTCCCGAGTCGTCCCGGCCAGTAGCGCAAGCTGCTCTTGCTGTACGGGCAGGTCGAACTCGATGACCCCACCTCGCTCCTCGCCGAGCTGGCTGGCGAGATCCAATAGGCGTCCGGCGACCCGGCCGGCCACGCGGCACGACGCTCGCTCCGTGGCTGCCGTAGTCATCCAGCGCAGCCTCGCCTCCAGTTGGCGGGCGAGCTCTTTGGCAAGTGGGACGCTGCGGTCGAGCTCGTCGCGTAGTGCAGACGCGTCGACGCCGAGCACGATCGCATCCGATGCGGCGATGGCGTCACAAGTATGGGGTTCACCATCGACGGTGCCGATCTCGTCGAGCAGCCGGCCACGCGTCGCGAAGCCGTTCACGGATTCCGCACCCGACGGATCGCGTCGGAGCAGGAAGAAGGAGCCGTCCAGCACGAAATGAGCCCGGGCACGAGCTTCGCCCGAGAGGAAGAGGACGCGGCCCCGGGGCAGCGAACGAGTCACGCTACGAGCCATCAATCTCTCGAAAGCGCTCGGTTCGAGGCTCGATAGCAGCGGTACCACGGCAACATCCACGCGCCACCTCCTAGGTCGGCCGGCGTACGAGGGGCGCGGAAAAGGGGTGGCCCGAAGGCACACCCCTCCTCGTCATTCAGTCAATCACGCCGGTCGCATCGAGTCCATAGCCCATCTCGAGCACGCGAAGATGGCGGCGATGTCGAAGTTCTTATCCCGAAACGCCCTGCTCATCCTGGTACCCGCGGTGGCGTTCCTCGTGGTGGTCGGACTGGGTACTTACCGAAGCGACGCTCAGCCCCGACCCGGCGACCGCGTCCCGCAGTTCACCGCGCCGTTGCTGGTCGGGGATGGGTCCTTGTCTCTATCCGATCTCGAAGGTAAGCCGGTGGTTATGAACTTCTGGGCGTCGTGGTGTGGCCCGTGCGAAGACGAAGCGCCGTTGCTCAGGGAGGCATTCGAGGTCTACGGCGACCGCATCCACTTCCTCGGGATCGACATCAAAGACGGGCGGTCGGACGCGCTCGCATTCGTCGACGAGCACGGCCTCGACTATCCCTCGGTCCGCGACGAGAGCCAGACGATCTATCAGGATTACGGTTTGACCGGCCAGCCGGAAACCTTCTTCGTCGACTCCGACGGTGTCCTCGTTGAGCACGTCGCCGGCCCCCTCGACGCCCAACGATTGGCCGAATTGATCGACCTGTTGCTGCGCCGCGATGCCTGAGGTCGACCCCGCTTCCGTCTGGCTCTTCCCGCTCGCGTTCGCGGCAGGGATCATCTCGTTCCTGTCGCCCTGCGTGTTGCCTCTCGTGCCGGGCTACCTCTCCTACATGTCGGGGGTCGCCGCCTCGGGCGAAACTGTTTCGGCGCGCAAGACGTTGCCGCCGGCTCTCGCGTTCGTGGCCGGCTTCACCGCGATCTTCGTGCCGCTGGGCGCGACCGCGAGCCTGCTCGGTTCCTTCCTCAACTCCAACCAGGTGCTTCTCACGCGCATCGGGGGGGTCTTCATCATCGTCATGGGCTTGTTCTTCATCGGGATGGTGAAGCTCCCCGCGCTGCAACGCGAACGCCGGTTGCATGTCCAAGCCGGAGGTCTGGGAGGGAGCGCGGTTATGGGGGCCGCGTTCGCGTTCGGCTGGAGTCCTTGCATCGGGCCGATCCTCGCGAGCGTCCTGGCACTATCCACGGGAGCGAACCTCGGCCGCGGCGCGCTGGGCTTGGCGTTCTACTCGCTGGGGCTGGGACTTCCGTTCATCCTCGCGGCGTTGGGAGTTGCCCGGCTGACCGGCGCGGTGAAGTGGCTGCGACGGCACACCCAGGCGATCACCTTGGCGAGCGGCGCGTTGTTGATCGGAGCTGGCCTGTTGTTCCTGACGAACTCGCTGTTCAACCTGTCGATCTGGATCCAGAAAGGCTTCGACGCCCTGGGCCTCGACTTCCTCGCCCGCATCTGATCGGAGGGGGCGCCTCGCGTTTGCGACGTATCGTGCAGTGATGGGCCAGGGACTGGAATTCGAGAGAGAGCGAAGCGCACTCTCTCGCTATTACGGACTCCCAACCATCCTCGGCGGAAGAGGTCTCCGAAAAGCATGGCAGCGGGCGCTGTGGGCGTTCATCGGTGTGATCGTTGCGCTCATGGGAGGGCTCCTCGCCGTCGAATTCGCCACGAGGATCCTCTAGAAGCCGTAACTCCCGTCCGCTGCGCCGCGCTGCTGGCCCCCTTGCACAAATCCACAATGTCCTCGTTGTGCGAGGGTGCCTAGAACCCAAATATGCAGGTAGATGGGCACTTTCGACTTTGTGAGTGCGCTCACAAGGTCGGCTAGGATGGCTCGGCTATGCCGTCGAGACCGATCCCCGAAGCGACCGTCGCCCGCCTCCCGGTCTACCTGAGGTCCTTACTGGACCTCGCCGAAGGACGCGGCCAGCTGACCGTCTCATCGGAGGAGCTCGCGTCGCTTGCCGGCGTGAACGCGGCGAAGGTCCGCAAGGATCTCTCCTATCTGGGTTCTTACGGAACACGCGGCGTCGGCTACGACGTCGAGTACCTCCTCTACCAGATCACCCGCGAGCTCGGCCTCACCCAGGACTGGCACGTCGCGATCGTCGGCGCCGGGAACCTCGGCCGCGCGCTCGCCTCCTACAAGGGTTTCTCAGAGAGAGGCTTCCGCATCACCGCTCTGTTCGACGTAGATGACAAGGTGATCGGTTCCGAGATAGCGGGTCTCACGGTTCGCCACCTCGACGACCTGAAGGACGTCGTCGCCGATGACGGCGTCTCGATCGGGGTTATCGCCACGCCCCCCGGTTCCGCCCAGGAGGTCGCCGACCGCTTGTCGGACGCGGGCGTGAAATCGATCCTCAACTTCGCTCCGATGGTCGTGACGGTCCCGCCGGACGTCACCGTCCGCAAGGTCGACCTCTCCACCGAACTCCAGATCCTGTCGTTCTTCCAGCAGCGCGTCCAGGCCATCGCGACCGCACGCGAAGCTAATCGTCGGCTCTCCGCCGGGCGGTAGTTTGGACCGCATGTCGCTCGTCGTTGTAGGTGTCAACCACAACACGGCGCCGGTCGATCTTCTCGAGCGCCTGGCGATCTCCGAAGAGCGCCTACCAAAGGCCCTCCATCAACTGAGCACGTACGAACACGTCCTTGAGAGCGCGGTGCTCTCGACCTGTAACCGCATCGAGGTCTACGCCGCGGTCACGAAGTTCCATGGGGGGGCCCAGGATCTCCGCAACTTCCTCGCCGAGTTCTGCCATGTCGCCCCGGAGGATTTCGTCGACCGCCTCTACACGTATTCCGACGACACCGCGCTGCGTCACCTCTTCCGGGTTGCCGCGGGCATCGATTCGATGGTGCTGGGGGAGTCCGAGATCCTCGGCCAGGTACGCCGCGCGTTCCAGGCCGCGGTCGAAGAATCGAGCGCGCAGCGCGCGTTGACCGCCGCGTTCCGCAAGGCCCTCCGCGTCGGGAAGCGGGCTCGGACCGAGACCGCTATCGGGCGCAACCCGGTGTCGATCTCGTCCGCGGCGGTCGAACTCGCGCGCCGCGCGTTCGGCGGCGACCTCTCCGGTAGGAAGATCGCGATCGTCGGCGCGGGCAAGATGGGCGCACTGGCGGCAACCGCGCTGGCATCCGCCGGGGCTGCCGATGTGACCGTCGTCAATCGGACCGAGGAGCGAGGCGACGAACTGGCGGCTCGCTTCTCCGCGACGTCCCGTCCGTTGACCGAGCTTCCGGACGTGCTCGCAACCGTCGACATCCTCATCACCTCCACCACCGCGTCGAACACAGTGATCGAGAGGCCCGTCGTCGAGGGCGCCCTGACGCATCGGTCGCCCGGTACCCCATTGTTCGTCGTCGACATCGCGGTGCCTCGGGACGTCGAACCCTCGGTCCGCGAACTCGATGGTGTCGTGCTGAGCGACATCGACGACCTGCGCGAGGTCGTGGAAGCGGGGATCGGTTCCCGTCGCTCGGAGGTTCAGCGGGTCGAGGAGATCATTGCCGCCGAGGTCGACAGCTACCTCGAGTGGCAGCGCTCTACGGAGGTCG
This sequence comes from Actinomycetota bacterium, assembly GCA_030862265.1. Classification (GTDB taxonomy): domain Bacteria; phylum Actinomycetota; class CADDZG01; order CADDZG01; family WHSQ01; genus JALZEA01. The sequence goes on along the minus strand of JALZEA010000069.1, from coordinate 707 downwards.
GACCGACCGCGTCGGCGCTTGCCGCGTGGGCGGAGGCGATCCGTTCCGGCGAGCTCGCGCGAGTCCAAGACGAGTTCCAGCTGCCCGCCGATCAACGTGCCGCACTCGACGCCATCACCAAGCAGATCGTGTCCAAGCTCCTCGAACCGCCGATCGCGCGGGCGACGGAGCTGGCGAGCTCGAAGCAGGGGTACATGTACCTCACCGCGTTGCGGGAGCTATTCGAGCTCGACGATGACTGACCACCAACTTTTTTTCGGTCATTCCGGCGTCATTCGCGAAAAAAGTTGATGGTTCCTGAACGTCTAACCCTCGCGACGCGCGGCTCCCGGTTAGCGCGCGCGCAGACCGACATCGTCGCCGGACTATTGCGGCGCGCACATCCCGGTATCGAGATCGATGTGCTCGTGGTGACGACCACCGGCGATCGCGATCCTCGGCCCTTCGCGCAGATAGGCGCGAAGGGCATCTTCACGAGCGAGGTCGAGCGTGCCGTCATCGAAGGCCGCGCCGATGCCGGGGTTCACTCCGCCAAGGACCTGACCAGTGTGTTGGATCGAAGATGCGGGATCGCGGCGGTGCCAAGCCGCGCGGCACCACACGATGTCGTTCTCGGTGGAGAGGAGGCGACCGGAGAAGAGAGATTGCTGGCGCTACCGAGAGGTGCACGGGTGGGAACGTCGAGTATGCGCCGCCGAGCGCTCCTT
>JALZEA010000012.1 GCA_030862265.1 Actinomycetota bacterium | reverse complement strand
GGGCCGCCCCTCAGGGGCGGCCCTTTATCTATCTGACGACGCCTGCGTCGCGAGAACTGACTTCTACTCGGTTGACGGTGAATCGCCTTCGCCGTCGCCGACGCCGGCACCGGCGAGTTCCACCGGTACCGCATCCGGCGCACGCTCGGCCTTGCGGAAGACGATCTCGTCTTCGTTCGTCTCAGCGTTCTTGTCGACGTCCACGATGATGATGTCGCCTGCCTCGTATTCCTTCCACAGGATCTTCTCGGACAACGGGTCCTCGACCAGGCGCTGGATGCTGCGGCGCAACGGCCGGGCGCCGAGAGCGGGGTCGTAACCCCTCGCCGCGAGCAATTCCTTCGCCGTCTCGGTCAGCTCGATCCCGACGTCCTGGCTGCGGAGCTGGCCTTCAAGCCTGCGGATCATGAGGTCGACGATCGACTTGACCTCGTCACGGCGCAGCTCGTGGAAGACGATGACCTCGTCGATGCGGTTGAGGAACTCGGGTCGGAAGTTCTTCTTAAGTTCCTCGCCGACGCGCTCCTTCATCTTCTCGTAGGTCAACTCTTCCCCGGCTTGGCCGAAGCCCATCGCCGGCTTGCGCAGATCGCGCGTGCCGAGGTTAGACGTCATGATGATCACGGTGTTCTTGAAGTCGACCGCCTTGCCCTGCGCGTCCGTCAGACGACCGTCCTCGAGGATCTGCAGCAGCGTGTTGAACACGTCGGGGTGTGCCTTCTCGATCTCGTCGAGCAGCACGACCGCGTACGGACGGCGCCGCACCGCTTCGGTGAGCTGGCCGCCCTCTTCGTAACCGACGTAGCCCGGAGGCGAACCGACGAGGCGGCTCACGGTGTGCTTCTCCATGTATTCCGACATGTCGAGCTGGATGAGCGCGTCCTCGTCACCGAACAGGAACTCGGCGAGCGTCTTGGCGGTCTCGGTCTTCCCGACACCCGAGGGCCCGAGGAAGATGAACGAGCCGGCCGGACGCTTCGGATCCTTGAGACCCGCGCGCGTGCGACGGATCGAGCGAGACACAGCCTCGATCGCGTCGTGCTGGCCGACGATGCGCTTGTGGAGCTCGTCCTCCATGCGCAGCAACTTGGCGGTCTCCTCCTCGGTCAGCGACATCACGGGGATGCCGGTCCAACCGGAAAGGACCTCGGCGATCTCTTCCTCGTCGACCTCCGCGAATGCCTCGCCTTCGGCAGCCTTCCATTCGGTTTCTTTCTCCGAACGTTCGGCCATGAGGCGAACCTCTTCCTCGCGGAAGTCTTTCGCCCGCTCGAAGTCCTGCGCCTCGATCGCTTGCTCCTTCTTAGAGCGCGTCTCGGCGATCTTCTCTTCGAGCTCGCGATAGTCGGGCGGCGCGCTCATGCGCCGGATGCGCAAGCGCGAGCCGGCCTCGTCGATGAGGTCGATGGCTTTGTCGGGCAAGAACCTGTCCGAGATGTAGCGGTCGGCCAGGTTGCTCGCCGCGACGAGTGCGTTATCCGTGATGTGCACGCGGTGATGGGCCTCGTAACGATCGCGCAGCCCTTTGAGGATCTCAATCGTGTGCGCGACGGTCGGCTCGGGCACCTTGATCGGCTGGAAGCGCCGCTCGAGGGCGGCATCCTTCTCGAGGTGCTTGCGGTACTCGTCGAGCGTCGTGGCGCCGATCGTCTGGAGTTCGCCGCGCGCGAGCATCGGCTTGAGGATGCTTGCCGCGTCGATCGCACCCTCCGCGGCGCCCGCACCGACGAGCGTGTGGAGTTCGTCGATGAACAGGATGATGTCGCCACGCGTCTTGATCTCTTTGAGGACCTTCTTGAGGCGCTCCTCGAAGTCACCCCGGTAGCGAGAGCCGGCGACAAGCGCGCCGAGGTCGAGCGTGTACAGCTGGCGGTCGGTGATCGTCTCGGGAACCTCGCCCTTGACGATGCGCTGCGCGAGGCCTTCGACGATCGCGGTTTTACCGACGCCGGGCTCGCCGATGAGCACGGGGTTGTTCTTCGTGCGACGCGAGAGGACCTGCATGACGCGCTCGATCTCGTTCTCTCTGCCGATGACGGGATCGAGTTTGTTCTCGCGGGCAAGCTGCGTCAGGTTGCGTCCGAACTGGTCGAGCACGAGGCTGCCCTGCGCGGCTTCGCCCGGCGCTCCCGTAGGCGCGCCCTCTTTCGAGGAGTACCCCGACAGGAGCTGGATGACCTGCTGGCGGACGCGCCCGAGATCGGCGCCGAGCTTCACGAGGACCTGGGCGGCGACGCCCTCGCCCTCGCGGATGAGCCCGAGCAGGATGTGCTCGGTACCGATGTAGTTGTGGCCGAGTTGCAGGGCCTCGCGCAACGAGAGTTCGAGGACCTTCTTGGCACGCGGCGTGAACGGGATGTGACCCGACGGCGGCGATTGGCCGGCGCCGATTATCTCTTCGACCTGCTGACGCACCTTCTCCAGCGAGATCCCAAGCGACTCGAGCGCCTTAGCGGCGACTCCCTCGCCTTCGTGGATGAGGCCGAGCAAGATGTGCTCGGTACCGATGTAGTTGTGGTTAAGCAGTCGTGCTTCCTCTTGGGCGAGCACGACGACCCGGCGGGCCCGGTCTGTGAAACGCTCGAACAAGGCGTCCCTCTTTCTCTAGCCGGTCGTGATCAGTATAGGTAGGGATGTCTTTCCCCTACTTATCCCGTTAGAACGCTCAAACCACCTGAATCGTTCCCACTCAAGTCTTCGGCCTCCCAAGGCGTGGATATAAGGGCCAAACGGCTGTTGTCTCTGAATGACCCCTGGAATGAAGAGACAAGAGTCGTTTGCAAAGTACTTAAGTCCTTAGTGAATGGTGTCCGACCTTGGACTGTTGACGGCGTAGCGCATCCGGGTGACGCGCGGGGCGGGGCCGTCCGGGGGTGGCGGATTTCGGAACAAGAAACGCCAGTCTTTGGCCATCACGGCGGTTCGGTCCCCGTCGATCGAGAACCCGCGCGCCAGCGGCATCCAGCGCAAGGTAGTGGCCGCGAGGTCGAAGCCGGTCCGCGGGATCGCCCACAGTCCAACGGTCGTTTGATCGACCGCGGTGTGGTCGTCCGGCCCGAACGTTATGTCCAGCCCCCCGAATCGCACCCCGCTCATCGATTCAAGGGTCCGGGCGATGTCGTCCCCGGGGCGGGTGTTCTGCGCGGCCCAGCCGATCATGCGCGCCGCGTCGTAGCCGCGGTACTCCCAGCCGAGCGCGACATCGCCCCACCAGCCTTGGAACGCACTCTGGAAGTTCTCGAAGGACGGAACCGGCAAGGCATGGGAGCCGCGCGCGTATGAGTCGGCCGCGAGCGTGCCCGGCGGTAGGTCGGCCTCGCCGGGCGCGATAACGGCGTCGAAGCCGAGGATCTGAGGATGCCACCATCCCCTGCGGATCCTTCGCGCGCGCAGCGATCGAGAAGCGCTTCCGATCCGGGCGCGCGGTGTGTCGCGATAGTCGTGGCCCCGCTCGGCCTGGACCTCGATAACTTCAGCGAAGGCATCATCCGACCCTTGGAAGATCACGGCCTCGGCTCGTGCCCCTCGCAACTTCTTGAGTGCCGACGCGACATCGGAGGCGCTTCCATAGCGGCGGATGACCAGCGTCAGGTCCTGATCGCGGGCGGCCGCCTTTAGTGACGCGGCCGCGATGTCTCCGCTCTGATCGCGCCCGACGATCGCTCCGGTCTTCGCGTAGGCGCGATCGTCCGAGAGGTAGCGACTGATGGCGCGCGCTTGCCAAAGATAGGGCGGCGAGGCCTGAAAGATATGCGGTCGCAACAATCGCCCGCTGTAGAGGTCGCCGAAGCAGAGGATCGCCGGGATGCCGGTCTGGGTAAGGACGGCCTCGGCTGAAGGGAGAGCCTCCGGGGGCCCTGCATAGATGATCCCGACCGTGCGGTCGCGCAACGCCAGTTCCTGGAGAAGACGCGTCGCGGTACGAGGGTCGCCGCGGTCGTCGAGGGTCACAAGCTCGAACGGTGGTCGGCCCGGGTCGACGTCCTGGTTCAGTTGACTCACGCCGACATCGGCGCCCTCCCACGCATCGTTGCCGCGCGCGGAGTCCGGGCCCGTCAAGGTTCCAACCAGACCGATGACGCGTGTGTCGCTGCTCGTCGGGCTCGCAACCGGTGCGCGCGTCGGCCGCAACATCGCCTCGTCGGGCGCGGCATCGCATGCGAACAACAGCATCGATCCGACGAGGGTCACCACCCACCGCTTCATCCACGCATCCTGCCAGCGCCCTCCACTCGTCGCTTACTCGAGAGCGAACCCTTCACTTCGCCGCTCGTTCGGTGGGCCACACGACGCCTCCACTCGTCGCTTGCTCGCCGGGGCACGCACGGAGGCCGCCTGAACGGCGGCTCGCCGGCTTGCTCTCCGCAGATCGCACATCGTTGTTCAGTTGCGGAGCGCTCTGCGTCGAGAAGCCCCGGCTCTGCAAGCGCCGGATGTCGGCGTTATTGGGGACGGAGAGTTGGGAAGAGGATGACTTCGCGGATCGAGGGCAGGTCGAGTAATTCCATCAGCAGCCGGTCGACGCCCAGTCCGAAGCCGCCGGCGGGAGGCATGCCGTAGGCCAAGGCATCGAGGAAATCCTCGTCGGCGAGCGTTGCTTCCTCGTCACCCGCGGCACGCGCCGCGGCTTGCGACTCGAAACGCCGGCGTTGCTCTTCGGGGTCGTTGAGCTCCGAGTAGATCGGCGCGATCTCGACGCCCCCAATGACGAGATCGGCGTGTTCGGTGAACCCGGGAATGCTGCGGTGATCCTTGGCGAGTGGCGAGACGTCTTTCGGGACGCCGACGACGAATGATGGTTCGATGAGTTCCTTCTCGACACGTTGCTCGTAGATCTCGAACAGAACGCGACCCGGACTGACGTCGTCATCGGCGTCGAGTCCGAGCTCTTTCGCTTGCGTCCGCACGCCGTTCCAGTCCGAGGCGCGCCATGGGGCTTCGAGATCGCGTTCGGTCGCCTCCGCTATCGCCTCGAACATGGTGAGACGACGGAAGGGGGGCCGGAGGTGGTGCTCACCCACGACCGCATCGGCGACCGCGGCGACGAGCTCCTCCACGAGGGCCATCGTGTCGTTGTAGTCGGCGAACGCCTCGTATGCCTCGAGCATCGTGTACTCCGGGTTATGTCGCGCCGAGATCCCCTCGTTGCGGAAGCTGCGGTTCAGCTCGTAGACCTTCTCGAGCCCACCGATAAGTAAGCGCTTCAGGTAGAGCTCCGGCGCGATGCGCAGATAAAGGTCGATGTCCAGCGCATTGTGGTGAGTCACGAAAGGCCGCGCTACGGCGCCGCCTGCGATGGGCTGCAGGATGGGTGTTTCGACCTCGATGAAACCGCGCTCGTCAAGGAACGTACGGATCGCGGCGTTCGCGTTGGCCCTTGCGTTCAAGGCCTTGACGGCTTCGGGGTTCGACAGCAGATCCAGATATCGCTGCCGGTAACGGACCTCGACGTCGGACATCTCGTGCCACTTATCCGGCATCGGTCGCATGCATCTCGCGAGCACGATCACGTCGGTAACTCGGAGCGAGAGTTCGCCTCGTTTCGTCATGACGATCTCGCCCTCGGCCCCGACAATGTCACCGACGTTCACGGAGGCGAACTTGGACATCCCCTCATCTCCGAGGACGGCATGCTGCGCGAACAGCTGGAGGCGCCCCGTTCCGTCGAGAAGATCGGCGAACGCGACCTTGCCGTGGTCCCGAGTCGTCATAACTCGCCCGGCAAGACGGGCGAGTTCTCCAGACTCGCCACCCGCTTGTAGCGACCCGTGACGTTCATGCGCGGCCGCGGCCGTCGTCGTGCGCTGGTACCGATAGGGGTAGGCGGACTCCTCAGTCACCTTCGACGTTCCGCTCGAAGATCAATCGCAGGCCCAGAAGCGTCAAACGCGCTTCGACCCGTTCGAGGCGATGACAGTGCTCGGAGATGAGTTCTGCAAAGCCACCGGTCGCGATGACACGAGCATGACCCCCCAACTCCTTTATGACGCGCTCGACGAGTCCGTCCACCAGATCCGCCGTGCCGTAGATGATCCCCGACTGCACCGAAGTCGTCGTGGTCTTCCCGATCGTGTTGGGAGGCGCGATGAGTTCGACGCGGTTGAGCTGTGCGGTCGCCGCGAACAACGCCGTCGCACTCGTATCGACGCCGGTCGCGATCGCACCACCGAGGTACTCGCCGTTGGCGGAGATCGCGTCGATGGTAATGGCCGTACCGAAGTCGCACACGATCACCGGCTCATCGGGGAAGAGATGGTGGGCGGCAACCGCGTTCGCGATGCGGTCGGCTCCTACCTCACGCGGGTTGTCGGTGAGGATAGCGATCCCCGTCTTGATGCCCGGCTCGACCACGACGGGCGGGAAACCGAAGTACTTCTGTGCCATCTCGCGCAGTTCCTGAGTGGCCCGAGGGACCACCGAACAGATCGCGACGCCGGTAATCCCACTGTCGAAGCCCAAGCCCGCGAGGCCGAGGAACTGACCGAACAGCAAGCCCCACTCGTCGGTCGTTCTCAAGCTGTCGGTGGAGGCACGCCACTCGTGGATCAGCTCGTCTTTGTCAAAGACTCCGAGATGGGTCTGGGTATTGCCGACGTCGGCCGCGAGAAGCATCAGCGGATGCTAAGCCCGGCGGAGTTCGGCGAGTGGACGGTTGCGCTCGTCGACCCTGACGATCACCGGCGAGTGGGAAGCGGCCTCGGCTGCTTCGAAATCGCCATAGGAGATCACAATCACCTTGTCGCCCGGCTGGACGAGCCTCGCCGCGGCTCCGTTCACGCAGACGTCCCCTCCCCCGCGCTCACCTTCGATCACGTAGGTCTCGAAGCGCGCACCGTTGTCGATGTCAAGGACGTGCACGCGCTCGAATGGCAGCAGATCAGCGGCGTCCATGAGGTCGCGATCGAGCGTGATGCTGCCCTCGTAGTTAAGATTCGCGTCGGTCACTGTGGCGCGGTGGATCTTGGATGTCATCAGGGTGCGTCTCATCCATCCTCTCCTTCGATCAATAGGTTGTCGATCAATCTCGTCTTGCCGAGGTGCGCCGCGATAACGAGGAGTGCCGGTCGACGCTGCTCGATTGCGGGGGCGAAGGTGTCGGGATCGACTACCCGCGCATAACTCGGTTGCAGGTCGTGCGCAACGAGTAGCTCCCACATCGCCTTCTCCGCCTGGTCCGGGCCGTCCGACGTGAATACGTCGCGGCCCGCTTCGAGAGCATCGTGGAGCGCGCTCGCGTGCTCCCTCTCTCCGGCACCGAGGTACGTGTTGCGACTGCTGAGCGCCAACCGGTCGCCCTCGCGAACGGTCGGGCAGACGACTATCTCGATTTGGAACCGGAGGTCGGCGACCATCCTCTTAACGACTGCCACCTGCTGCGCATCCTTCTGTCCGAAGTAAGCGCTCGTCGGCGAGACGATGTTGAAGAGCTTGGCCACGATCGTGCAGACGCCGTCGAAATGACCGGGCCGGTCGGCACCTTCGAGGATGGTTGACAGCCGTCCCACCGAAACGCTGGTCGTCGCCCCGTGGGGATACATCTCCTCAACCGATGGCAAGAACACCACATCCACGCCCGCGTCTTCCGCGCGCTCCAGATCGCGTTCCTCGTCGCGCGGGTAGCTCGCGAAGTCCTCGTTAGGTCCGAACTGGGTGGGATTGACGAAGATGCTCATGACGACGACGTCATCGCGCGCGCGGGCCGCGCGGACGAGAGATAGGTGGCCTTCATGTAGCGCGCCCATGGTGGGCACGAACCCGAGCTGCGCGCCATAATTGCGGCCCCGGCGAAATATGCGCATCTCTTCGATGGAGCGGGCTATCTCCATCGCTCTTCCTCCAGAAATGATCTCCACGTATCGGCCGCTCCGTCGCTTATCCGCCCGGCCTCGCGGGCAGCGGCGACGATGGTGACCAACCCAGCGAGGAACGCGGGTAGCAGCGTGGGGTGGCGTTCTCTCAACGCGACGAGGTGACGTTCGATGGTGGCTGGTTCATCCCGCACGAGGGGTCCGGTCAGGGTCGGACCACCCCCACCACCTTCGACCGCGTTCTGGATCGTGCCGCGGGCGAGGGGGCCGAGGACTTGCTCGGGGCGCGCGATCCCGATACTAGCCAGCAACGACTCCCCGATCGCCAACATCGCGGCGGCGCCGTTGGACGTCATCACCGCCGCGGCGTGCCATAACGCCCGGTCCTCGGTGATAACGGTTACCGCCCGACCCGATAGATCGCGTTCGATCACCCCAGTGGCCCATTCCTGCAGACCCGGTTGAGTCGTCACGCCCCACGCCGACCCGGGCAGGCGGGCGATCGCGGTCGCGACATCGGGACAGGCCTGGACGGGATGCAGCGCGGCCGGGCGCGCTCCGATCGGGTCGAGGACGTCGGGTCCGAGCGAACCCGCGAAGTGCACAACGACTGTCCCAGGATCAACACGGCCGGCAAGTTCGGCCACGACCGACTCCAACGCGGCGTCGCTTATGCCCAACAGGACGACATCAACGTCAGCGAGATCCGAAACTTCGACGACGGGAGCGCTTAAGAGGTTGGCGGCGCGCGTCGCGCTCGCGCGGGAACGGGAAGCGACGGCTATCGGCTTATGCCCCGCACGGCGCAAGAGCTCGGCGACCGCGGTGCCGACGCGCCCCGCTCCGACGAGCGCATAAGAAAAAGGAGAGGGCGGCGACGTTGCCACGAGGCGTACTCAGCTCCAGTCCACTAGGGGTACCGGTCCGGCTCGCATTCTAGTTGAGGCGCTCACTCGTCCGCTGCACGTCGGGGCACGCGACGGAGGGCGCCTGAACGGCGCCTCGCCTGCTCGCTCTCGTCGATCCGCACATCGTCGTTCCGTTAAGGAGCGGATCGCCTCGAGAGTCCCCTCCTTCGCAGCGGCCGGATTCGCGCCTCCGCTCCAACGCGGGGACGGATTCGGCGCCCTTGGCACGCGACTAATACACCGGGCCCCTAGTGGGCTGGGCTTCGGGATTAGATGCGGGAGATCTTGAGCGTGTAGTTGCCGGCGGAGCCGGGATACGCGGCGACCTGGAAGTAGTAGGTGCCGGTCGCGGGAAGGGCCGGCCACTGATCGAGCGGATTCTCAGTGAACTTAGCTTTCTCGTCGGCGTGGGTTAGGCCTGGGTAGGCGACGAGCTTGCACTCGCCACCGAACCCAAAGCAGCCGCCCTGGATCTGCCATATCTCTTTCGTTCCTGGGGCATATACGACGAGGTCGAAGTCCGCGCCGCCCGGGCCGTTCAGTACGACCTTGTAATTGCGGTTCGCAGTGAGCTTCTTCTTGTAGACGTCATTCACATCGTGCGGCCAGGTGACGTTGCCCACCTTGGACGACGTGATGCTCTTGGCGCCGCGGACGTTGCCGTCGGTCGTCGGGTAGCTGGAAGTTGTAGACGCGGTCAATGCCGCGGCCGCGTTCGCTCGGCCCCCGGTCAATGTGAACTGCCCGGTCACGGGCGTGCCTGGGAACGCGAAAAGCGTGGCCAGGCCGCTGGGCCTGTCGACAG